>NZ_JAWOVY010000007.1:0-106038 GCF_033340155.1 Vibrio sp. 1562
TTGGCGCTGGACTAAACAAAGGCCCCCTTTTAGGGGGCTCACACAAAGCCACCTTCTTTAGAAGGTGGTAATTTACTTTTAGCCGCTAATGCTCTTCTTAAATACAACCCTAGATAACCTTCAGTCGATCTTGCTCTTAGTTCTGGCCTCTCAAATTCAAAATGAGCGCTTATAACTACTTATAGTTAATTTTATTAAAGTGTGATGATTAATTAACAAAAATACATGAACTTACATGTAACCTAGCCCTCTTATCCTGTTTTGTCATAACTAAGCTGTGCTAATATAGCGGCTCGTTCATTTTTTAGTTGAAGCTCTATGTTAGAAGTGTCTAACCTGACAGCAATCCGTGATGAAAGGGTTCTGTTTGAAAACCTGCAGTTTGAAATTAAGCCTGGTGAATTGGTCCAGATCGAAGGGCGTAATGGTACTGGTAAAACTACATTGCTACGGATTGTGACAGGGTTAGGTGATAGAGAAGAAGGTGTCATTAAATGGAAAGGCGAAGAGGTTGAAAAATCTCGTGATGTTTTCCATCAAGATCTGCTTTTCTTAGGACATCAAACAGGAGTGAAACGAGAGCTTACCGCATTAGAAAACTTACGTTTTTATCAATCTATTCAAAATAATCGCTCTTCAGACGAAGAAATCTTTATCGCTTTGACTCAAGTAGGATTAGCTGGTCGAGAAGATGTGCCTGTAGCACAACTTTCCGCAGGTCAGCAACGACGAGTCGCATTGGCAAGGTTATGGCTCAGTAAGCAAATTTTATGGATTTTAGATGAGCCGTTGACTGCCATTGATAAGCAAGGCGTCAAGGTGCTTGAATCTTTGTTCGCAAGTCATGCTGATAATGGCGGTATTGTTGTGTTGACGACGCATCAAGATATGTTTGCGGACAGCCCGAAACTTAGAAAAATAAAGCTGGGTGACTGATATGATTTCCTCGATGACCACCATCATTCGTCGTGAGCTCCTAATCGCATTTCGCCGTCAGGCAGACATTCTGAACCCGTTGTGGTTCTTTATTATTGTCATTACTCTCTTTCCTCTGAGTATTGGACCAGAACCTAATTTGTTAGCACGTATTGCAGCGGGCATCGTTTGGGTTGCCGCATTGCTGTCCGCCTTATTATCATTAGAGCGTCTATTTCGTGATGATTTTCAAGACGGTGCACTAGAACAAATGATGCTAATGCCGATTCCATTGCAACTTGTAGTGGTTTCAAAGGTCATAGCACATTGGTTGTTAACAGGGTTACCTCTGATTTTAATTAGCCCATTATTGGCGGTTTTACTTTCGCTCGACTTCAATACTTGGCTATCGGTTGTATTAACCTTGATGATCGGTACACCAACACTAAGTTTTATTGGCGCCATTGGTGTGGCGTTGACTGTTGGGTTGCAAAAGGGTGGCGTTCTTTTGAGTTTGCTTATTCTTCCGCTCTACATCCCAATTTTGATTTTCGCAACATCGGCAATTGATGCTGCCGCACTCGGTATGGCGTATAACGGTCAACTAGCGATTTTAGGTGCGATGCTAATGGGGGCGATGACATTAACGCCTTTTGCCATCAGTGCCGCATTACGAGTTAGTGTCAACTAACTCAATAAAGTGCCAATGAAGCGGCGCTTGATCAAAGAATTATTATTAAAGCACTGCTACGGTCTCAACCCTTTAGACAGTGTCCCTGAAGTAAGAGTGAGAACAAAACATGTGGAAATGGCTACATCCTTATGCCAAGCCAGAAGCAGCTTATCGTTTGAGTGGTAAGTTTCTGCCTTGGTTTTCTGTATTGGCCCTCGTATGCTTATCGGTTGGTACGGTTTGGGGGCTTGCATTTGCGCCTTCAGATTACCAACAAGGTGACAGTTTCCGAATCATCTACATTCATGTCCCATCAGCTATTTGGTCTATGGGCGTTTATATGTCGATGGCGATCGCTGCATTTATTGGCCTAGTATGGCAAGTTCGCCTATCTGATATGGCGGCACTTGCGATGGCTCCGATTGGTGCAGTATTTACTTTTATTGCTCTACTTACAGGTGCTGTTTGGGGCAAGCCTATGTGGGGCACTTGGTGGGTATGGGATGCCCGTCTTACATCTGAATTGATTCTTCTATTTCTCTACCTTGGTGTGATTGCGCTTTACCATGCGTTTGACGATCAAAAAACCGCTGCAAAAGCCGCTGGTATCTTAGCGATCGTAGGCGTAGTAAACCTACCTATCATTCACTTTTCCGTGGAATGGTGGAACACGCTTCATCAAGGTGCGACGATCACGAAATTTGAACAACCTTCTATTTCATCCGACATGCTTTGGCCGTTATTGCTGAACATCTTTGGCTTTGCGTTCTTCTTTGGTGCCGTGACGATGGTCCGTTTTCGTAACGAAATCATCAGTAAAGAAAGTCACCGCCCTTGGGTGCGCAAACTCGCAACAGAACAAACTCAGTGAGGTAACTGATTATGCATTTTGAATCTCTGAGCGACTTTTTTGCCATGGGTGGCTACGCATCATACGTATGGAGTGCGTTTGGTATTACTTTCTTATCCATGCTGATTCTTCTGATCACTAGCCTTCGCCGCGGTGATGCATTATTGAAAGAAGTGAAAGCAAAAATTGACCGTCAAGCTCGTATCGACGCAGCGAAGAACATGGAGAACACCTTATGAACCCGAGACGTAAAAAGAGGCTAGGTATTGTACTAGCGATCTTTATCGGTATTAGTGCCACCATTGGTTTGATACTTTATGCGCTTAATCAAAATATGGACCTTTTCTACACTCCAACGGAATTGGTTAATGGTAAGCCAGATGGCACCAAGCCAGAAGTAGGCCAGCGTCTGCGTATCGGTGGAATGGTGGTTGTGGGCTCAGTTCGTCGAGATCCTAATTCTTTGAAAGTGAGTTTTGACCTGCACGATGTCGGTCCGAAAGTGACGATTACCTATGACGGTATTCTTCCTGACTTGTTCCGTGAAGGGCAGGGTATTGTTGCTCAAGGTGTACTGAAAGATGCCACGACAGTTGAGGCATTTGAGGTCCTAGCGAAGCACGATGAAGAATACATGCCACCAGAAATTGCAGAAGCGATGAAGAAAACGCATGAACCGCTTCAATACAGCACCGAACAGAAACAAGGAAGCGGCCAATGATTGCTGAAATCGGTCACTTTGCTCTCATTCTTTCGCTTGCAATGGCAGTGCTGTTGAGCGTATTGCCATTGTGGGGAGCATCGAATAATAACACCATGCTAATGAACACAGCGCGACCGCTATCTTGGTCTATGTTCCTGATGCTGTTGTTCTCTTTCGCCATTTTATGTTGGGGATTTTATACCAACGACTTCACGTTACAGTATGTAGCGAGCAACTCGAATAGTCAGCTTCCTTGGTACTACCGTTTAACCGCAGTATGGGGTGCACACGAAGGTTCACTGTTGCTATGGGTTTTAATCCAAGCTGCTTGGACTGTCGCTGTAGCGACGTTTAGTCGTGGTATGCCGCAAGAGTCGGTTGCACGTGTACTTGCTGTTATGGGCATGATCTCAGTGGGTTTCCTACTGTTTATCATCCTAACGTCGAACCCATTCCTACGTACGTTACCGTTCTTCCCGGTTGACGGACGTGACTTGAACCCTCTGCTTCAAGACCCTGGTTTGATTGTTCACCCGCCAATGCTTTACATGGGCTATGTTGGTTTCTCGGTTGCATTCTCTTTTGCGATCGCATCCCTAATGACCGGACGCCTTGATACTGCTTGGGCTCGTTGGTCTCGTCCTTGGACAACCGCAGCATGGGTATTCTTAACACTTGGTATCGCACTAGGTTCTTGGTGGGCTTACTACGAACTTGGCTGGGGTGGCTGGTGGTTCTGGGACCCAGTAGAAAACGCATCATTCATGCCTTGGTTAGCGGGTACCGCATTAATGCACTCTCTTGCCGTGACAGAAAAGCGCGGCACATTTAAAGCGTGGACGGTACTATTGGCAATCTCTGCATTTTCGTTGAGTTTGTTGGGCACCTTCTTAGTCCGTTCCGGTATTTTAGTATCGGTGCACGCGTTCGCGTCTGACCCGTCGCGCGGTATGTTTATTCTAGGCTTCCTCGTTTTCGTTATCGGTGGCTCTTTATTGCTGTTTGCCGTAAAAGGGGCAGCAGTGCGTGTACGAGGTAACTTCGACTTAGTCTCACGTGAAAATGCGCTCTTAGCCAACAACGTATTACTTATCGCCGCTCTTGTTGTGGTGTTAGTGGGGACACTGTTGCCGCTCGTACACAAGCAGCTTGGTTTGGGGTCGGTCTCTATCGGTGCGCCATTCTTTGACATGCTATTTGCGTGGTTAATGATGCCATTTGCTTTCCTGCTTGGTATTGGCCCTCTTATTCGTTGGAAGCGAGACAATTTATCTAAACTTGTGAAACCAATGCTCGTTTCAGGTGTGCTTGCTTTCGCCTTGGCCGCGCTATGCGTGTACCTGTTTGCCGATTTCTTCTCAACCATGGCTTACATTGGTTGGGTGATGGCGATTTGGATTATTGCGATGCATGGCTTTGAACTGTACGAGCGCGCAACGCACCGTCATAGCTTTAGTGAAGGTGTTCGCAAGCTGCAACGTAGCCACTGGGCAATGATGTTGGGTCATGTTGGTCTGGCGGTATCTGTTATCGGTATTGCGATGGTACAGAACTACAGCATCGAGCGTGATGTACGTTTAGCACCTGGCGAACACTTCCAAATTCAAGGCTATGATTTCTACTTCTCAGGCTTGCGTGATAAAGATGGTCCAAACTACGATGGCTACATCGCAGACTTTGAGATCACACACGATGGCAAATACGTGAATACGCTTCACGCAGAGAAGCGCTTCTACCGTACGGCTAAGTCTATGATGACTGAAGCAGCCATTGACCGTGGTATTAGCCGCGACTTATACATTGCAATGGGTGAACGTTTAGACGACAACCGATCTTGGGCTGTTCGTATTTACTATAAACCGTTCGTTCGTTGGATTTGGGCTGGCTCTTTGATTATGGCATTAGGCGGCGCACTAGCGATTTCTGATAAACGCTACCGCTTCCGTAAATCGCCGAAGAAAAATGCGAAGTCAAAAGAGCAGGAGGCATAACATGAATAAGAAAATCTTATTTATTCCGCTTGTCGCTTTCATGATTCTAGCGGGCATTTTCGCAACCCAATTAATGCGTAACCAAGAGGGCGATGATCCAACTAAATTGGAGTCGGTTTTGGTTGGCAAGCCAGTTCCTGAGTTTCATTTAGAAGACCTGGCTGAGCCTGGAAAACAGTACGACCAATCAATTTTTAAAGGTGAACCGTTGCTCTTGAACGTTTGGGCAACGTGGTGCCCAACGTGTTATGCAGAGCATAAATACCTAAACGAATTGGCGGGTAAGGGCGTTAAGATCATCGGTATGAATTACAAAGATGATCGTAATAAAGCAATAGGTTGGCTGAATGATCTCGGCAACCCGTACTTGATCAGCCTATTTGATGGCAGTGGTATGCTTGGCCTTGACCTTGGCGTTTATGGTGCTCCAGAAACATTCATTATTGATGCAAATGGTGTGATTCGCTATCGCCATGTAGGGGATGTAAACCCACGTAATTGGTCAGAAACACTGGAGCCGCTTTACAACAAATTGGTTGAGGAGGCGAAGCAATGAGAAAGCTAATTCTTGCCGTTTTTGCTGCGATGACATTATCTCTTGCTGCTCATGCGGCCATTGAAGTGTACGAGTTTGATAATTTGGAACAAGAACAGCAGTTCAAAGAGTTAAGCCATACGCTCCGTTGCCCTAAATGTCAGAACAACACGATCTCGGATTCTAACGCTGAACTTGCTCAGGACTTACGCCATAAGGTGTACGAAATGACCAAAGAAGGGAAGTCCAAAGATGAGATTGTTGATTACATGATCGCCCGTTACGGTAACTTCGTGACTTACAACCCACCATTTACGGTCGCGACTGCGATTTTGTGGCTAGGGCCACTCGCTGTAGTACTGGGTGGTTTTGGTTTGATTGTGCTGCGTAGCCGTAAATCTAAAGTTAAGGCAAAAGCGAGCAGTGACGAGCAATGGGATGAGCAAAAAGAAGCTCGTTTAAAAGCATTGCTTGAAGAAGAGAACAACGGAGATAAGAAGTAATGACACTATTTTGGATTTCCACCGTTGTTCTCACGCTTATTGCTTGTGCGCTGGTGGCTTTGCCGCTGCTTAAACAAAAAGCGAACAATGATGATGTGTTACGCGATGAGCTTAACAAGGCATTTTATAAAGACCGACTATCTGAGCTTGCAGAAGAAACTGACGAAGGTCTAGTTGAAAGTGAAGACGAACTGATTTCTGATCTAAAGCAATCACTGCTTGACGATATCCCTGGTGATAAAGCGCAAAAAGAAACTAAGGTTTCTCCAATCGCGGTTTTAGTTCCATCGGTAATTCTGACGGTGGTGCTGAGCTATGGTTTGTATTATAAATTTGGCGCGTCAGACGATATTGTTCAATGGCAAGAAGTGTCTGCAAATCTACCTGAGTTATCGAAAAAGCTGATGTCGGCTTCTTCTGAGCCGCTGAGTGACGATGAAATGGCGGATTTGACCCTTGCCCTTCGAACTCGCTTACATTACCAGCCGGAAGACTCGACAGGTTGGTTACTGCTAGGTCGTATTGCGTTAGCAAATCGTGATGTCACCACAGCTATCGATGCGATGGAAAAATCGTACCGCCTAGAGCCAAAAGATCCTGATGTGATGTTGGGTTATGCACAAGCTCTGATGCTGTCTCAAGAGGAAATGGATCAAGCGACGGCTCGCTCATTACTCGGCAAGCTGATGCAGCAAGACTATGTCGATCTGCGTGTGTTTTCTTTGTTAGCGTTCGATGCGTTTGAGCGTCAAGACTTCCCGGCAGCCATCAAGTACTGGGGAATCATGCAGCAAATGATTGGTCCAGAAGATAGTCGCTACGAGATGTTGTCACGCAGTATTGAGAGTGCTCGTAAGCAAATGGGCGAAGCGGTTTCACCGGATAAGAGTGTAGCAGTGACAATTAATGTGGCACCAAATGCTCAGTTGGATCCAAACGCAGTTCTGATTGTGTCAGTACATCGTTCAGATGGCTCCCCGATGCCTGTGGCTGCTGCTCGTTATCCGCTAGGTACTTTCCCTCGCACAGTCGTATTAGATGATGGCAATGCCATGATGCAAGGGCAAAAGTTATCTTCACTCGATAAGCTAATCGTCCGTGTGCGTGTAGATTCTGACGGTAACGTAGCAACGCGTGATCAAGATTGGCACGGAGAAAGTGACGTCGTTGAATTTGGCGCACCAGTAGAAGTGACCATTGATCAGCAGTATTAATTGTTAACATCTGTCTCTGAAACATGACAACGAGGTAGAGTCAGTTGCCTTTAGTGGTATGACTCTAAACGATCGAGTAGAATACCGAAGGCCAGCGATTGCTGGCCTTTATTTATTCCCATATCTGAGTCATCTTTACTATGTATCCTGCTCAACATACGTACAATGGTTAATCGGGGTGACTTAGGTACATTAATAGTCGTTATGGAAAATAAAATGTATAACAAGGGTAAATCTACCTTCTTGTTGCTGTTAGCCGTTGGACTGGTTGGCTGTTCAAGTGCGCCTGATGAAGCAGTAACAGGACAAGAAACAAATCAAACGACTTCTGATGTGTATGACCCGTTGGAAGGCTTTAACCGAACCATGTGGGAACTCAACTACGAATATTTAGATCCGTATTTGGTTCGTCCTGTATCACTTGCGTATGTAGAATACACGCCAGTTCCTATTCGTTCTGGTATCGCTAACTTCTTATCGAACTTAGATGAGCCAGCAAGCATGGTTAATAACTTAATCATGGGTAATGGTACGAAAGCCGTGGACCACTTTAACCGTTTTTGGATTAACTCGACGTTCGGTATTTTCGGTTTATTCGATATTGCAAGTGCCGCGGGTATTACGAAGTACGACGAGAAAGCGTTCAGTGATGCAGTAGGCCACTATGGTGTTGGAAATGGTCCTTACTTCATGGTTCCAGGTTATGGTCCGTATACCTTACGTGAAGTGACAGATACCGTAGATAGTACGTATTTACCCCTCTCTTATCTCAACTTCTGGGCGAGTTTGGGTAAGTGGGCGTTTGAAGGAATGGAGAAGCGTGCTTTATTAGTACCGCAAGAAGCGCAGCTAGACTCGTCGCCGGATCCATATATTCTAACTCGCGATGTTTATATCCAGCGTCAAAACTTTAAAGCAGAAGTTGAAACGGTAGAAGAAGTTAACATCGAAGAAGAAGAGTATTTAGATGAATATCTAGAAGACTTTTAAGCGTTGTTCTTCATAATCGAGAAATGAAAAAAGGCTTAGCTGATGCTAAGCCTTTTTTGTATTTTGCAGCTTGGTTAGAAACGGTAGTTTGCTTGAACACCGATTAGCCAAACATTACCCGTAGTTTCGCCTACAAATTGCCCGCCGACTTGTTCTGCAGTGTCGTCTGACTTGTAACCACGAGACTCAACGATTGGTGCGTCTTTCGCAAAAATATAGGTGAAGCCAGCGTCTAGGCTGAAGTCTTTCGTCCAATCGTACGTTGCGCCAATACTTAGCCAAGTACGGTCAGTTTCTGGAATAGTAATCGTGCGGTTTTTGTCGCTTACCGCTGAAGTATCGTATGCAATACCAGTGCGTAGCGCTAGCTTAGGATCAAGCTGGTAAGTAGCACCAACAGCAAAGCGATAGTTGTCTTCCCAGTTTTCTACTTTAACCATATGCGTGCCAGCAGTATTTAGACGTGCTTCCAATTTCTCGAAAGAGCTCCAATCCGTCCAGTTAACGCTTGCGTGTAACGCAAGTTGGTCTGTTACTTGGTGGAAGCTTGCCAACTCAGCCGTTGCAGGCAGGTTTAGATACATGTAGCCGTTGTCGCGTTCAGAAGTACCGAAGCCAAAACCAAGACCTTCAGCATGGCCTTCAAGCTTTAGTTCAACTTCAGATTTGTACGCGAAGCCGATACGGTTATTTTCATTGATCTGCCATGCTGTACCAACTTGCCAGCCCCAAGCGGTATCGTCACCTTCCATGTATTTTAGAGCGGTACCTTGAGGAACACTGATTGGTTGATTAGTTTCAGGATTTAACCCTACAACGTTATTCCTAGGAGCTGCTGCGCCAAAGCTGCCTTCGCCGATGATGTAACGGATACCACCACCAACGCTGATTGATTCATTGACTTTGTAAGCTGCGTTCAAGTTCGCTTCCATTGTCGTTACGCTTGCTTCGTTACCGAAGTGCGAGGCACCAAAGCCTTTACCTAAATCGGTTTCCATGCCGTAGTTGGTGCCAAATGCCAAACCAATCGCGAATTTCTCATTATATTGGTGTGATAGGTAGAAGTTTGGAATGATTGCATCATGTGCGAAATCATCTGAAGATGCAGAAGAAGTACTACCGTGGAAGTTTACATCACCTTCAATATCAATATTTGGGTTCACATAGATTGCACCAACGGACACTTGAGTGCCTTCCAAATAAGTTAGCATTGCTGGGTTACGCCATTGTGCACTTGCGTTGTCAGCCATTGCTGCTTCACCAGCATATGCTCGACCTAGGCCTGTTGCAGAATATTCAGCAAGTTGGAAACCTGCTGCGTTAGCCATGCCCGTTGCGCCAAGTAGGCTTAATGCCACTGCTGTTGATAGAAGAGTCTTGTTGGTTTTCATTCGAATGTTCGCTGATTTGTTTATAACGTGGGACAAAAGTTTAAAGGTAGAGTTTTTACTTTAGAAATGAAAATCCAGCGTAAGTGGTCATTTGGAATATTATGCTTTTAAATGTTATTTGTGCGGTTTAATAATCTAACTGTGAAAGGCTTGTAAACGGAATTCAGCGAACAGCTGTGCGTCCTAATTGTGAGATTTAGATACACGTGTTCACTCAAATTGAGTGGGCAATAAATCGCAGATATGAAAAAAGGCTGGAAATCCAGCCTTTTATATAAAGTATTTTTCTACTAACTAACAGCGAAGCGTTTAGAAGCTACGGCTGTATTGTAAGCCGAATAGAATTGCATCAGCATGAGTTGTTGCTGTTACACCGGTAGAAAGAACAGGAGATAATTGAGTATTCTCATTAACTTTTACATCTTCACCTAACAAGTACGTGAAGCCAAAATCGATGTTTGAGCTATTATCAATATGGTAAGAGAAACCTGTGGAGAACCACTGGCGATCAGAGTCTGGTACCGAGATAGACGTTACTTTATCTTGAGCGCTTGTGTCGTACATGTAACCAGCACGAAGTGTCCAGTTGTTGTTTAGGTAGTAAGTACCACCAATTGCGTAGTGCCAGCCATCTTGCCATTGATAGTCTTTCGAGTAACCACCTTTAAGTAAACCCTGATTTAGGTTCTCAAAATCAATTTGGTCGAAATCTTTCCAGCCGATGTATTGGATGCTGTAGTGTACAGCAAACTTAGTGTCTTGGATTTTGTGGAAACCAGAAAACTCGGCCATATCTGGTAGAGGTAGCGTGATTTCCTGACCTTTGTCGTCTTTCGCCGTAAATTCAGGGCTGTAACGATACGCTAGACCAAAACGGTTGTTTTCATCTAGTTCGTACACAGTACCTACGTTAAAACCAACAGCCCAACCATCAGCTTTATCTACGTCCAGAATTTTTTGACCGCCAACCCTTGGGACTGAAGAGCTAGTTGTACGCTTCATTGTGCCTTGGCCGTAGATTAAATCTAAACCAGCACCAAAGCTCCATTGTTCGTTTAAAC
The DNA here is from genome assembly GCF_033340155.1 of Vibrio sp. 1562. NCBI lineage: Bacteria > Pseudomonadati > Pseudomonadota > Gammaproteobacteria > Vibrionales > Vibrionaceae > Vibrio > Vibrio sp. 1562. The sequence continues at coordinate 10,827 of NZ_JAWOVY010000007.1, forward strand.
GGTAAGAACCCGCCAATCCAAAGTTGAAGCTTTTTACATCCGTAAGACCACCGTACTCTGTTGCGGTGTAGTTATCTGAAAATTCAGTTTTAGTGCCGAAATTAGAGTATGCGTTTACGCCCCATGCAAACTTGTCATTTACTGGAACGATTAGGTGAATGTTTGGAGCTATTGACGTATCACCCACATCATCAGTATCAGCAACACTTACAGTATTGGAGCCCAAAGGAGTATTAACGTTATATTTCGCATCTTTCACTTCAATCATTGAAGTAATGCTTTCGAAACCTAGCGAAAGTTCCATTTTATCAAACAGAGCCATTGCTGCTGGGTTACGAGCCATTACTGCTGCATTATCTGCGATTACTGCATCACCAGCAAATGCACGGCCGATGCCAGTTGCTGATTGAGCGTTGATTTGGAAACCCGCTGCCATCGATTGACCTGAGGCAAAAGCTACCGTTACTGCTAGGAGAGTCTTTTTAAACAGACGCGTGTTCTGAGTCATTTGTTTTTCCTTATTAGATTCGTCTCTTTGGACGATAAATTGAGCTTTTGCTCAGTGGCGCAGATAGTAGTATCAATAATTGCTTGGACAAATCCGACCATTGGATAAAATTGAATAAAAATTGCAGAAATGATGTCTAAAAGACGGGAAATTGCACTTAAAATGCATAATTTAGAGTTTAAGCTCTAAATGCTATAGCGGTGGTGAATGTTTTGTGCTATATTTATACAAAAATGCCGCTAAATAAGATCATTTAGCGGCATTTAACCTTTTGAAAGCTGGAAATCGTCGAAGTTGTTACATCGGCTTAATCATTGATGCAAGAGTCGTAGCGATAGCATCAATATTTTCACCTTCTTCCCCGACTAAAATCAGGCTTGAACTCCCAACGGGCTGAACGACTCCGGTCATGCCATCCTTACTAAAGTCGGTACTTTGTTCGCTTGGAATACCAGTAATAAATAACGTTACTTTACCTTTTGGACCTTGGAACACCATATGCACCGCATTGGATTCGCCAAAACCGCAGTGGTTTAGGTAGTAAACGTGATATGGAAAGTTTTCACTAAACTGGTAATGAAATGGCGACATTTTCGCATTAATTTGCGAGCTCGGTACATCCTCATCAAGATGACGAACAAACGGTTCTTCATGAATAACGTGTTTCATCGCGGTATCCGCTAAACTGGCTTGTGCTGGAGACACCAAAACATTTCCCCAGTTTACTTGGCCAACTAATAACCCTGCGGTGAACGCAATAGAAGCGGCAAGTGCCATTGCTTTGCGGACAAAGTTTGGTCTTACGACCTTCTCTTCATCAAGTGCACTCGACGTCTGGCTAAATAAAATCTTATCTGCGAGATCTTCGGGTACATCCACATTCATGGCTTGTTTAATTTTTACATCGAGATCCAAAACGTCATCAACAAACTTATTGTTGGCGTCGCTACCAGCTAAAGCTTGCAGAATCTCTTCATCCTTTTGTTTTGGATCCGACAAAATACGACGACGAAATTCTAAATCATCCATTCTTTTGTCCTCTCTTGGTATCTTGAGAATCCAACATCTCTTTAAGTTGATTACGAGCGCGAAATAGTCGAGTCATCACTGTGTTTTTATTTAAATCAAGAATGTCACCAATTTCTTCTCCACTGAAACCACCAACAACTTGGAGAAATAAAGGCTCACGGTATTCAACATCGAGCTTCATGATCTGTGCCTGCAGCCATTCTTGCTGATGATGTGGTTCATCGCTGACTTTAGCATCATTGCCGTAATCATCGATATCAACTAAATCAAATTGTTTACGTTCGAAGCGGCGCGCATTTTCTCGTCTCAATATTGTGATGAGCCAAGACTTGGCAGCTTTTTCGTCCTGGAGGCTATCGAGTGACTTCCAAGCTCTAAGACAGGTTTCCTGAACTAGATCTTCCGCGACCGCTTTATCTTTGCACAACCAATATGCGTAGCGGTACAAGTCACGATGATACCCTCGGACGAGCGCTTCGTATTTTCTTTGCTTGTCCATATCAGAGTTGACCGGACTGTTGGAATTTTTCTTTCCAAACATTTTTAATATGGCCACAGGAGCCTCCATCCTCGCTCTGTGAGTTTCTTATTTGTTCTGAGCATGACTTTACTTGCTTCATCGCTTAGCGGTTTTGGTTGCAGGATTTGTCATGCAACCCCTTTGACACAACAAGCCATGTGGTTACCTAAAAGTGTATACGCAAATGTCAGATATCATCGAACACGAATTGATATATATTGTTAACAATATCATCATTAGTAATCAATGGCTTGGATAAGTTCATTCGATGGAGCATTAAAAGGGACTTCTGATGGTGGATTCTTGAATTGTTTTGAATCAATAATCGCTTTAGGTGAGCTTAAAACTCGTAAAATCACTATAAAATTGATCTATTTCAAAATATCAAGCAGTGAAGGGGTTATAGTACACCTTGTCATCTCGTTAGTCATTGCGACTAACATGTTGAGCAAGATGACACTTCCTTTTGAAGGCTGACTTTACTTTCTCCTAATCAGGAAACTGATTACTTTTCAATTGGCGTAAGTTAATTGTTTTATAGATATTCCGACCACACAGTTATGTGTGGTTTTTTTTTGCTTCGATTTTACTTTCCGTATACCTCTTACCGTTTTAACTCTCTATAGTTAACCATTAGTAATCGCATAAGAATCAAAGAAGTAGAGTAATTGAACTACTTGCTTCACGTTTATTTAAACGCACGTTTGATAAATTTAACAAATTCATTACAATGCATCAGGTCAGACCTCTTGTATTTAAGGAGAAACAATGGGCAAGCAGGAAGTAAAAACACGCAATGGTGAGCGTGTCGCTATTGTCGCGGGGCTTCGAACTCCCTTTGCTCGTCAAAGCACGGAATTTAGCCAAGTGCCAGCGGTCGATTTAGGGAAAATGGTAGTAAGCGAAATGCTTGCTCGAACAGATATTGCTCCGAAGCTAATCGAACAAGTGGTATTTGGACAAGTAGTACAAATGCCTGAAGCGCCAAACATCGCACGAGAAATCGTATTAGGCACTGGTATGAACATCCATACTGATGCATACAGTGTGACTCGAGCGTGTGCGACGAGTTTTCAAGCGGCGGTTAATGTCGCAGAAAGCATCATGGCGGGAACCATCGATATTGGTATTGCTGGCGGTGCAGACTCTTCTTCCGTCCTGCCTATTGGCGTATCAAAGAAACTGGCCGCTAATCTGCTTGCTCTTAGTAAGACAAAAATAATGGGTCAGAAGCTTAGTATCCTCAAAAACTTGAGCTTTAAAGACCTGATGCCAGTGCCACCAGCAGTAGCAGAGTACTCTACGGGTTTATCCATGGGACAAACTGCAGAGCAAATGGCTAAAACACATGGTATTTCTCGCGCAGAACAGGATGCGCTTGCACATCGTTCTCATACGCTGGCTTCTCAAGCTTGGAAAGAAGGAAAAATCCAAGATGAAGTGATGACGGCTTTCCCTGAACCATACAAAAAGTGGATTTCGGAAGATAACAATATTCGTCATGACTCAACGGTTGAGGGATACGCGAAATTGCGACCTGCGTTTGATCGTCAGTATGGCAGTGTTACGGCTGCGAACAGTACGCCATTGACTGATGGTGGTGCGGCAGTGATGTTGATGCGAGAAGGTAAAGCGAAAGAGCTCGGAATGGAGATTCTTGGTTACATCCGAGGTTATGCATTCTCTGCTATCGGCGTGGAAAAGGACATGCTGATGGGGCCGACTTATGCTACAGCGAAAGTGCTTGAAAATACAGGCTTGGAACTGTCAGACCTGACGTTGATCGACATGCACGAGGCCTTTGCTGCTCAAGCATTGGCGAATGTGAAGATGTTTGCTTCCGATAAGTTTGCTCAAGAAAACCTTGGTCGCTCAAAAGCGATTGGTGAAATTGACATGGATAAGTTCAACGTGCTTGGCGGATCAATTGCTTATGGTCACCCATTTGCTGCGACTGGTGCGCGTATGATGACGCAAACCCTACGAGAGCTAAAACGCCGTGGCGGTGGTATTGCATTGAATACCGCATGTGCTGCTGGTGGTCTTGGTGCGGCAATGATTCTGGAGGTTGAGTAATGAGCGAGCAAAAAGCATTTAGTCTAAAGGTTGATGAGCAAAATATTGCTTGGTTAGCAATTGATGTTCCTAATGAAAAAATGAATACGCTGCAGGCGGCTTTTGCTGACGAAATGAAAGAAATTTTTGCTCAGCTAAAAGACTCCAGTGGTATTAAAGGGATGATCATCCACTCCCTCAAACCGGACAATTTTGTTGCGGGTGCTGATGTTCGAATGCTAGAAGCATGCACCACAGCAAGTGAAGCGGAAGCCTTAGCAAGGCAAGGTCAGGAGTTGTTCCAGCAGCTATCGGACTTACCTTATCCTGTCGTTGCGGCTATTCATGGCCCATGTTTGGGCGGTGGTTTAGAACTGGCTCTTGCATGTGATTATCGTGTTTGTACGGATTCTGACAAAACGCGTTTAGGTCTGCCAGAAGTACAACTTGGTTTATTGCCAGGTTCTGGTGGTACTCAGCGTCTGCCACGTTTGATTGGCCTGTTACCGTCGTTAGACTTGATCCTGACGGGTAAACAACTTCGTGCGAAGAAAGCTAAAAAATTGGGCGTTGTGGACGCCTGTGTGCCTGACACCATTTTGCTCGACGTAGCAAAACAGTTTATCGACAAAGGTAAAAACAAGGGCACGAAAAAGCTATCGACGAAAGAAAAGGTGATGTCTGGTAGCGGGCTAGGGCGCAAGTTTGTATTTGAGCAAGCTGCGAAGAAAACGAATCAAAAAACTCGCGGTAACTATCCAGCAACGGTTGCAATTCTAGAAGTTATTCAACATGGCTTAGAGAAAGGCTTCGCTAAAGGTCAAGAACTTGAAGCGAAGCGCTTCGGTGAGCTTGTGATGAGCTCAGAGTCAAAAGCGCTCCGTTCGATCTTCTTTGCCACAACAGAAATGAAGAAAGAAAATGGCACGGATGCGAAACCAGCACCAGTTCATAAAGTTGGTGTGCTTGGTGGTGGTCTGATGGGCGCCGGAATCAGCCATGTGTCTGTTGCAAAAGCAAAAGTACCTGTTCGCATCAAAGACGTTAGCAACGATGGTGTTTTAAATGCGCTCAACTACAACTACAAGTTATTTGAGAAACAGCGCAAACGTCGCATTCTATCCAAGGCCGATCTGCAAGCGAAAATGCTGCAACTGTCTGGTGGTGTCGATTTTACCAGTTTTAATCATATTGATGTCGTAATTGAAGCCGTTTTTGAAGACTTAGATCTTAAGCAAAAAATGGTGGCGGACATTGAAGCGAACGCTAAGACAGAAACTATCTTTGCGACCAATACTTCTTCGTTGCCTATCCACAAAATTGCAGAAAAAGCAGAGCGTCCAGCAAACGTAGTTGGTTTGCATTACTTCAGCCCAGTAGAAAAAATGCCTTTGGTGGAAGTGATTCCACATGAAACGACGTCAGATGAAACCGTTTCAACAGTTGTTGCACTTGCTAAGAAGCAAGGTAAAACCCCAATCGTAGTGAAAGACAAAGCGGGCTTTTACGTGAACCGCATTCTTGCTCCATACATGAACGAAGCGGCGCATATTTTGTTGGCTAACGAGCCGATCGAAAAGATTGATACGGCGTTGCTTGATTTTGGTTTCCCTGTCGGCCCGATTACCTTACTGGATGAAGTCGGTGTCGACATTGGCGCGAAAATTATGCCGATTCTGGTTAATGAGTTAGGTGACCGATTCAAAGGCCCGGATGTGTTTGATATCTTGTTAAATGATGGACGTAAAGGACGCAAGAGTGGTAAGGGCTTTTACACTTACAAGGGCAAGAAGAAAGATGTCGACAAATCAGTTTACAAACTGCTTAAGCTCGACCCTGAATCTAAGCTAAGCGATAACGATATTGCGTTGCGCTGTGTGCTGCCAATGCTGAATGAAGCGGTACGTTGTTTGGATGATGGCATCATTCGCTCGCCACGTGACGGTGATATTGGCGCGATATTTGGTATTGGTTTCCCACCGTTCTTGGGTGGTCCGTTCCGTTACATGGACCAATTTGGCATTAAAGAGCTCGTAGAGAAAATGAATGAGTTTGCATCGAAGTATGGCGATCGTTACGCGCCATGTGATGGTTTGCTTACTCGAGCTGGTGAAGGGACAACGTTCTATTAAACGTTGCTTCGGTAGAGAAAAAAGGCTTGCCAGTGGCAAGCCTTTTTCATAAAGAAGAAATGGTTACTTCTTCTTGTCTTTCTTATCTTTATTGTGGCCTTTACCTGGGTTGTCGTCCCCGTGAACGCTGCTGTTACCTTTTTTGTCTTTATCATTCCACTGCTTTGAAGAGCAATCATCTGATTTGATGGATACATTGTCTCCGCTAAGGCGCACACAGTCGTCACTTAATTCGAAGCCATCGCCTTTGACTGAGAGTTCAGCGTAAGCAGATGCCAATGGCAGTATAAGAGCCACTAGTAAAAGTGCTTTTTTCATGATTACCTCATTAAGTTATTTTTAGTGCGGTAATTAGAGATAAGCCGCAATGGCGTAATTTCAATTTTCTGCCAATTATGGTGCCGATTCAATCTATGAGACCGACAACCTCATGGGTTTGTAGGTACATTCTAGTAATCGACAATTTTATTTCTGAGCAACTAGATCACCCCAAGCCGCAATCTTTTGGCCGAAGTTGGAACTCTTCAATCGATCCTATTTCTTGTCCTAGATGGATGCGCGGAGCCTCCGAATGCGCTTGACCTTGAGAGTGCATGATCAAACGATTTGCAGTACGAGGTTTCAATTCGTTCACAACGAAGCGAATCATGTCTGCGCGCGTCAGCTTCTTCAACTCCGTAAGTACCTTGTCACGTTGGTTAAACTCAGTGTCTTTGTTTCCTATTGCAACCCAAAGACGTTGAGCTCGTCCTCGAAGAGTGGTGTCAGGCGTTGCTATTTGGTTCCACAAGCCGCGCTTACTGCTGTGCCATTGGTAATCGTTTAACTCTAACAACACCATATAAAAGGCATTTAAAAACTCATCGATTGAGGTAACCAGCTCGGCAGGTGCTGCATTAGGTGACTGCACATACAGTACAATACCAGGGTGACGATTTAGCGGCATATTGCCAGTGCCTACCATGTAACCTAATTGCTGCTTGGTACGGATTTCGTGGAAAAACGTTGCCGACATAAGGTGATTGGCCAATGAGTATAGCGCGATACTGCGAGGCTCAATATCCTCGCACTGGTGGTAAATAACGACTGCGGAATCTTGCTGATTACAATGCACCTCACGTTGAAAACTGCCATTTTTACCTAGCATAATGAGCGGACGAAGTGCTTCTTCATAACGTTGCTCGTTCACTCTTAGAGCATCCTTTAAGGTCGTTGCCATGTCATGGGCTTGCTGGCGTTGCCAGTCTCCGTAGACAAACATTTCGACGTGCAGTTCTGCAAGAATGGATTCTACGAATACCGAGAGTTCATCGACTTCGATTTCTTCTAGCGCTTCGACTAAGGTTGCGAAAGGCGGGTTATTGGGTTGAAGTAACCCAGTAAGTGCGTTAAACAGCTGAGAAATAGGGCGATCTTGTGAAGCATTTCTCCAGTTTCGTAACAGTTGTTGTTTGATGGTTTCAAAGCGAGCAGGGCTGAAATCTCGAGAAGCAAAACGGTGCAGAATCATTTCTAGCAACTGAGGCAGCTTTTGACTGAACCCTGAGAGGGTTAAGGTCACGCCACCTTGGTGAGCGTACATGTTGTAACCCATCCCTGCGATTTCTGCTTGATAGGTTTCTTTTGCTAGCGAATCGAGGAACATCTCTACACATAAGCGCGTTTTGACGATGTTCTTTGGTGATGCAACGGCATGAGAGCTGTCGATAGCGACATAAACGACACCTTTTGGCACGCGAAACTCGTCATCTTGCAAATGCCACAGCCGAAACCCTTCGAGATCCTCAATCAACTCTGGCAGTGAATCACCATTTTCGAGTGGCATGGGGTCGAGGTCGTAGCAAATATAAGGGTTCTTTTCCGGTAAGACGAATTGCCAGCTTGGGTCGATTTGTTGATACAAACGACGTTGGTCTTCACTAAAAGGTGTGACGGAGTACGGGGTAAAGTACCATTCGGCAGTACGGTTGTATTCCAGGCCTTTAGCAATCAAAGTGACGCGTACATTATCGATGGTTAAGTATCGCAGCAATGAACGCTGTAACTCCTCATCGTAGCCCGCCATTTTGTAGTCACCATAAACCGTGTCTTCCGGTTGATAGTGCTGCATGTTGATCACCAGATGGCTGACGAGATCCATTGGGCGCGATGGCTCTTGGAAGCGAAAAGCCGATTCTAATACCGCTTGTTTTTCGAGATAGCGCCATTCATCTAACCCGTCTTGTTTGATCATCGAGAGGTATTGAAAAACTGCTTGAACGATATCATCAACATGATCTAAGCCGTTTGGCGTCAGGGTGCAGCTTACGGTAAAGTCTCGGTAGTTACTGCCACTCGCGCCGCCGCCCGCTGAGAGAGAAGTAATCCAGCCTTTTTCTTTGAGTTGAAGCATCAAACTGCCTTCTCCTTCATAACCCAACAGGTGAGCAAAGTAGGAGAGTGGCTTCACGCTATAATGCGCATCCATTCCCGGCATGGGGAATGTGAGAATCAGTTTACGGAACTCTTTGAGCGGCTCGACTTGAACCAAAATGCCCGTGCTTTCCTCAGTGCCTATCGGTACATCAATCGATTTTCCACGAAGGTGGTGATTTGGGATGTCGGCAAACATGGTTTCTACCCAAGCTTGCTGTTCATCGAGCGACTGTGGCCCAAATAGAGTCAGTGTCATCAAATCGGCGGAATACTGAGAGTGGTGAAACTCCACAATTTCGTCGCGGATGGATTTACCATCTCGGTCGCCAAGAGTATCTAAGTTTCCGACAGAGAATTTTGAAAACGGGTGCTCTGGATTGATGACTTCTTTGTTAACTTGATACAGGCGACGAGAATCATCATTGAGTTTGAGCTTGTATTCGGAGTCGACAGCCTGGCGTTCTTTGTCTAATGCTTCTTCGTTAAACAAAGGTGCGGTAAAGAATTGGCTAAATCGATCTAAGGCACTTTCAAAGGCATTTGGAGCAATGTTGAAAAAGAAACAAGTGTGCTCTGTACCAGTCCAAGCGTTGTTTGTTCCACCGTGTTGGCTAATATAGCTTTGAAACTCGCCCACTTTAGGGTATTTTTCCGTACCCAAAAAAAGCATGTGTTCTAAATAGTGTGCCAGACCTTGGCGATCGTTTGGGTCGTCGAAGTGTCCAACGTTCACTGCCAGAGCAGCTGCCGACTGTTGAGCTGTATCGGAATGAATCAGCAGTACACGCAGTTCATTGCTCAAGGTAATGTAGCGGTATTGATTTGAATCGTTAGGACTTAGATGCACGATGCGTCTCCAGATTTCGCATTACAGTAATTTAGGCTCCCCTCGCGGGGGGCGCAAAGTTTGCGTTTCGACAAATACTGCTTGCCGTATTTTTGTTATTCGTAGACTTCTGCACAGGCCCATCGCGTTTGCGTATGGGGAAGAACTGTTTGAGTGAATGCTCTGAACTCATTGCACAGTTAAATAGTGTGATGAACTGAGTACATTCTTTTAATAGATTGTTAAGAAAGTCGCTATCTTTAACAAGCGAATTGGTATAATGAACAGATAATTATATCAGTATTTTTGTTTCGTCATTGTTAAAGTTAGCCCCGTCTATCTAATAAAGATAGCAGTCAACCTTTTGGTAGCGTTAGCTATCCCTAGGAAATAACATGAAAATATTCATCATGCGTCACGGTGAAGCCGAGCATTTTGCAGATTCAGACGCAGCACGACAATTGACCCCAAGAGGCAGAGTCGAATCAGAAGCGGTTGCGAGAGCCTGTAAAGAACAGGGTTTTGCGCAATTCGATAAAGTGTTGGTGAGTCCGTACATTAGAGCTCAACAAACTTGGCAAGAGATCAGTGCGTATTTCTCTGCAAAAAGCATTGAAACTTGTGAAGATATTACACCTTATGGCCAGTCCGAGCATGTCTTCGATTTCGCAAGTGCGTTAATAGAAGTCGAACAATTGGACTCGCTTTTGTTCGTATCGCATTTGCCTTTGGTCGGTTATCTGACTTCAGAGTTTGTAAAAGACATGACACCACCGATGTTTCCTACATCAGGGCTAGTGTGCATTGAATATGATTTACAAACACAAAATGGTGAAGTGCTATGGCATATTACGCCATAAGTGTCTAAACCAAAATAAGCGTTTGCAAATTAGAGACAGAATAAGAAAGGCAGGAGATCCCTGCCTTTTCGTTTCGTCGTGTCTACAGCAAGCTTGTTACTTTTCAGGAATTGAAAGCAACACTAACAACGCACCATCACCACCAAATTCTAGTGGCGCTTGGTGAAAAGCCATAACGTCAGGATGCTGTGCTAACCAAAGTGGGGCTTTCTGTTTCAGGATGTGTTTCCCAATACCATGTTGCACACACGCACAATGAATCTCGTTTTTGATGCAATAGGCTATCATCGCACCAAGCTCGCGTTTTGCTTCTTGCTGTGTCATGCCGTGCATATCGAGGAACACGTCCGGTACATACACGCCACGACGTAGACGTTTGACTTCATAAGTGGAGACGTCGTCACGTGCATAACGAGTTGGACCTTCATCGTTTAATAGAGGGACAAACTCGTCTGAAAAGTAAAATTCAGAGTCACTCGCTTCACGGTTGGAGCGCTTGATTTCTTTTTGCTTAGTATTTTTTTTTGGTTGCTGGATTATGGTATCCTGTCGCAACTTTTTTACGCCCTGTACTGCTTCCTGAAACAAGGCGAAATCGTCATCGTTCTCGGTGTCTTTTTTGCTCATTAGGTAAACAATTTCATTAATAAACTTTATTGGCAGTATTGTAGCGCTTTTCGGAGGCAATTTTGGATAAGATTTTTGTAGAAGAAGCGGTATCGGAACTGCATACCCTTCAAGATATGATTCGTTGGACGGTAAGCCGCTTTAATGCAGCGAACCTGTTTTACGGTCATGGTACTGATAATGCGTGGGATGAAGCAGTTCAGCTTATCCTGCCAACCTTATACTTGCCGATTGATGTGCCTCCGCACGTATTGAACTCTCGCCTAACGACAAGCGAGCGTCTGCGTATTGTTGAGCGCGTAGTAAAACGCATCAACGAGCGTACGCCAACAGCATACCTAACAAACAAAGCATGGTTCTGCGGTCTTGAGTTCTTCGTTGATGAGCGTGTACTTGTGCCACGTTCTCCTATCGGCGAATTGATTCAAGCGGAATTCCAACCTTGGTTGGTGGAAGAGCCTACGCGCATCATGGACCTATGTACGGGTTCTGGTTGTATCGCGATTGCTTGTGCGCACGCTTTCCCTGAAGCAGAAGTGGATGCTATCGACATCTCTACAGATGCTCTACAAGTGGCTGAGCAAAACGTACAAGATCACGGCATGGAGCAGCAAGTGTTCCCAATTCGCTCTGATTTGTTCCGTGATCTTCCAAAAGAGAAATACAATCTAATCGTGTCCAACCCACCATATGTGGATGAAGAAGACATGAACAGCCTGCCAGATGAGTTCACGCATGAGCCTGAGCTTGGGCTAGCTGCGGGTACGGATGGTCTAAAACTAGTGCGTCGTATTCTTGCTAACGCGCCAGATTATCTAACAGATAACGGCATTCTTATTTGTGAAGTCGGAAACTCAATGATTCATATGATGGAACAGTACCCAGAGATTCCATTTACTTGGATTGAGTTCGAGAACGGCGGTCATGGCGTGTTTATGCTAACGCGTGACCAGCTGGTTGAGTGTGCAGAAGAGTTTAAACTGTACAAAGACTAATAGAGTCTTGCACTAAACATCAAAACACCGAGCTTTATGCTCGGTGTTTTTTTATGCATACCTCGCCGATATTAACTCTTTACATCAAAACGTAATAAAGCCACTATGAATCCACGAAGAATTGGAAAGCAGCTATGCTCTGTTTTGAGAGAGCGTGGCGATAAAAACTTGAGGAAGTAATGGCAGGAAACAGTATCGGACAACATTTCCGAGTGACGACATTCGGGGAAAGTCACGGTATCGCACTGGGATGTATCGTAGACGGATGTCCTCCGGGGTTGGAAATTACAGAAGCAGATCTACAAATTGATCTCGACCGCCGTCGTCCAGGCACATCACGTTACACCACACAACGTCGTGAACCGGATGAAGTTAAAATTCTTTCTGGCGTTTTTGAAGGCAAAACCACGGGCACATCGATCGGTTTGCTAATTGAAAACACCGATCAGCGCTCAAAAGACTACTCTGACATCAAAGATAAGTTCAGACCGGGTCATGCTGATTACACTTACCACCAAAAATATGGCATCCGCGACTATCGCGGTGGCGGCCGTTCTTCAGCTCGTGAAACCGCAATGCGTGTGGCTGCTGGTGCAATCGCGAAGAAATACTTAAAAGATGAGTTTGGTGTTGAGATTCGTGCTTACTTGTCACAAATGGGTGATGTATCTATCGACAAGGTAGATTGGAACGAAATCGAGAACAATGCATTCTTCTGCCCTGATGCTGACAAAGTAGAAGCATTTGACCAACTTATCCGTGACCTGAAAAAAGAAGGCGACTCTATTGGCGCAAAAATCCAGGTTGTGGCAACTAACGTGCCTGTTGGTCTTGGGGAACCCGTATTTGACCGTTTGGATGCAGACATCGCGCACGCACTAATGAGCATCAACGCGGTGAAAGGCGTAGAAATCGGAGACGGTTTCGAGGTGGTAAACCAAAAAGGCAGTCAGCACCGTGATACGCTTGCTCCTGAAGGTTTTGGTAGTAATCATGCGGGTGGCATTCTTGGTGGTATCTCGACTGGTCAAGACATTGTCGCAAACATTGCGCTTAAGCCAACATCAAGTATCACTGTGCCGGGTGAGACCATCACAAAAGAAGGTGAACCAACTCAGTTGATCACCAAAGGTCGTCATGACCCATGTGTTGGTATTCGTGCTGTGCCTATCGCAGAAGCGATGCTGGCAATTGTGGTGATGGATCATTTACTACGCCACCGTGGTCAAAACCATGGCGTAACAACTGAAACACCGAAGATTTAAGAGCTTTGTGTCATTCCAGCGAGCTATAGCGAGACTAGGAATCTAATTTCAGCACGATGAAAAGAGAAAGAAACATCTCTGACGACAGAGTGCTCGGATAATAGATCCTGAATCATGCTCCTTCGTCGCTGTTCAGGATGACTGAGTATAAAATTGTGCCACTCACTGAATCGCGGGTGGCACAATTTTATCAGGCAACCTTTTTTGTTTAAGTAGTTTTTGCTTAATGAATCGAGCCTTCGGTTTCCAAATGGAAAGAAGGCAGACGCCACTTAAAGCGTACCGCAGCCATACGCAACATGTAACCAGTAACCAGTGTAATAATAGTGGCAGTGACATCGGGAACATTGAATTCTAATAGCGCTAAGTACATTCCTGATGCGATAAGAGCGACAGAAGCGTAAAGCTCTTCATGCAGTACCAATGGTGTTTGGCGACAGATTAAGTCACGAAGTAGCCCACCGAATACACCAGTTACTAACGCTGAAACCATACAAATACCAGGGTGCAAGCCCATGCCCATCGCAATTTTTGTTCCGATGATACTAAACACGATTAAACCTAATGCATCGAGGCGAATGAACAGACCTTTCAGCTTAATCACCCATTTCGCTAAACCTGTTGTTAGCACACCTGCAACACACGTAATTGCAAGGAACTCTGGGTTTTTTACCCAACCAAGAGGGTAGTGGCCTAATAGAATGTCACGTACGGTGCCACCACCAATGGCCGTTGCGCTGGCCACCAACATAACACCAAACCAGTCCATCTTTCTTCTACCAGCACTTAACGCACCTGTCATGGCTTCAGCCGTGATACCAATGATATACAACACACTTAGCAACATAGGGAAACACTCAACGTAAAAAGTCACTACGTTCTACGAGAATCAGCGTAGGCGAAGTAACAACACTTACAAACGGTTCTATCTCTCTTAAAAAGTGATTAAAACCAGCAACATGCTTGTAATCAAACGGCTTCAAAATAGCGGTTTGAACGGCATCAAAATAAGGCGAGAGTGTAGTGGTAAATAAGTACGCTGACGAATGAGAAATTGTATGGAGAAAGCGACCTTCAGATAAATTCAACTAATAACCAAAAATGTGGGGGTGCCTTTACCTCATAACTAAAAACAGCGACAATATGCAGCGCATGTCAAACTGAAGTACAAACTCGACGATGACCCACGAATACCAAGACTTAATCACCATTTTTAATGACACCTTTTTAGAACAATTTAATACGAAATTAGAGTTAGGTGGTGATGAGCCTATTTATCTTCCTGCTGATGATGAACACCCTCATCATCGGATTATTTTTGCTCGGGGTTTTTACGCCTCTGCTTTACACGAGATTTCGCATTGGTGTGTGGCTGGTCCAGAGCGTCGTTTGCTGGAAGATTTTGGTTATTGGTATGAACCTGATGGGCGAACAGCAGAAGTTCAAGAGGAGTTTGAGAAAGTTGAAGTGCGACCTCAAGCTTATGAATGGATTCTGGCACAAAGCGCTGGCTTCCCTTTTACGGTGAGTTGTGACAATCTACACGGCGATTTTGAACCAGATAGGCTCGGCTTTATGAAAAAAGTGCATAAAGAAGTGCTAGGTATTTTGGACGTTGGCTTGCCTTTGCGAGTGAAAATGCTTTCTGATGCCCTGCGCGCATTTTATCAAACTAAGCCACTGGAAGCGTCGGACTTTTGCGTTAAATAACCACTAATAACCTCAGAGATACACCATGATTATTGAATTTGAAGAAAAACTACTGGAACTGATTGATGCTCGAATTGAAACAGCATCTGACGATGAATTGTTTGCTGGTGGTTATTTACGTGGTCACATCTCTTTATCCGCGGCGTCTTGTGAAGAAGAAGGGATTAGCGATATTACTGAGCTGAAGTCACGCATTGAGAGCAGCTTAGAAAATGCGCGTACCGAGTTAAGCCCGGCCGATCGCGTGATTGTCAGTGATTTGTGGCAAGAGCTCCAGGCTCAGGCTTAGTCCCTAAGCAGCGTTCTCCCTTTATTTAATCCTAGTCATTTACTACTTCGAAAAATTCGAACCTCTCCATAAAATTTTTGTGGTTGTAGCGAAACTGTTCAACTTTTATTCTGATCAGCATAAAACGTGAACAAAGGATTACAACCATGAAAATTGTCGCATTTGGTGCATCTACCAGCTCTACCTCAATCAACAAACTACTTGCTACATACGCAGCAAATCAAGTCGAAGGCGCTCAAGTGAATGTTCTAGACTTAAACGATTATCAAGCGCCAATGTTTAGCGAGGACAAAGAGAAAGAAATAGGTCAAGCTGAAGGGGCTGTCGCGTTTTTACGTGACTTGGCGGAGGCTGACGCTCTCGTTGTCTCCTTCGCAGAGCACAACGGTTCGTACCCAGCGGCCTATAAAAACTTGTTCGATTGGGCGACGCGCATTGAGCGTAATGTATTTCAAAACAAACCTGTCGTTTATTTAGCAACTTCCCCAGGTCCCAGTGGTGCGCAAAGTGTTCTTGCGGCGGCGACAGGTTCTGCACAATTTTTTGGCGCGGATGTAAAGGCATCGTTATCTGTGCCGAGCTTCTACGAAAATTTTGACGTGGAATCGGGTAAGGTTGTAAACCCAGAAGTGGCAGAGCAAGTGAAACAGGCAGTTGCACTGCTGAAGTAATCTCAGTACGAGCGACTTAATGAGTTAGCGATTCCCGACACGTATCTGTGTCGGGAATCAAAACAGAGAATACTCTTACAGCTCGGTAATGGCTTTGCCTTTTCTTAGTTTACGAAACCACATTCGACTTGGGTGAAGTTCGGTCAATACATCAACCGGTAATGGCAGCGGGTCCCCACAGATCTGGGAGGCCAACACTTCAGCTAATAATGGTGCAGAGCTCAGTCCACGAGATCCTAAACCTAAGAAGCAGAATAGGTTAGGGTACTGATGAATGGTTTCTACCTCTTCTTCTTTTTGATTTTGTAAGTTGGCGTATTGCGTTTTGATCGTCTCAAAGTCACCCACATTTCCGACAAATGGTAAGTGATCTCGGCTAACACAACGAATACCTTGGCGAGATTGATTACCAGTGATATCTACCTCTTTTGCCCATGTTTGATTCGGTACACATTTCACTAGCTTTTCCGCATTATCTTTTTGGGCGTTTTCATCAAATTCGTAGTCAAGGTGACTGCGGTCGTAGCTTGCACCGATACACAAGTGTTGATTACTTGGGTTAACAGGTGTCATGTAACCGTCGTAACACAACACCGTTTTCAGCTGACTCAGCGTTTCGGTTGCTGGCGCATGACTGACTTGTCCTTTCACTTGTCCCATTGGTAGGGAAGCGGTTTGACTCAATGTCTGGAACTCATGGCCGTTCGCAATTACAACCGTTGAGTGCTCAAATGTTTGACCACTCGCCGTTAGTAGCCAGAGCTGACGCTTTTCATCCCAATCTAATGCCTCAACAAGATGTTCAAACTTCGTTGAGAGTAACGACGTCTTCTCCAATTGTTTAATTAACCCACGCGTTAACTCGGCAGGGCACAGCCACCCTCCCATTGGGTAGTGCACAGACGCCATATCAATAGGTAACCCGATAGTGTTCGCAGTTTCCTCGGCGGACAGCTTTTGAATGAGCTCTGGAGTGAAGTTACCCGCAAGTATTTTCTCCAGTTTGTCTGTGGATTTGTCATCCCACATCAACTGAGTTACGCCACACCATCCATGATCAAAATCGATCTCTTGTGCTGCTTGTTCAACAAACTGACGTGCGAACAAAAATGCAGGAGCAAACACTCGTGAAACACCCGTGTGCGGGCCATTAAGCAGTGGATAAACGGCTCCTTGTCGATTGCCTGAAGCTCCTTTGGCTGGTTGTTTGTCTTTACAGTAAAGGGTGACGTTTTGGCCACGACGAACTAACGTTTTCGCTAACGCCGCGCTGGCTATACCACCACCAATGATGGCAATCGAATCAAGATTGCTAGATGCTGAGCGATTGAACCAAGGGAGATGGTTCGACTGCTTTTCACGTTGCTCCATAGAGCCGGCGATCATTTCTCGCTTAGTGCCGAAACCTTTCACCTTTTTCATTGTAAAGCCAGCTTCGTTCAAACCACGACGTACAAAGCCTGCTGCGGTAAACGTGGCAACTGTACAATCTTGCTTGGCTAGCTTTGCCATGTTGTTGAACAGGCCTTGGTTCCACATTTCTGGGTTTTTGCTTGGCGCGAATCCATCTAAGAACCAAGTATCAATCAAACCTTGTTCGTTGTATGGAACTTGCGGCATGCAGTCTTTAATGTCACCAAACCAAAGGTCGAGTGTGATTGCGCCGTCTTCTAAAACAATGCGATGACACTCCGGCACAGCGGCAGGGTAGTGCTTTTGTAACTTTTCCGCGTACTCAGCTAGCTCAGGCCAAGCTTCATGCGCCTTCTTTAAATCGGCTTTGCTTAATGGGTATTTTTCAAAGCTAATAAAATGCAGCTCTTTCAATGTTGCGTCCGGATGCTGACGACGAAACTCACTAAACCACTGGCATACTGCTAAGAAGTTTAATCCCGTGCCAAATCCTGTTTCACCAATGACAAAACGTCTTTGGTCAAATTCCTGCCATCTTTCTGGGAGATGATTTTGTTTTAAGAAAACGTAGCGTGTCTCTTCAAGACCGTTTACGTTAGAGAAGTAAACATCATCAAATTGGTCTGAAACCGGAGTACCAGCTTCGTTCCAACCAAGTTCTGCGTTTTTTATTGAAGTCATAATGGTGCAAATTTGTGATTTGGCGCGGTAAGAATGGGGCGATTGTACGAATTTATGGGAAAGCTGACCACTTTTGTTGACTATCTTAGTTATCATCTAGCGGATTTTTGAATTATAGGAATGTCATAATGAAACGAGTCGTAATCACCGGTATGGGTATTGTTTCAAGTATCGGTAACAACGTCGAAGAAGTTCTAGCGTCTCTTAAAGCGGGCAAATCTGGCATCACTGCATCTGAGCAGTTCAAAGAACACGGTCTTCGTTCGCAAGTATGGGGTGACCTAAAAATCAACCCGGCGGAACACATCGACCGTAAGCAGATGCGCTTTATGGGTGATGCGGCTGCTTATGCATACCTATCAATGGAGCAGGCAATCGCAGACGCTGGTCTTACAGAAGAGCAGGTTTCAAACGATCGTACCGGTATCGTTGCAGGTTCTGGCGGTGCTTCTGCATACAATCAAACGGTAGCGACAGACACGATGCGCGCCAAAGGCGTAAAGCGAGTTGGTCCTTACATGGTTCCTCGTACTATGTCTTCTACTGTTTCTGCTTGTCTTGCTACGCCATTTAAGATTCGTGGCGTGAACTACTCAATGAGCTCTGCATGTGCAACATCTGCACACTGTATCGGCCATGCTATGGAGCTTATTCAACTAGGCAAACAAGATATTGTTTTTGCTGGTGGCGGCGAAGAGCTAGATTGGTCTCAAACTATGATGTTTGATGCGATGGGCGCACTGTCAACCAAATACAATGACACGCCAGACAAAGCATCTCGTACATACGATGCAGACCGTGACGGTTTTGTTATCTCGGGCGGCGGCGGCATGCTGGTTATTGAAGAACTAGAGCACGCACTGGCACGTGGTGCGAAAATCTACGGTGAAATCGTAGGTTACGGTGCGACATCAGATGGCTACGACATGGTAGCGCCATCAGGTGAAGGCGCAATTCGTTGTATGAAGATGGCGATGCAAGACGTTGATGGTGTGGATTACATCAACACGCACGGCACATCGACACCAGTTGGTGACGTGAAAGAGCTTGGTGCTATCCAACAATTGTTTGGTGAGAACAGCCCTGCAATCTCTGCAACAAAAGCAATGACTGGCCACGCACTCGGCGCAGCGGGCGTGCACGAAGCAATTTACTCAACACTTATGCTAGACAAAAACTTCATTGCTCCAAGCATCAATATTTCAAACTTGGACGAAGCAGCACAAGGTCTGGACATCGTGACAGAAGCACGTGATGCAGAGCTAACGACCGTAATGTCAAACAGCTTTGGCTTTGGCGGCACAAACGCAACTTTGGTTATTAAAAAGTACCAAGGTTAACTGAATTTGTTGGCGCCTTGCGAGAGTACTGTAAACGCCAACAATCCAGTTTCCAGAGCTTGATCAGTCACACTGATCGAACAGACGCAGACTCTATCCCATGGAGAGCGGGATAGGATCCTTTTGTTCTGGAACTTTGCCCGGCTATTTAGCCGGGCTTTTTCTTTTCTCTGTTTCTGCTTTTCTCTAGGCTTCCCGTCAATCGATTCTATAGGAGTTACCTCCTTGAGGTTTATTGGTGTTATATCTTGAGATTTTTCGGGAAAAGGGCACAATCGCTTTAGTTTCGCATCTTGCGAATAAACGAACTCTTACAAATGGATGTTAGAACGCTGGCGCTATGAAAATTATTGTTGATGAAAATATGCCGTATGCTGAAGAACTATTCAGCCAACTCGGTAACGTAATTCTAAAACCAGGTCGTACACTGACCGCCGATGATTTAGTGGATGTTGATGCCCTAATGATTCGCTCAGTCACCAAAGTGAATGCTGACCTGATCAGCAAAGCAAACAAGCTGAAGTTTGTTGGTACGGCCACGGCAGGCATGGATCATGTTGACCAAGCACTCTTAAAAGAGAAAGGCATTTTCTTCACTGCGGCGCCAGGGTGTAACAAAGTGGGTGTGGCGGAATACGCGTTCAGCGTGATGATGGTGCTCGCTCAGCAACAAGGTTTCTCGGTATTTGACAAGACGGTAGGTATTATTGGTGCAGGCCAAGTAGGTAGCTACCTAGAGAAATGTTTGAAAGGCATGGGTATTAAAGTTCTCATCAATGACCCATTCAAACAAGAGGCTGGTGATCCTCGTAGCTTTACTCCGTTGACAGAACTGATTGAAAGCTCAGACATCATTACACTACATACGCCAATCACCAAAGATGGCCCATACCCAACGCATCATTTGATTGATGAGAAGGTATTAAATGGTCTCCGCAGCGATCAAATTTTGATTAACGCGGCTCGAGGTCCCATCGTTGACAACGCTGCTTTGAAGCAACGTCTTTTGAAAAACGATGGCTTTACAGCGGCACTTGACGTATTTGAATTTGAACCAGAGGTTGATATGGAGCTTCTGCCTCTGCTAGCATTCGCAACCCCTCACGTTGCAGGCTATGGTCTGGAAGGGAAAGCTCGCGGTACGACGATGATTTTCAACAGCTATTGTGAGTTCTTAAATAACGAATTACGTGCGCATGCCAGCGATTTACTGCCAACCGCGCCTGTTCCTACTATGGTATTGGACAGAGCTTGGGACGAAGCAACACTGCATAACATAACGCAGTTAATCTATGATGTGCGTAGAGATGACGCTCTTTTCCGCCGTGAAATCAGTAAGCCAGGCGCTTTTGACCTGATGCGTAAAAACTACTGGGATCGCCGTGAATACAGCGCTGTCACGCTAGTGGGTAACAAAACATGTAACCTTGCTCCATTAGCAGAACTAGGTTTTCAGATTGAGGTAAGTCAATGAGCCAGCAATATAATGTTGCCATTTTAGGTGCGACCGGTGCGGTCGGTGAAACAATTTTGGATGTGCTTCAAGAGCGCAAATTCCCAGTAGGCGAAATCTTCCTACTCGCGAGTGAGCGCAGCGAAGGCAAGACTTACCGCTTCAATGGTAAAACGGTACGCGTTCAAAACGTAGAAGAGTTCGATTGGTCTCAAGCGCATATCGCACTGTTTTCTGCTGGTGGTGAGCTATCAGCCAAGTGGGCTCCAATTGCCGCTGATGAAGGCGTGATTGTTATCGACAATACATCACACTTCCGTTACGAGTACGACATTCCTCTTGTTGTGCCAGAAGTAAACCCAGAAGCGATTGCAGAGTTTCGTAACCGTAACATCATTGCGAACCCGAACTGTTCAACCATCCAAATGTTGGTGGCACTAAAACCAATTCACGATGCGGTGGGCATTGAGCGTATTAACGTATCAACCTACCAATCGGTATCTGGTGCAGGCAAAGCGGGTATTGATGAGCTAGCAGGTCAAACGGCGAAGCTGCTAAACGGTCTGCCTGCAGACAAGAAGCAATTCTCTCAACAGATCGCGTTTAACTGTATTCCACAAATCGATCAGATGATGGAAAACGGCTACACCAAAGAAGAAATGAAAATGGTGTGGGAAACACAGAAGATCTTTAACGATCCATCAATCACAGTCAATCCAACGTGTGTACGTGTTCCTGTATTCTACGGTCACGCAGAAGCACTTCACATTGAGACTCGTTCACCTATCGATGCACAAGAAGTTGTTAACTTGCTTGAGCAAACAGACGGTATCGAAGTGTTCCACGGTGAAGACTTCCCTACACAAGTTCGCGATGCGGGCGGTAAAGACCATGTAATGGTTGGCCGTATCCGTAACGATATCAGCCATCATAGCGGCGTAAACCTGTGGGTTGTTGCTGATAACGTGCGTAAAGGCGCGGCAACTAACGCGGTGCAAATCGCAGAAGTTCTGATCCGCGATTACTACTAAGTCGCTTACAGTTCATTTCAAAGCCTCGCACAGTGCGAGGCTTTTTTGTACGAACGAAACAAAATAGTGTGAGATTAGTACGAATATGGCGAGAGCCACACATTTTTTATTCTCAACGCTATAGTTTTGCATGCGATATCCGATATATTTAACCGATCACCATTTCAAATTGTATTTAGCACAAAACTGAGCCTTCTATGCGTCAAAATTATAAGCGTTTGTTAGCAGCCCTTGTGTTGATGAGCGCGACTCAGACATCATCAGTGGTTCAAGCCGAAGGAATTCGTCTTGTTGGACCGTCTGGTGAAGTGCAATCATCTCCGAGCTATGCTGAAGATATTGAGCGAGCATTACCTGCTCCTCCTGCGAATACTCAACCGTCACGTTTCTTTGGTCCGACTGGTGAAAATCAAACACTATGGTCGATCGCTTCAGAATTACGACCTTCACGCGGTGTTACCGTTCAACAAACGCTTCTTGCCATTTACCGAATTAACCCTCAAGCGTTTGAGAACCAAAACATTCATGAATTGATCCCAGGGAGTCGGCTACGAGTACCTTCTTTAGAGCAAGTGCAAAGCGCGACCACAGCGCAAGCTGTTGCGATTATGAAGGCGCATGAAGCTAAGTTAAAACAGCCGAAGCCGACAAATAGAGCGACGCCAGCACAACGAGTCACCGAGCAACCAAAGCCACAAATTAAAGTAGAACCCAAGTCTGCGACTAAGCCAGAGACAGTGGCAGCAACGGAGCCAAAACCAACTCCGAAAACAATACCCGTCATCCCTGCGCCACCAGTAACCACCTCTCCGCAGGGTGAAAAGCAGGTCAGTGCGCTAAAGGACAAACTTCAAGGCTCACAAAGTGAATTAGAGTCATTAGAAGAGAAGAACCATCGTCTTCGATTGATGCTGTCAGAAGTGCAAAGCGAAGTCGAAACTTTGAAAAGCGAGTTGAATGACGAAGAACGCATTCGCTCAGAAGTCGAGAAGCTGCTTGCTGAAGAGCGCCAACGCCTTGCTGAACAACAGCGCATGCAACCAAGCACCATGGACAAAATTTTGTCTAATGGTTGGCTCGTTGGTCTTGCGGCATTAATTCCTGGTGCTTTGATTGCGTTGCTAGTTGTTATGCTTCTTGGCCGACGCTCTAAAGCGAAAGAGGAAGAAGCGGCTGCGCAGGAACAGCAAAACGTTGATCCTCTTGCGGCGCCAATCGGTTTAGCGGCGGCGGATGAGCTGGATGAAGAGCTCACGCTTGATGATGAATTGTTTGCAGATGAAGATATCAACGCACAGTCTTTACAAGAAGAGAAGTCAGATTTAGAAGAAGACGTCTTTGCTAACCTCGACGATGAAGAACTTGATTTCAATCTGGAAGGGGACGATGACCCATTTGCAGATATTGGCGATGACGGTGACCTAGATGTTGGTCTGGATGAGTTTGAGTCATCGAACAATGGTATCCAAGTCAACGGCGAAGAAAAGGCGCTTGGTTTAGAAGAAATGGAGCGAGCCTTAGATGAGGTTGCTCCAGAACTAGAAGTGCTCGATGACGATGAGTCTGGCTTCGATCTTTCGGATGATGCGAATGAGAAATCAGACTCGCTTTCAGACGACGCATTTGCCGAGTTACTTGCAGCCGATGAGCCGTCAGAAGAGTTACCAAGTGACACTGTCGACCAGGATATGCTTGATGACTTGTTTGCTGAACTTGGCAACGATGACTTCGATTTAGATACTGATGAGCCTGAGTTAAAACAGCCCGTTTCGGATGATGACTTTAGTGTAGGAGAGGCATCTGACGACGATATCGATAAGCTATTGGCCCAGTATGAACAACCGGCTAGTGAATCGGAAGTTCGAGAAGCTGACGCCAATGAAGGTCCTGTTCTAGATGAAAACAGTACAGAGCTACTCGATGAACTCATTGATTTTGATGAAGATGACACAGACGAGTTTGATCCACTAAACGAGCTAGAAGCAATCTCTGGTTTTGAAGGTGATGACTCGATCGAAGAGTTAGACGCAGATAGCACAGACTTACTGGACGAACTCATTGATGATGTTACCTCTGAACTTGATGAAGAGACTGAAGCTGATTTAGATCCGTTTGATGATCTGATTCGAGAGGACGAGAGCCCAGAGCAGAATAAATCGGAAGAGGAAGAGTTACTGAAATCACTTGGTTTTGGTGAGCCAGACGCCGACGAAAAGCCATCTCCCGTAGTTGGGTCAGAACAAACTCATGAAGATCAGGACATTGAGTCTGGGTTGGACATCGACGCTTTATTAAGTGAAAGCCAGCCAGACACGCAACAAGCTGTAGAAGATCAACCATTAACCGAGCCAGAGGCTGCCTCAGAGCCATTTAGCAGCGATGAATTTCTTGGTGATTTAGAGGACCTCTCACCAGAGAATGATCCTTTAATGAGCGAGCTAGACGACCTATTTGAGTCAGACAGTGAAGAACTTCTGCCAACAGAACAAGAAAAAGCGGATTTTTCTGCTGAACTTGACGCTCTATTTGATAGTGAAGACGATTTACCGCAGCAAGTTGAAAAAACACAAACGGAGATAGAGGAAGCTTCATCACTACAACAAGAGGCTACCGATACTGATTCAACACAAGAACCATCCGTGGAGTCCGATGCTGAGGTACAGCCTCACGTTGAGCAAGAGGAAGACATTCCAGCCTTCACGCCGACACCAAATACAATAGAAAATGAATTCGGTGTTCCACAAGAAGAAGATTGGCTACTGGATGAGCCTGAATTGGAGCCGGAAACTGAGTCGACCAACGATTCAGAAGAAGAATTCAATTTTGATGAGCTAGATCTTCCAGAATTCAGCGAAGAAGATGCTCTAGCATCTATGGCTGGCGAACCTGCGTTAGAAACGTCCGAGTCCGTTGAACCAGAACAAATTGAAGCCGACTTGCCAGCTGAGTCCGAAGAAGAGTTCAATTTTGACGAGCTGGATCTTCCTGAGTTTAGTGAAGAAGACGCATTGGCGTCCATGGCTGGCGAACCTGCGTTAGAAACGCCCGAGTCCGTTGAGCCAGAACAGGTTGAAGCAGACTTGCCAGCTGAATCAGAAGATGAATTCAATTTTGATGAGCTCGATTTGCCAGAGTTCAGTGAAGAAGATGCACTGGCGTCTATGGCTGGCGAACCTACGTTAGAAACGTCCGAGTCCGTTGAGCCAGAACAAGTTGAAGCCGACTTGCCAACTGAGTCCGAAGAAGAGTTCAATTTTGATGAGCTCGATTTGCCAGAGTTCAGTGAAGAAGATGCACTGGCGTCTATGGCTGGCGAACCTGCGTTAGAAACGTCCGAGTCCGTTGAACCAGAACAAGTTGAAGCCGACTTGCCAACTGAATCAGAAGATGAATTCAATTTTGATGAGCTAGATCTTCCTGAGTTTAGTGAAGAAGACGCATTGGCGTCTATGGCGGATGAGCCGGAGTTAGAAACGTCCGAGTCCGTTGAGCCAGAACAGGTTGAAGCAGACTTACCAGCTGAATCAGAAGATGAATTCAATTTTGATGAGCTGGATCTTCCTGAGTTTAGTGAAGAAGACGCATTGGCGTCTATGGTGGATGAGCCGGAGTTAGAAACGTCCGAGTCCATTGAACTAGAACAAGTTGAAGCCGACTTGCCAACTGAGTCCGAAGAAGAGTTCAATTTTGATGAGCTCGATTTGCCAGAGTTCAGCGAAGAAGATGCCTTGGCGTCGATGGAAGAAGAGCCAGAATTACCGAGCTCTGAGACTGCAGATATAGAACCAATCTCCGGTGAGGATGAAGA
This sequence comes from Vibrio sp. 1562, assembly GCF_033340155.1. Classification (NCBI taxonomy): domain Bacteria; kingdom Pseudomonadati; phylum Pseudomonadota; class Gammaproteobacteria; order Vibrionales; family Vibrionaceae; genus Vibrio; species Vibrio sp. 1562. The sequence continues at coordinate 36,455 of NZ_JAWOVY010000007.1, forward strand.
GTTAAGTTTTGACGACCAAGATCTTCCAGAGTTCAATGAGGAAGATGTTCTCGCGTCAATGAACGAGGGTGCTTCAGGGAGCCCTAAGGTTGAAGCAGAGACATCGAGACCAGCTATTCAAGCCGATAACGATCATGATGCTTTGTTTGAAGTATTTGCGCAGCAAAACGGCTTTGATACTGACCCAGAAGTGCAGCCAACAGCGACAGAGGGTGAGCCGCTCAGTAATTTGGATGATGAATCATCAATGGCTAACCTTCTTGCGGAAGACGCAAACTCAGAAGTATTTGAAGGTAAACTAGACAGTGACACCATCGCAAGTGCAGGTATGGATTTTGAAACCATGCTTGATGTTGGAGATGATTGGGATGGCTTTAAACCCGCTGCTGATAACGTAAGTTCTACTGAAGAAGTGCCTGAGGACCAGCGTGATGTTTGGAATTCGAGTGATGCACTAAGTCAGCCAGAGATCGCGCAAGAAAACTGGGCAGAGCAAAGCGACTTGGATGACTTCGACCCGAAGAAAAATCAATTTATGACGATTGATGAATTGATGGCTCAGGTCGACAGAGAAGGTGGTGAGTTCGAAGAAGAAGACCTTAAGCTCGATGTCGGATTGAACGAGTTTCCAGATGTTATCGGTGAGATCGGCGATATTGACGTAGATAGCAATGCTGAAGCGGCTGGGAAACTGGATTTGGCTAAAATCTATCTCGAGATGAACGATTCTCAAGGGGCGATTAAACTACTAGAAGAGGCGATTGTTTACGGTGAGGATGATATTCGCCGCGAAGCAAAAAGCCTGATTGACGCCATTAATGGCCGATAAACCGAAACAAAAGGGTAGCGTTTGCTACCCTTTTTGTGTCCCGTTAGTAGGATGCTACCTTTATGTCACCCTTGGTGAAACTGGCAACTTGAGGTGACTTGAGTATATACTTCCCGCCCCATTTTAGAGTTCGAAGGTTAAGATGAGAATCGCATTAGGTATCGAGTACAACGGTACAAACTACTTTGGTTGGCAGCGCCAAAGAGAAGTGAAAAGTGTCCAAGAAGAGCTAGAGAAAGCATTGTCCGTCGTCGCTAATCACCCAGTTGAAGTTCAGTGTGCTGGTCGGACAGACGCAGGCGTGCATGGCACGGGACAAGTTGTGCACTTTGATACCAACGTTACTCGAAAAATGGTAGCTTGGACCATGGGCGCAAACGCGAACATGCCGAGCGATATAGCGGTTCGTTGGGCTCAAGAAGTTTCAGATGATTTCCATGCAAGATTCTCAGCGACAGCGCGCCGTTATCGTTACATTATTTTCAATCATGCTTTACGTCCAGGCATCTTAAACTCGGGGGTTAGTCACTATCATGGTGAGCTCGACGAGAAAAAAATGCATGAAGCAGGGCAGTTCCTACTCGGCGAAAATGATTTTACGTCGTTTCGCGCGGCGCATTGTCAGTCTCGCAGTCCATTTCGAAACTTGATGCATCTGAACGTTACGCGCCATGGAAACTATGTGGTTATTGATATTAAAGCCAATGCGTTCGTGCATCATATGGTTCGTAATATCACGGGTAGCTTGATAAAAGTTGGACGTGGCGAAGAGAGTCCTGAATGGATCAAGTGGTTATTAGACGCCAAAGATCGCAAAGTAGCGGGTGCGACAGCGAAAGCGGAAGGTCTGTACCTGGTAGATGTAGACTACCCAGAAGAGTTTGGGTTACCTGAAGTGCCGATCGGTCCACTGTTTTTACCAGATAATTTGAACTAATTTTACAAACTTATTTCAAAATATCGGTAGTGTTTATATTGAATGTGAACGGAAAACATACGCTATTTACGATATCAAAAATAGGTACAACCAGTTTTTTATCTACAGTAGCTGCAAGATATGGTTTAATCCGTCGGTATTATGTCGAATTTATATCTTTCGCAATGAAGCGGAAGAGTTGAGAGAAAAGGTCTTCCATGAGTTGGCTTGAAAAGATTTTAGAGAAAAGCAATCTAGTAAGTTCACGCAAAGCTTCTATCCCAGAAGGTGTGTGGACTAAATGTACCTCTTGTGAACAGGTTTTATACCATGCTGAACTAGAGCGTAACTTAGAAGTTTGTCCAAAGTGTAACCATCACATGCGTATGAAAGCGCGTCGTCGTTTGGAAACATTTTTAGATGAAGGTAATCGAGTTGAATTAGGTTCCGAACTTGAGCCACAGGATAAACTGAAATTTAAAGATTCTAAGCGATACAAAGAGCGTATCTCTGCTGCACAAAAAAATAGCGGTGAGAAAGATGCGCTAGTTGTGATGCAGGGTGAATTGCTTGGTCTGCCGCTTGTGGCGTGTGCGTTTGAATTCTCCTTTATGGGTGGTTCAATGGGTTCAGTCGTTGGTGCTCGCTTTGTGAAAGCAGTGGATGCAGCCATTGAAAATAACTGTGCGCTTGTTTGTTTCTCAGCAAGTGGTGGTGCTCGTATGCAAGAGGCTTTAATGTCTCTTATGCAAATGGCAAAAACCAGTGCTGCGCTTGAGCGTTTATCAGAAAAAGGTCTGCCGTTTATTTCTGTTCTAACTGACCCTACAATGGGTGGTGTATCAGCAAGTTTGGCTATGTTAGGTGATATCAACATCGGTGAACCTAAGGCCCTCATTGGCTTTGCTGGTCGTCGTGTAATCGAGCAAACTGTACGTGAAGATCTTCCTGAAGGTTTCCAGCGTAGTGAGTTCCTACTTGATCACGGTGCTATTGATATGATCGTTGACCGTCGTGAAATGCGTCAGCGTGTGGGTGGTCTTATCGCTAAGATGACTAACCACAAGTCTCCTTTGGTGGTTTCGGTTAACGAATCTCCAAATGAAGAGCCATATTCTGTACCAGAAGCGGACGAAAAAGGGTAAAGTATCAACTAACATAAAAACCAAAGAATTTAATGGTTAAAGTTAGATGACCCAAAACCCAATTCCTCAAGCCACATCTTCATTAGAGATGTGGCTTGATTATTTAGCAAATATTCATTCCTCAGCAATTGATCTAGGCTTAGACCGTGTCCAAGCGGTAGCAAACAAAGCCAATCTTACCAAACCAGCTCCAACCGTAATCACCGTTGCCGGAACCAATGGCAAAGGCTCAACGTGTGCGTTAATGGAAGCCATTTTACTTGATGCTGGCTATTCAGTCGGTGTTTATAGTTCTCCGCACCTGATTCGTTACAACGAGCGTGTACGCATTAATGGCGTTGACGTTGTAGATGCCAAGCACTGTGAAGCATTCGATTATGTAGAAAAGCAGCGTGGTGATGTTAGCCTTAGCCTCTTTGAATTCGGTACGCTTGCTGCGCTACGTATTTTCCAAGTAGAGAAAGTTGACGTTGTCTTACTTGAAGTAGGACTTGGCGGCCGTCTAGACGCCACTAACGTTGTTGACCATGATGTTTCTGTTATTACGAGCTTAGCGATCGATCATGTGGATTGGCTTGGTGATGACATCAATGTTATTGGTTTTGAAAAAGCGGGCATTTACCGTTCAGGGAAGCCAGCAATTTGTGGTCAACCGACGCCACCAGCGACCGTGGCGGCTCATGCTGACGATATTGGTTCTGAGTTCTTCCAAGTAGGTATTCAGTACGATTACCAACTAACTGATAATGGTTGGAAATGGAGCAGTGGGGCATTTGAGTTAGAGGATTTACCAATCCCATCGCTACCATTACAAAATGCAGCCACTGCACTGATGGCACTAGGGGCTTCGGAATTGCAAATCACTGACATAAATATTGTCAATGGCTTGAATAATGCTCGTTTGGCGGGGCGTATGCAGGTACTGCATCACGAACCTGAAATAGTCCTTGATGTCGCTCATAACCCGCACTCTGCTGAGTATTTGGTAGAGAGAGTGAAGCAACAATATCTGGGTAAGAATATCCATATTGTGGTTGCAATGCTGCATGACAAGGACATTAAAGCAACCATTGAAGCTCTAACTCCAGTTGCAACACAATGGTATCCAGCGTCGCTTACTGGACCGAGAGCGGCGACCGCTGATGAATTGTGCCAATACTTACCTGATGGGCAAGTTCATTTTGAAAACCCTGTTGACGCCTTCGAGAGTGCGAGAAGCCACGCAAAGACAGGAGACGTTATTCTGGTGGTTGGCTCATTCCATACCGTCGGAGAGGTATTGGAACATTGGCAATCAAATAATAAATAAGTAAAGGTATTTTGATGGCAAGTAAATTCCAAAGTCGTTTAGTCGGCACCATCATTCTAGTCGCAGTCGGAGTCATTGTTCTTCCCGATGTGCTAGATGGTAAGAAACTGCACTACAAAGAAGAATTTGCCAGTATTCCTATCAAACCAGAACTTGATAGTGATGTGGAAAACTTCGAAATATTAGAGCCAGTGGAAGACGACATTACGTTACCGGATTCTCCGGTTGAAGCTGTAGTGCAAGAACGTGGGGATGCTCAAGTAGCCGTTTCTGAGCCCGAGCCAGCGCCAACATCTAAACCTGAGGTCATCAAACAACCAGAGCAAGTTGAGGTCGTCACTCGTCCTGTTCAAGAGAAAAATCAATATGAAGATTCAGCTTGGATCATTCAGTTGATGGCACTTAAGAATCACGAAAATGCTGTCGCGCTTGTCGCGGATTTGCAAAAGCGTGGTTATCAAGCTCACACAAAGAAAGAAAACGAGTTTACGAGAGTGATTGTTGGCCCTGATGTGTCAAAAAGTAAACTTGAACGACAAGTTCAAGAATTACAAAAAATTACAGGTTCAAAAGGTCAATTGCTTAAATTTAAGCCATTAAATCCATAAGAAAACGTTTGCGTCAGCATTTTTTCTGTTAAAATGCGCGCCAACTTAAGATGAAGAAAAGATGAATTGGATAGATTTTATCATTTTAGGTGTGATCGGATTTTCAGCTCTGATCAGTTTAGTTCGCGGTTTTGCTAAAGAAGCTTTGTCTTTGGTGATTTGGTTCGGAGCTTTTTTTATCTCCAGTAATTACTATGCCAAATTGGCGGTGTACTTCACCAACATCGAAGATGATATGTTTCGTAACGGAGCGGCGATTGCGGCGTTATTTGTCGCAACCTTGGTAGTTGGTGCAGTGGTGAATTACGTCATTGGTCAACTGGTACAAAAAACAGGGCTATCAGGTACGGACCGAATTCTCGGGATTGTATTTGGTGGTCTACGCGGAGTCTTAATTGTTTCTGCGGTGCTGTTTTTTATGGATGCGTTTACTGCATTCCCAAGCTCGGATTGGTGGAAAGATTCACAGTTGATCCCTGAGTTCAGCCGTATCATCGCCCCATTCTTCGAGCATTTACAAGCAACATCAAGTTTTCTGTCTGGCACTATCTAGTAGTGCCAGCTACTGTCGCAAATCGAGGATTAGGACATGTGTGGTATTGTTGGAATCGTGGGCACAACGCCTGTAAACCAGTCTATTTATGACGCGTTAACGGTGTTACAGCATCGTGGCCAAGATGCCGCTGGTATTTGTACCATAGAAAGCAATCGTTTTCGTCTGCGTAAGGCGAACGGTTTAGTCAAGGATGTATTTGAAGCAAGACACATGCAGCGCCTGCAAGGCGAGGTCGGAATTGGTCATGTTCGTTACCCTACAGCAGGCAGTTCAAGTGCTTCAGAAGCTCAACCTTTCTACGTAAACTCTCCTTTCGGTATTACACTTGCCCACAACGGTAACTTGACCAACGCTAACGAAGTTCGTCAGAAGCTGTTTGAAAAAGATCGCCGTCATATCAATACCACTTCAGACTCTGAAGTATTACTAAATGTACTGGCGCACGAAATTGACTCAGTAAAAGGAAATGTCACGACCGAAGACGTATTCCGCGCAGTCACCAATGTTCATCGCACAATTCGCGGTGCTTATGCTGTGACCGCCATGATCATTGGTCATGGTATGATTGCATTTCGTGACCCACACGGTATTCGCCCGCTGTGTTTAGGTAAGCGTGAAGTTAACGGCAGAGCAGAGTACATGGTTGCGTCTGAATCGGTGGCATTGGATGCGGTCGGTTTTGATTTCGTCCGTGATGTTGCACCTGGTGAAGCGATTTACGCAACGTTTGACGGTGAGCTTTACACGAAGCAGTGTGCAGATAATCCTAAGCTTAACCCTTGTATTTTCGAGTTCGTGTACTTTGCTCGTCCGGATTCGTTCATCGATAAAATTTCGGTATACAGCGCTCGCGTTGAAATGGGTAAAAAGCTGGGCGAACGTATTCGTGAAGATTACGCAAACCTTGATATCGATGTTGTCATTCCTATCCCTGAAACGTCTTGCGACATTGCACTGCAAATCGCTCAAGCGATCGATATCCCTTATCGCCAGGGTTTCGTGAAAAACCGTTATGTTGGACGTACGTTTATCATGCCTGGCCAGCAACAACGTAAGAAATCAGTACGTCGCAAGTTGAATGCTATTCGTTCGGAATTCAAAGGTAAGAATGTGTTGCTGGTGGATGACTCTATTGTTCGAGGTACAACGTCAGAGCAGATTATTGAGATGGCTCGTGATTCTGGTGCCAAGAAAGTGTACATGGTCTCAGCGGCTCCTGAAGTTCGTTTCCCGAACGTATACGGCATTGATATGCCAAGTGCTACAGAGCTTATTGCCCATGGCCGTGACAACGATACAATTTGTAAGCAGATTGGTGCCGATGCGCTTATTTATCAACGTCTAGAAGATTTGGTAGAGGCTGTAGGTCTTGGAAACCAAGACATTACTCAGTTCGATACTTCCGTGTTTAACGGCGAATACGTAACGGGTGATATCGACCAACAATACCTAGATTTCTTAGATGGTCTTCGTAATGATGATGCGAAAACACAACTTGAAATCCAACAGGATTTAGCAAACCTAGAGCTTCATAACGAAGGCGCATAGGATGCGCTTTCTTAAGTCGTAAAAAAACCAGAGCTTCGGCTCTGGTTTTTTTGTTTTCGCTATCTAGTTAGTGAATGTTATAAGCGATCACAAAGTCAATAAAGAGGCGAACTTTCTCTGGCAGGTGGTCTTTGTGGTTGTAAAGCATATAAATGTCGCGCGGGTTTGCACTCCAATCTGGCAGTACGCGTACCAAATCGCCGCTCTCGATGTACTCTTTGATCATTACATCTGGCATTAGTGTGATGCCTAAACCTTCGGAACAAGCGCTGCGCACCACATTGAGCGCGTTTGCTTGAAAACGACCACGATCAACATTCACCACAGACTCGCCTTTGCTATTAATCAAGGTCCACTTAATAAGTGGGTACCCTTTTAGCAATGAATGGTTAGATAGCTCTTCTGCATGGTGTGGCGCAGGATTCGAGGTTAGATAGTCAGGGCTTGCAACGAGAATATCCTTCACTTCGCCAATCTTACGCGCGATGAGGCTAGAGTCGCGTTGCGGTCCCACTCGAAAAATTACATCCCATTCAGTAGGGTCAAGCTTGTCCGCATTATTCTCTGTCGTTAGCTCAATGTTGATGTCCGGGTACTGCTTCATAAAGCTGTTGAACATCGGCATCATCATTCGTTTAGTTAAGTTGTAAGGCGCGGATATCTTAATCTTGCCGGATGCTCCTCGGCAGTCGTCAGTGATTTCCTCTGCTGCGGTTGTTAGCCTTTGTAGTAAAGGAGAGCACTCATGGTAAAAACGTTCCCCTGCTTCAGTGAGCGAGAGTTTGCGAGCATGACGGTTCAATAGTCGAAGATTGACAGAGTCTTCTAGCGCTTGAATGCGTCGGGTGATGGTCGCAACCGGGATCATGGTTTTTCGCGAAGTTGCGGTGTAGCTCCCATTTTCGACAACCAGTCGAAACAGGTTTAAGTCATCTAATTTCATATTTCCAGACACATTAAATTACCGATTACGGTTAATTTATAATTAACTTTGTGATCAAAGCTTGCTTTAAGTCAACATGTTGCATCATTTGAACACAGCAACCCTGTTTGAGTAAATACTGTTATACGCCGTAATATTTGTATTAATGCAGTTTCCGAGCTAAGTTTTATAACAAGGCGAAGCGGCCTCAGGTCTTGCTGTGACACGTTTTGCTGGAAGTAAACACAACAAAAATAATGACTTAATAATAAATCTGTTTTTTTGACTGAGCTTTGTGAGGGATAAAGGTATGTTTAAGACTCACAGTCAAACGGCAATGGTCTCGGCACAGGAAGTGATTAATCAAAAACTAATAATGTTGGTGGACGATGATCCAATATTTCGCAAAGTAACCAATGCCTATTTAGAAAGTCAGGGTTTTAAAGTAGTAGAAGCAGAAAACGGCCTAGAAGCGCTTCAACAACTCAGGGAATGCCAACCCGATCTTATCTTGTGTGATTTATCGATGCCGGTCTTAGATGGTATCGAGTTCGTCGAAGAAGTTAGTCTCGAATACCCATATATGCCGCTTATCGTGGTATCAGGCACGGATGAAATGTCCGATGTCGCGAAAGCGTTGCGGTTTGGTATTAAAGATTTTCTTCCTAAACCGATAGGTAATTATGAGCACCTATCTCAGGCGATAGAGAATACGCTAGAAGATACCGATAGCCACTTCTCAGAACAACGTGACTTTTCAAGTCAGTGGTTCAGGGTTGATGATGGTGGTGAAATCCCAGATGAACAAGAGCTGTATTGGCATCTGGAATATTTGCAACAGAATCCGAGTGCGGCAAGAGATTTACTGCAAGCTCTATTGCCAGAGAAGGATGCTGCTCAGGGAGATTGGCGCTGCTCGTACCGTTTATTGCAATCGACGGATGTGATGCCCTTGGTTTTCGATTATCGTTGGTTAATGAATGGTCAATTTGCGTTTTATCTCGTTGATTCTGCTTCCCAAGCTAATGATGGAGTTGCGACGACATTGCTCGTTAGGGCATTGTTTGACGATTATCTCCGTAACTTGAAAAGTTTCAGTGCTGATCTCAAGGACATGGTAGGGATCATTGAAAAAGGAATTGAGTGTTCGGAGTGTGCGGGTGCAGTCAATGCTGTGTTTGGTGTCGCCGACCTCGCTTCATCCTCGGTCTCTATATTGCCTGCGGGTTTAGATAGCCATTGGTCTGACGGAAATACGAATCAACACATCGCAGCAGGTAACCGTTTAGGGGGAGGAAGTATGAAAAACTTCATCACCCGCGATTTACCGCTTAGTGTTGCAGGACAGTTATCTATCGGGTGTTTAGGTTCTTCAAGTTTTAGTTTAAGTATTACCCGGAAATCCCGACTAGTATAATTATGACTTGCAAACCAACAATAAGCAGCGTCCTGACGCTGCTTATTATCTTTTTAGAACCACCAAAACAACATACGTTTAGTTTAATAACCTTACTTTTTACTGGTGTTTAGATTTGGCTGTTTAATGTATAGTCAGCGCTTAAAACAATAATGACCCATTTGTGCAACGATAATTTAACGCTGTGCCTTGGGAAAAGCAAAGTCAACTAGTGAGAAGACACATCATGGCAGACAAAGATTTTAAAGAGCCTTATAATATTTTTTACTTTTTAGGTTTTATTGCAGTTCTTTTGATCCCAACACTTCCTGCAACGCTAACCTGGCTTCGTGTAATGAATGGTTACGCAGGCTTTTAATCTAGCTATTTTGTACCGGAGTTCACCATTCGTATTAAGCGTTACTTTTTCAATACTGTTGGTGGACTCTGTATTGTGCTCGGCATAGCCGGCATAGCCCTTCCACTTTTACCCACCACACCTTTTATTTTGCTTGCTAGCGCATGTTTTATGCGTGGTAGCCCCGCATTTCATCAATGGTTACATAACCACAAAACGTTTGGACCCATTCTCGACAATTGGCATAAGCATCGGGCTGTTACTTCAAAAGTAAAAAAGCGTGGTGCGATTTTTATTGCGCTTAGTTTCATGGTTTCAATCGTTGTTATCCCCCTCGTTTGGGTAAAAATTGGTCTTTTAGTGATGCTAATCGTTTTACTCAGCTGGTTTATGCGTCTGCCTGTGATTGAGTTGGTTGCTGACCGAGAAGAAAATCACTAAGATTGTAGAGAATAGTGTGCCCGCTCTTCGAGTGGGCGTTTGTATTTTCAGCGCCTGTGACTTTTACGAAAATAAGCACATAGTGGTGAAAACCTATTGTTCGTTGCCCTCGTGATACTGCGATTAGAGAGGGCGATGAGCCAATCTAAGTAAATCGGTATTATGACTACAGAAACAATTTCACTGATCAAATCTAGCATCAAAAGCATCCAAGACTACCCAAAGCCAGGCATTCTATTTCGTGATGTGACGAGCCTTCTTGAAGACGCGAACGCATACCAAGCGACGATCAACTTACTTGTTGAACGTTACAAAGATATGGGCTTTACCAAGGTTGTGGGTACGGAAGCTCGTGGCTTTCTATTTGGCGCGCCTTTAGCGCTTGAGCTAGGTGTTGGTTTTGTACCAGTGCGTAAACCAGGCAAGCTTCCACGCCCTACTGTTGCTCAATCTTATGAGCTTGAATACGGCGTTGATACACTAGAAATCCATACAGATGCCATCGTTGAAGGCGACAAAGTACTGGTTGTCGACGATTTATTGGCAACGGGCGGTACTATTGAAGCGACGACTAAGCTGATTCGCCAACTGGGTGGTGAAGTTGAGCACGCTGCGTTCGTTATCAACCTACCAGAAATCGGTGGCGATAAACGTTTAGAAGCACTAGGTCTAAACGTGTACAGCATCTGCGATTTTGAAGGACATTAATACATTCAATGAGTTATTTAGCTTTAGCGCGAAAATGGCGTCCTAATCAGTTTGACCAAGTTGTCGGACAAAAACATGTCCTGACGGCGTTGGAAAACGCACTGGCGCAAAACCGTTTACACCATGCTTATCTGTTCAGCGGGACTCGTGGTGTGGGTAAAACGAGTATCGGTAGGCTGTTCGCCAAAGGCTTGAACTGCGAAACCGGCATTACCGCGACACCTTGTGGTAAGTGTGATACTTGTCGTGAAATTGATGAAGGTCGCTTTGTCGATCTTCTTGAAATCGACGCAGCATCACGTACTAAAGTTGAAGACACTCGTGAACTGTTAGACAACGTTCAATACAAACCTGCTCGTGGACGTTTTAAAGTGTACCTCATCGATGAGGTGCACATGCTATCGCGTCACTCTTTCAATGCGTTGTTGAAAACCCTGGAAGAGCCGCCAGAGTATGTGAAGTTCTTACTCGCAACAACTGATCCACAAAAGCTGCCTGTCACTATATTGTCGCGTTGTCTTCAGTTTCATCTGAAACCAATCAGCGTTGATGATATTCACCAGCAACTTGATTACATCCTAGGTCAAGAGCAAGTTTCAGCAGAGCCAAAAGCGTTGGGTATGATCTCACATGCTGCAGATGGCAGTATGCGTGATGCTCTTAGCTTGACTGATCAAGCAATTGCATTAGGTAACGGTGCGGTGCAAGCCGATATTGTCAGCCACATGTTGGGGACGATTGATACCGACCAAGCGATTCACTTACTAGAGTCAATCAGCAGCAAGAAACCTCAACAAGCTATGGATAAAATCCAACAATTAGCGGCAAATGGTGTTGAGTGGGATGGTTTGTTGCAGCAAGTCGCAACACAGTTACACCGAATTGCGATGTATCAAGCGTTGCCCGCGTCGTTAGACCGAGCACAACCAGATGCAGAGAAAATTGAGCTGTTGAGTAAAGCTCTAAGCCCGCAAGACGTTCAGCTTTACTATCAAATTGCATTAAAAGGTCGTGAAGATTTGACCCTCTCGCCAAATGGGCGAGTCGGTTTGGAAATGATTGTGCTGCGTATGTTGGCGTTCCGTCCATCAAATAACAGTGGGGCAAATGTTGTTTCTAGTAACTGCGAGCCAGCGTCATCTCCGGCTCAAAGTACCAGTCAACCAAAGGCTGCGCCAGCTCGGACAGTAGCATCTCCTCGAGCTCAGCAGCCGAGTCCAGCACAAAGCTCACCACAAGTGGCGCCTCAACCTTCATCCAATTCACAACCTGAATATCACGCGAGTGGATATGAGACGGTTCCGCCACAGTATGATATGGCGCCGCCGATGAGCGAAAACCCTGCACCGCAGCATGAAACGCCACCTCAACAAGTGCAAGAGAGCGTTTCAACACCGGCGCGCGGTGGTCTAAGCGGTTTACGTCACCAATTACGTTCTCAGCGTCAAGGCCTACAACAGAACACTCCTCAAAATGGTGGCTCAAAAAAGCCTAAAGCGGCATCTGCACAACCAGAATCGGTTATCGACCGAGTAGCGCAATTGCATGGCAATTCCGCGCAGGTGTCGCCAAACTCAGCTCCGAAGTCGACGGAGCCACAAGTTGAAGAAGCGTATCGCTGGCGTCCAAGCAAGCCTGTTGAGACAAAAGTAAATACAAAACTGACACCTACGCAGCTCAAGCAGGCACTTGAGCATGAGAAAACGCCTGAAATGGCACAAAAGCTCATCGATGAGTCATTAGAACATAATGAATGGGCGAAGCTAATCAGCTTAATGGAGATCCCTAAGCTGGTAGAGCAACTTGCGCTAAACTCTCATTATAGTAAGGAAGGAACAACCGTTTCGTTACTATTGAGAAGCAGCCAAGCTCATTTGAATACTGATAGAGCTCAAGCCGAATTGCTCAAAGCACTTAATACCGTGTTAGGTGAAGAGTGCCACATGAGCATCGAAATAGGGGAGAGTGGAGAAACACCACTTGAACTGAGAGATAGGCTCTACCAAGAGAAATTACAGCAAGCGCTGAACAGTTTAGAAAACGATCCAAATGTTCAATTTATTGAACGTCGTTTTGCTGCAGAGCTTGATAAAGATAGTGTGCGCCCTATCTAATAATCGAATGGAATGGGGTTGAAAACCCAAAGGTATAACCCCATTAATTGATGCAACACCTCATTAAACCAGAGAGATAAACATGTTTGGTAAAGGCGGTATGGGCAACCTAATGAAGCAAGCCCAGCAAATGCAAGATCGCATGCAAAAGCTTCAAGAAGAAATCGCGAATATGGAAGTAACTGGCGAGTCTGGTGCTGGCCTAGTTAAAGTTACTATCACTGGTAGTCACAGCGTACGTCGTGTTGACATCGATGAAAGTTTGATGGAAGACGACAAAGAAATGCTTGAAGATCTGATCGCTGCGGCGTTCAACGATGCAGCCCGTCGTGTTGAAGAAACTCAAAAAGAGAAAATGGCTTCTGTAACTGGCGGTATGCAACTACCACCAGGTATGAAAATGCCATTCTAATCTGCTGATATTTAATTAAGCGGACTTTTAATGCGTACCAGTCATATGCTGGAGCAATTGATGGAGGCCTTACGTTGTCTACCTGGGGTTGGCCCCAAGTCAGCGCAGCGTATGGCCTTTCATTTGTTACAGCGCGATAGAAAAGGCGGTTTGCAGCTTGCAGATGCGCTTAGTCAGGCAATGACAGAAATAGGTCATTGTACTGAGTGTCGAACCTTCACCGAAGAAGAAGTCTGTCACATTTGTACCAACCCAAAACGCCAAGAAAATGGTCAAATTTGTGTGGTAGAAAGCCCGGCAGACATCGCAGCCGTTGAAGCAACAGGCCAATATTCTGGTCGGTACTTTGTTCTTATGGGGCATTTGTCGCCATTAGATGGTATTGGTCCAAGTGATATTGGATTAGATGTCCTTGATTACCGCTTACGTCGCGGTGATATTACCGAAGTGATTTTGGCGACAAACCCAACAGTTGAAGGTGAAGCCACTGCCCATTACATCGCAGAGCTATGTAAAGAGCACCAAGTTGATGCCAGCCGCATCGCGCATGGTGTGCCTGTCGGTGGGGAGCTAGAGCTTGTTGATGGCACGACGTTGTCACATTCGCTATTAGGTCGACACAGAATTTAATAAAAAGCCGCTGAACTCAGCGGCTTTTTTGATCTTGGGAGTTGGGAACGATTAATCGTTCGATTCTTCACCAAGAAGGTTTTTGTAGATAACCGCACCAAGCACGCCACCCACAATAGGCGCAACCCAGAACAGCCATAGCTGAGAAACCGCCCAGTCACCCACATATACTGCGACTGCCGTGCTACGAGCAGGGTTTACTGACGTATTGGTGACAGGAATGCTGATCAGGTGAATGAGAGTCAAACACAGGCCAATTGCGATAGGTGCAAAGCCTTGTGGCGCACGTTTGTCTGTTGCACCCATAATGACAATCAGGAACATCATCGTCATGACAACTTCAGTCACAAGTGCAGCGATCATCGAGTATTGGCCTGGAGAGTGTTCCCCATAACCATTGGCGGCAAAGCCAGAACCCACAACATCGAATCCTGCTTGTCCAGATGCAATAACGTAAAGCACGCCACCTGCGATAAGCCCGCCGATCACCTGTGAGATGATGTAGGGAGCAACGTCTTTTGTCTCAAAACGACCGCCAGTCCAAAGGCCAACTGTCACTGCAGGGTTCAAGTGACAACCTGAAATATGACCGATAGCAAATGCCATCGTCAGAACGGTTAAACCGAATGCCAAAGAAACGCCCAACAGACCAATACCCACTTCAGGGAAACCCGCAGCCAACACCGCGCTACCACAGCCGCCCAACACTAGCCAGAACGTGCCAAAAGCCTCAGCCAAATACTTATTCATGTTCTTTCCTGATCTTTAATTAAATGACCCGCTGAACATAGTCGAGAATTGTCAATAAATTGTGAGGAAGATCGCGCAAAAACCGCAAATGGAACGCTATGTGGCAAGATTTCTCAAGGGTGAGATAAAAAGCAGAGGGGGGGGGGAAGTGCTAAATCTTGAGTTTGCTTTGATTACTGCCTCGGAGAGAAACAACCGAGGTACTAACTTTAAACGTGTGGTCTAGAGTCGCATTACGTCAATTGTTCTAATTCAGTGATGTTGTCGAGTGCTTCTTGATTGGTGTTGCCGCATACAATCGGACACGGTTTAAAATCGTGACAGACTTTGGGGCGTTCAGGCTTACCAAATAGCTTGCACAAATTGTCGTCGTTGAGTTGCACACAACGAACACCTGCAGGTTTGCCCTTGGGCATTCCAGGTATTGGTGAAGAGATACTTGGCGCAATACAGCACGCTCCACATCCTAATCGACAATCCATAATGTAAACCTCTTAAAAATTAAGGGGGCAATTATGGTCATTTTGACGTGGATTGGAAGAGTGAAGAAAGAAAAAAATAAAAGGGCGCGCTTAACATTACGCTCCCTTTTTGGTTTTTTGCTTTTAAATCATCGTGATTATTTTAAGAAACGGTTATAAACAAACAACAGAATAAATGCGCCTAGTGTTGCGGTAATGATACTACCAATGTTGACGCCAGTTGCTCCGCCGAAACCGAGAATGCCGCCAAGGAAGCCACCTACAAATGCCCCTGCAATACCAAGTAACATTGTTGCAATCCAACCGCCCCCATCTTTTCCTGGCATGAGCCATTTAGCAAGTGCGCCGGCGATTAAGCCCAAAATAATCCAAGAAATAATACCCATGAAAACTCCTTAATGCCTTCTTGATCAATTGAGTAATGGAAACTTTTTTAAGGATAGAACAGTAAAACGAAAGTAGTTGAATATCTCCACCGTTATGTGGGAAGGATGCAAGATCTTCTCAAAACTTGAACTTTTGCGTTGAGAAGAGTATAAATCGCCCCCTAAATTCCCTTGGTGAGACCTGAAGTATGAGCACTCCATTTTGGCAAAGTAAATCGTTAGAGCAGATGACAGAAGAGGAATGGGAATCTCTCTGTGATGGTTGTGGCAAATGTTGTTTGCATAAGCTGATGGATGAAGATACCGATGAAATCTACTATACCAATGTGGCTTGTAGCTGGCTGAACAGTAAAACGTGTTCATGTAAGGATTACCCAAACCGTTTCACTTCGGGTGAAGAGTGCACCAAGCTGACCCGAGAAGACATCGACGATTTTACTTGGCTGCCACACACGTGCGCTTACCGTCTGTTGGCTGAAAAGCAGCCTTTACCAGAATGGCATCCGTTGATTACCGGCTCTAAGTCCGCAATGCATGCGGCTGGGGAAAGTGTCCGTAACAAAGTTGTTTACGAGATTGATGTGGTGGATTGGGAAGACCATATTTTAAATCATCCCAACCGTCCTTAGTCGAATAAAAACAAGCCTTTCATTTATTAAATGAAAGGCTTGTTTGCTATTGGGGCTCCCAACTTTGACGTCTCGCTAACGAAATGCTGCTCAGTTTATTATTTAGTGTTGTAAACTTAGGAGTATGATTTCAACGCTTTACACTTCTATTCCTGATTGTTTTGATCAGGATTGTTCCCTATGAGGTAAACATGACGTTTCATTTCCCCCAGAAACTGCGCCTGACATCTTGGGTGACATTATTCGCACTTGCCGTCATTATGCTCTCCCCAATGGCTGTTTATGCGACTGCTACTGACGATATCCAAGAGCCTTCTGCTGCCGAAATCTCGATTGACAACTTGAACCGAGAGATTGTGGATTTATCCCAAAGCCTCTCGCAAGCGAGTGGCGACGAGCGTGATGCCCTTCAACTGCAACTATTCCAAAAGAATGAAGAATTAAGAAGCCAGTTAGCGTCAGCGATTGAACGTGAAACTATCTCTCGCGACAAGCTGATCTTGCTAGTTAAAAAACAAGAACAATACTCTGAGGACGCGACGAACTATCTATCGGAAAAAATAAAGAAAGTCGTCGAGGATTTAAATAAGGCTAAGGATGAAGAGAAGCTTGCTCTTGTTAACGATTATCGAGAGCTACAGCGTTATCTTGATGTTAGCTTCGATTCGAGCTGGCAAAATCTCGCTTGGTTGAAGGAGCTAGGGGCCCAAAACGAGCGCGCAGAAGCGGAACTAAAAGATAAAATTGATAAACGTATGCGCTTACTGTCTGCTTCAATTGAGTACTTGAGTCAGCAAAGTGAGATCATTGGCTCCCAACTTTCGTCTAGCCCAGAGTCGGAAAAAGCGTCGTTGCAACTTAGTCAGCTCATTACTAAACAAAGGCTAAATATTGCGACAGAAAGCTTACGCAACCTGATTTCAATTGGTGATAAAGTCGGTTTAGAAACGTCTGAATACAAACGCCAAATTTTTGAAGTGACGGGTAATATCACCCATGATTTACTGAATACCAAAGTTGTGTGGTCAATACTGAGTCACTGGTCCAACTCGGCACTGGATTGGTTTGCCGAGAATGCACCGCAGCATATCTTCCAGTTGTTTGTTTTTGCGCTGATTTTATTGATCGCTCGCGGACTGGCTAAGTTAACTCGCAAAGTCGTCCGTAAAGCAGTTGCATCGAAAAACTTAAAACTTTCCCACTTGATGCAGGACTTCTTTATCTCGATGTCCGGCAAATTCGTGTGGGTGATCGGTATCATGGTGGGCTTATCTCAGCTTGGTTTGAACCTAGCGCCAATCCTAACCGGTTTCGGTATTGCTGGTGTGATTATTGGTTTCGCGTTGCAAGACACGTTATCCAACTTCGCGGCGGGTATGATGCTGCTTATTTATCGCCCATTTGATGTTGGTGATTTTGTGTATGCTGGCGGTGTGGATGGCAAGGTAAGCCATATGAGTTTGGTGAACACCACAATCCGTACGTTTGATAACCAAATTATTATTGTGCCTAACAGCAAAATCTGGGGAGATGTTATTAAGAACGTCACGCATGAACGCATTCGCCGCGTGGATATGGTGTTTGGCATTGGCTATGCGGATGACCTCTTAAAAGCGGAGTCAGTATTGTCTGATATCATTACCTCTCACCCTTCGGTACTTCGCACTCCAGAGCCAATGATCAAAGTTCATACATTAAATACGTCTTCTGTAGATTTTATTGTGCGTCCTTGGGTAAAAACGGATGATTACTGGGATGTATACTGGGATGTGACGAAAGAGGTGAAACTACGCTTCGACCGAGAAGGTATTTCGATTCCTTTCCCACAACAAGATGTGCATTTGCATATGGTGGAGAAGCAAGACGCTTAATCACAGGTCCCAACAAGTGAAAGGCACTCTAGGTAGAGTGCCTTTTTTGATCTTCGGTTAGCGTTATTGTTACAGTTCGTTAAAGAACACCAGTTTCGGCTCGCATTCTAACAAGTTGTCGATCTGGCTAATCAAAAGAGCAAAGTGTTCTGTTTTACCATGAAGCTCAAACGCTTGTTGGTTTTTAAATTGCTCCTGAAAAACGAAGTGGCATGTATTGTCTTTATCTTGGAACAATTGATAACGAACGCAACCTTCTTCATTGCGAGTAGGTTCAAGCGCTCGGGTAAGTACCTCTTTCAACTCTTGTTCTTTTCCCGGTTGTGCATGAAAGGTAGCCGTCAAGTGAATCATAATGTTTACTCTTTTTGTTATAGGTAACGCCCTTGGCGTTGCAGGAACTCAATTTTGTAACCATCAGGGTCGGTTACAAAAAAGAACGTTGCTAAATGCTTTTGTTGATGGTCAAAGGCTTTGATGTCACCAGTTTCAATGCCGAGAGATTTAATGCGTTTGTGGGCTTGTTCAATGTCCTCCACGCTGACGGCAAGGTGGCCGTAACCTGAGCCGTGAGTGTAGGGCTCACTTTGGTCGTGATTGTGCGTCAGTTCCAATTCAAAGCCAGTTTCTTGGTTGGCTAGATAGGTTAGAGAAAAGCCATCAAAGATGTATTGATCAGCGACTTCTAGTTCAAGTACGTCACAGTAAAATTGTAGAGAGCGGTCCAGATCACTTACTCGGATCATGGTGTGAATCATTTTTGTCATAGGTACTCCTTGATAGTCCGCACAGGTTAGCGATTTCAAAAGGAGTCTGGGTAGTACTCTAGTACGACAAATTAGAAGATGCTCAAGGGTTTATAATACGGATGCATAGCCTAGGATGGTTATTGCTCGGTTGGTTGCTATTAACTGTTAAGTTGCGCAAGTGCTTGACGAGTGGTCTCTTGAGGTTGGCGGGCGTAAGTGAGGCAAGCGCATCGAAGTAAGGAGGCAAAGTTGTTCACTTCACCATTGTATTCGAGTGCCTCTTGATAAACAGTGCTTATGAATTTAGGAACCGTCATGTTTTGAGCACTAGCGATTTCCTCAAGAATTGTCCAAAAGCTCGCTTCAAGTTTTACACTGGTCGCGTGACCATCAATACGGATAGAGCGGGTGATGAACTGATAGTTGTCTTGGGGTTGCTTAGCAAAGATTTCGCACATTTTCTTTATTCATATAATTAAAGACCCATAATTATTGTGGTGTACGATTTAAAACGTCAACTGTTTTCATGCATAAAAAAACGCTCCCTTGCGAGAGCGTTGAAACATCACGAGTTGTGAAGTAAGTGCAAGTTGATTATTTAATTTGTTGCTTCAAGTACTCGCCTAGTTGCGAGTGGTGCATGATTTTTGATACTGGAAGGATAGTTTCTGCAGGTCCCCAAGCAAATACGTTGACAGGAGTATGCGTATGAGTACCCGTCCCCCATACTGTGTTTTGCTTTGTTGCATGCTCACGCGCTAGCAAGTTGCCACGGTCGTTGTAAGGAAAGAAAGCATCAAAGTCATTGATTGTCGGTACGTTCTCTTCGCTTAAGTATTTGTGTCCAGCGAGTCGGTATGGATTTGGTTTACTTGCTAATACGCGTTCTGCTTGCTCAGGCGTAATCGAAAAATCGCTATTTGCGTTCACGACTTCCGCAAACTTCTCTGGAGTTTGCTCTTTCTTATCAAGCGCTTGGAATTCACTGATCATGCCGTAGTAACTTTTCTTTTGGTTGTATAAACCATCGAGGATCTCGAACTGACCAAAGTTGAAGTTTGGCGCGTAATCCTGATTTTTGAATGCTTCGCCGTCGCGTTTTTGTGGTTTAGGCAAGTTTGCTGATGAGTAGCTAAAGCCAAAAGAGCCGGTTTCGTGGTCAGCAGTAACAATGATCAGGGTGTCATCACGGCCTTTTGCCCACTCATAAACTGAGTTTACCGCTTCATCGAATTTAAGCATTTCATGCAGCATCGTACCTGCATCGTTACTGTGGCCAGCCCAGTCAATTTGGCCGCCTTCAACCATCAAGAAAAAACCGTCTTTGTCTTTTGAAAGAATGTCGATTGCTTTGGTGGTCATTTCTTTCAGCGATGGCTGCGTGCGTTTTGGATCGTTTTTGCTTTGACTGTAGGCAATACCATCGTTCATGCCCGAGTAAGCAAAAAGTCCAAGTAATTTGTCACCTTTAGCTTGTGTGAGCATATCGCGGCTGAAAGCCAGGTTGTAACCTTGGTCTTGCGCCTCAGTAAGCAAGTTGCGCTCATCTTTACGTTTCGACTTTAGGTAGACATTACCTTCAGTGAGCTTTTCAAGTTGCTCGTATGTCTCTCCCTTGTCGTTTGTCGACTTTGGAATCCAATGACGAAGTCCCCCAGACATCATCACGTCTACGCCTGTTTCGAGCATATCCGCCGCAATACTGTTTTCTAGGGAGCGATGTGGTTGATGAGCGGCAAATGCTGCTGGCGTTGCGTGGGTCATACGCGTATCAGAGACGAGCCCTGTTGCTTTACCTTTACTTTTGGCTTTTTCCAAAATAGTTTCGACATGGTTGCCTTGGCTATCAATGCCAATGACTTCAGAAGCGGTAGGGATTCCTGTCGCTAGCATCGTAGCTGAGCACGCAGAGTCGACGACAATTGCGTCTTCTGGATTGGTCAGTGATGATCCAATCACACCTTCTTGAGCGAGTTTGTATAACGCTGTGCTTTCGCCTTTGTAAACCGAGTTAGGTGCGTGTTTTGCGTAGGTCTCGAGTAAACCAACTTGTTGAGGACCCATGCCGTCGCCGATCATCAAAATGACGTTTTTGATTTCAGCTGAGAGTGCGTTGAAAGAGAGGGTAGATGCAGCCACTGCCGTAACGATTGGAGATACTAAGCGCTTCATTATATTTTCCTTGTTTATTGAAAGCGCAGGCATTAAAGCAATGATTTATGAAGGTTTTGTGTCGGTAATAAAAGTTTAACCAAATTGTCGTTTTTGTTTGGTTTTGCAGAAAAAATGAGTCGCTCTCTAACGTTCGTTAGTTTGGAAAGAAGAAAGCCCACAAACGTGGGCTTGGATTACGCTTAGGAGTTGAAAGCATGGATTAAAGTTATCCATTCAGTGCTTTCACAAGAAACCTAGTTTAGGGAGCAATAAACGAGCATGTATTATCGGGCCACAAGAGCGGTCGAATTCACTTACGTTTGCATCATATCGTTCTTTGGCTTATTAAATTATGGGCTGCAGTAAGTGTTTGGTTCAAATAGGATTTGTTGTCGTGATGATTATCAGACTGGTTATCAGACTAATGCCAGTATGATGCCACCAACGGTAAGTGCCGCAGAAAGGTATTGACCCGCAGAATATGAGCCATCCTCTTCTTTCTCGATTTTATCGGGGTGATCCATGCCAAGCGCACCATGCGTGAAAGATTCGACCTTTTCACCAACAGATTTATCTTCTGCTTCTATTTTCTTGCTGTCGTGCTCGATTTGTTGCAGAGCGGCAAGTAGCGCTTTGCCTTCGGTCGAAAGCGTCACCTTATTGTGTTCGACTTTCAGCGGCGAAGCACTAGTTTCTTCTTGTGCAATACTTGCTTGTTTAGAGGCGACAGATTGTTTGGCATAGCTATTAACAGAAGTGCTTCCTACTGGATTCATCGAATACTCCTTGGAACATCGACACTCGGTCACTGAGTGCGGGTAAAAAGCAGTTATATTTTTATCGGCGGCAAAGTTTATTTCTGAAGCTATTTGGATAAAAACAGGTCTGCTTTTGCCGCTTCTAGTTTCTATTGGTGATCATTAGCAAAAAATAGACCAGCAGGAAGCAGACCCTTGTCACTCGATGAACTCGGAGCGGTGTGATGATGCAACGCAACGGCAAGGTAGTAACTTAAATTGAAGACCAGCTACTTACATTGAAGATCGTTATTGCGTTTAGTTAGATGTTGATATGCCGCCATGCGGTGAGCATCTTGTACATACCGTACTGGTGGTGCGAGAACCTCTAACTGATAGTCTGTATTATCAGAAAGCACGTTATCTGTTGGGCTAATTACAACCACTTTTAAGCTCGGGCTGCGGCTTAAGATTGATGCTGCCGTACCCAACCCTTGCTCGGTGTGAAACTTGCCTGCAACATGGACAACCTGAGCGCCTGGGTTGTCGTCTAGGTAGCTAACGATAGATTCCGCCATAGTTTCATCCCAGGTAACTTGAGCTGCAAACTGTTTTTCCGTCTGCTCTGGCTTACCGTGATGCATGGATGCCATGAACTTTTCTTTGTACGGACTACTACCAGTGTTGATGGCTTGTGCAATGAACATCCGCTGATCATCATCGAGCTTGTTAATGTAATCTAACCCTTGTCGACCAATGCATCGGACAATGCTCTTTGGTGCATTTGCTGCAATGACCGGGAGATTTTTCTGCTTAGCAAACTCCACGAGAGGGCGATAGTCGCTTTCATAATTGGGCCAAGCGTTGGCTTGTTTCATTAAGTACTGTTCGCCGATCTCCCCACGTAGGTAAGCGTCAACAACAGGTTGTTTGTCGCGGGTAAATTGTTCCATAGATAACGCGAGTGAGCGGTCGTAGGACGTAAGTTGTTTGAGCATATCGGTTTGAAAGCGATGAACGCCGGCGTGTGTGTGCCATTCACCAATAAGAATGACATCTGCTTGTTGCAGCTCAATTGGCAGTTTGCTTAGAGCGATGTGCTCGCCAGAAGGGGTGTATAGTTGATAGTCGTAAAAACTAGTGACTTCCGCTGAGGTTGCGTGAGAGTTGGTGTGCGTATATGAAGAGCAACCAGTAAGTAAGCCTGCAAAGAGCAAGCTCAAAGTAGAAAAGCGCATTGAAAAGCCTCCAAAAATGTCCGGATGATATTAATGGAGGCTGAGCAATGAATCAATATAAATGATAACTATTTGCGTTTGTTGTTTTTTTTGACTTATTAATTGAGTGTTTTTTTGCGATATACACGCAACATAAAATCAGCCTCACATTGGAAAAGTGTAGCGGATTTCAACTCTTCACGAAGAGCATCGGTTGCTTTCCATGCGAATGGCGTCATTTGCAATAAATCGATTGCGGCTCCGTTTTTCAAGTCCATAACATAGTTAAGATGCTGCTGGTGCTCTAATTCAAACCCTTCAATATGTTCTGGTTCTTCATTGTGAAGACGAACTTCTTGATAAATGCGCTCACGCAGTTGGTATAAGTGGCGGCTAGCAGGAGTAACCGTGACAACAACGCCGTCGTTTTTTACAACGCGCTGCAGCTCCTCAGCTTTACACGGGGCATAAATGCGCAAAATGGCATCTAAGGATTTATTTGCGAAGGGAAGTCGGTGACTAGAAGCCACACTAAAGTTGCAGTGCGTGTAACGCTTCGCCGCGTAACGAATGGCAACTTTGGAAATGTCTAAGCCATAAATCGTGGCATGGTTCGCTTGTGTTTCTATCGTCTTTTGTACTTGATCTGTGTAGTAACCTTCACCACAACCAATATCTAATAATTGATGGGTGCTCCCCTCAGTGTATGTTGCACACAGCTGCGCCACTTCTTGGCGCATTGGGTTGTAGTAATCTCCTTCAAGGAATCGACGACGAGCTTGCATCATCTCTTTGTTGTCACCAGGATCTTTAGAACGTTTGTGGTGCGCTGGCATCAAGTTAACGTAGCCTTCTTTTGCTAAGTCAAACTGATGATTGTTTTCGCACTTAAACGTTTTTTCATTTAACGCTAGAGCTTGGTGGCATAGAGGGCATTGATAGTTCATGACGATCTCGAACAGAAAGTAGGGCGGCAAATTCTATCAAAAAGCATGGTCTCAAGTGAAACAAAAAGAGCCGACTGGGTCGGCTCTTATTAAGTATTAGTGGAAGAAGTCGACTTGCTCTTTCAAGTTTCGTGCTTGTTGTTGAAGTTCAATGGCACTTTGCGAGGTTTTTGCGCTCGTGTTGCGGCTTTCTCGGTTAAGTTCACTGATAGAATGGGCATTTGCTGCAATTTCTTGTGAAACTTGAGCTTGTTCTTCTGAAGTCGCTGCAATGGCGTCGGCTTGAGAGGCTATCGACTGCACTTGTACTGCGATGGCTTCTAATGCTGTGCCCGCGTCTTGTGCTTTGTCCAAGACCTGGTTTGCACTGCGTTGGCTGTCTGTCATCATATTAACTGCATTATGAGTCGACCCTTTTAGTTTCTCGATAATTTCCACGACATCTTGAACTGAGCTTTGGGTTCGGTGCGCAAGTGTGCGCACTTCATCTGCTACAACTGCGAAGCCACGGCCTTGCTCACCTGCTCGTGCTGCTTCAATGGCGGCATTCAAGGCAAGTAAATTGGTTTGCTCAGCAATTTCATCAATCATTTTAGTGACGGTTTGAATACTCTCGCTATCGCGATTTACTTGCTCGATAGCCGTTGCTGATTGATCCAATTGATCGTTAAGTTGAGCAACGTCGATACATACGCCTTCAACAATCGCGAGACCAGATTGACTATCAGTATTTGCTGAGCGTACGTTTTCCGCAATGCTTTCGACTTGTTGTGCGACAGATTGAGCGGAAGAGGCCATTTCTTCAATCGCTGTCACAACTTGCTCGACTTCTTGTTGTTGTCGGTCGGCTTGGGTCAAATTGCTATGTGCATCGTTGGCAACGCTGGTGGAGTTGCTCTCCACTAAGTCGCTTGTTGAACGGATCTTACCAACGAGTTCATTGAGCTGACTTGCCATACTGGCGACACCCGAGCTCAGGTTCGTAATTTCATTCTTTGATGCTTTACGAGACGCTGGAATGTTCAAGCTGACTTCGCCGCCCGCTAAGCGAGTCATGTATGAGTTTAGAGTCGTGAGAGGTTGTAAGCTGCGATTCAAGAAAAGTGTCAGTACAACAAAAGTAATGATTGCCGCTACCGAAGAAATGATGGCAATGAGTGTGAGAAGCGTGTCGCTACCTTTTGTTACTTCTTTGATAAACGTACCACCTAGCAGTTTCCAGTTCCAACCTGGAACCTCTGTGTAGACAAGATACTTTTCGCCTACGTTACCTTGGTACTCGAAAGGGTAGCGAATTAATCCACTAGATTGTTCGAAAATCTGGCCAAAAGGCTTGTGACCATTGTAGTCGGCGACTTCTAGTATTGACGAATCTGAGCCGCTTTTTGCTGGATGAAGTAGGTATTTACCAAGATTGTTTTCGTCGTTATCAACGATAATGGTGTAACCAGTGTCGCCCCATTTTATCTCTTCGAGTGCATCGAACAAGGTTTGTGTCGCTTGGTCTACTGGTAAGCCAATAAACGATAGGCCTGCTACCTTTCCTGTCGCATCTTTGATTGGGGCATAGTAGGTAATGTAGCGCTCGCCATACAATTTAATTTGAGCGTAATACGGTTGTCCTGCTTTAAGTTGCTGATAACCAGGATGGTTGATGCCTAGCGTGGTTCCGACCGCTCGCTGACCTTGTGGATCTTTTAGGGAGGTGGACACCCGAATAAAGTCGTCACCCAATGGTGCGAATAGCGTTGCTATAGCGCCGGTATCACGTGTGAAACTGTCGACCAACTTGGTGTCATTAATTAAGCTTTCACTGTATTGAGTGATGTTTGGTACTTCATGTCCCATGAAGTCAACCGTGTAATTTTCGACATAGACACCGGCAAGGTAGCCATTGCGAAAAGTAGATTCGAGGACTTTAGCGGTGTGCAGGTAAGCATCGAATTGGCCAGCAATGGTTTTTGCCATTGATTCTACTTTAGATTGGTGTTCTTTCAGTGTGCTTTCCAATAGAACATCGGAAGCGTTGCGGTAAACAAGCGCTGCAATACTGCTGAAAGCAATGAATAGACACAAAGTGATCACCAGTTTCAACTGGAATCCGACACTTTGATTTCGGTATCTCTCTAACATAGACTAATTCCTGATATTTTTATTATTTATGAGTTTTGTATCGGTATGCTATCGGTTTATATGATCAATTTTTTTGATATTTATTAATGAAACCGTCAAAAGTGACCAGTAACCAATAAGTTAGTAAAGATAGGACCATCTAAGCAGAGCTTTTATTACAAAAAAAGCCGGGTATCCCGGCCTTTATATGGTGATTCTTACTGCGCTGAAATGACAGTGACAAGTTCATGTGTCTCACCTGGTTGGAGCGTTTGACCTTGCTCAATACTTGGTGCATGAACAGCAGACTCCACACACAACATGGTTTGATAACCATCGTCAGCCATGTCACCCATGCTTTGCGCACCTTCTGCCCAAGGGTTCCATAATACTGCTGAGTTGTGGCCTTGGTTGTGTACGCTTAGCGTACGATCCAATACCGGGTCTTTTACCAAAATTTTCGCTTCTGGTTGCGTGTAAACGCGATCAATGGTGTCAGTTAGTTGTAGAACATTACCACCTTGGCATACCGCATCAGCTTTCAAGCTATCAATGTACTCGGCACCCATGCCTGTCGTTTGTGCTTGCTTAATGTCTCCAACGTTTAGGT
Source organism: Vibrio sp. 1562 (assembly GCF_033340155.1). NCBI lineage: Bacteria > Pseudomonadati > Pseudomonadota > Gammaproteobacteria > Vibrionales > Vibrionaceae > Vibrio > Vibrio sp. 1562. The sequence goes on from NZ_JAWOVY010000007.1 coordinate 62,991, forward strand.
AAGTATGTAATGCGCCAGAGAAGGTCCAAGCCTCGTCATCAATGTTCATGACTTTGAGCGTCACTTTTAGCTCATCGCCCACTTCAATCACCAAACGAGCGTCAAACATATGGGGCCAAATATCGTGGATTTCTTCTGTCGGGAACAGAGCAAGTTCAACAATCACACCGTTATGGTTCTCACGATGTTCAACCAACTCCCATTCTGCGGTGCGGGCAAAGCCGTGAGCTGGAGCAGCAATACGCCCAAACCAAGGCCAACAAACCGGAATGCCACCGCGAAGAGCAGCTTTACCATCGAAGACAGCTTTTTCGCTCATCCAGATCAGATCTTCTTGACCTTTAGGCGTGAACGACACGACATGACCACCGTGTAGCGAGATGCCTGCCGTTGCTTTGTCATGAATCACGCGGACGATTTTTATCTGATCAACTTCAACGATAGTGACGTTATCAGATAGCACCGTTAGGGCTGGGAGAGTTTTTAAATCCATGTGTAGTTTCCTATCGCTGGGGGAGAGCTTTTAGACGCGCTTCGCACATTAAATGCAACATCGAGCCTGCATTCTCTCAAATTCCAGATACAAAAAAGGCGACTCTAGAGCCGCCTTTTCTTTAACGAAGTTATTCGCTAATTGCTAACTTTCTAATTACTTAGAGATGTGAGCGATTAGGTCTAGAACTTTGTTTGAGTAACCGATTTCGTTGTCGTACCAAGATACAACCTTAACGAATTTGTCAGTTAGCGCGATACCAGCTTTAGCATCGAATACTGAAGTGCAAACTTCGCCGATGAAGTCTTGAGATACAACTGCATCTTCAGTGTAGCCTAGAACGCCTTTTAGTTCGCCTTCAGAAGCTTCTTTCATCGCTTTACAGATGTCTTCGTAAGAAGCACCGTTAACTAGGTTAACAGTTAGGTCAACTACAGAAACGTTAGCAGTTGGTACGCGGAAAGCCATACCAGTTAGTTTGCCGTTTACTTCTGGAAGTACAACGCCTACAGCTTTAGCAGCACCAGTTGAAGATGGGATGATGTTTTGAGAAGCACCACGACCACCGCGCCAGTCTTTAGCAGAAGGACCATCTACAGTTTTTTGAGTTGCTGTAGTTGCGTGAACTGTAGTCATAAGACCAGATTCGATACCGAACTTGTCGTTAAGAACTTTAGCGATAGGCGCTAGACAGTTAGTAGTACAAGAAGCGTTAGAAACGATGTCTTGACCAGCGTAAGTGTCGAAGTTTACGCCGTTAACGAACATTGGAGTAGCGTCTTTAGAAGGACCAGTTAGTACAACTTTTTTCGCGCCAGCAGTGATGTGCTTACGTGCAGTCTCGTCAGTTAGGAAAAGACCAGTTGCTTCAGCTACAACGTCAACACCGATTTCGTCCCATTTTAGGTCTTCAGGGTTGCGCTCTGCAGTAACACGTACAGTTTTACCGTTAACGATTAGGTTACCGCCTTCAACTTCAACAGTACCGTTGAAACGGCCGTGAGTTGAGTCATACTTAAGCATGTATGCCATGTAATCTACGTCGATAAGGTCGTTGATACCTACAACTTCGATGTCAGCACGCTCTTGCGCTGCACGGAATACGAAACGACCGATACGGCCAAAACCGTTAATACCTACTTTGATAGTCATTATAGTTGCTCCACAACTTAATTTCTGATTAAAGATAACTGGTAGTAAAATTACAGAATCCAGTAAACATCTGCAAGTGATAATCGGACTTAACTTGTTTAAAGTCAAAAAAAAGCGACGCTTTTTTTAACAATTCTTTGCAAATGTACGTTTTTTAAACTTTTGACTGATTCTTCTGTAGCCCAGTTGGCGTAATATAACTGGTGAGATAAGTGCTCTTATCAAATTAATTACGCATGGTGTCCTGGTGAGAAAGTATGTGCTACAACTGTTAAGAGAAGCAAGTTTTTTGCTAAAAAAGTCAATACCAAGAACAGTAAATAAGGAGCCGAAAGTCGTGGAACAAAGCGGGAAAAAAGTGACGAAGTCAGATGAACAGTGGCGTGAGCAACTGTCTGATGAAGAGTTCCGTGTTTGCCGAGAGCAAGGTACAGAGCCTCCTTTCAGCGGTAAGCTACTGCATAATAAGGAAACTGGTGTTTATGCTTGTACTTGTTGTAATGCCCCTCTCTTTGTCTCTGATAACAAGTATGACTCTGGCTGCGGATGGCCAAGTTTTGATGCGCCTATCAACGATCAAGCGGTGCGCTATTTAGAAGATCTAAGTCACGGAATGGTACGTACAGAGATTCGTTGTGCAACGTGTGATAGCCATCTAGGGCACGTTTTTGAAGATGGCCCACAGACCACAGGAGAGCGTTTTTGTGTTAATTCTGTGTCGTTAATTTTCAACAAATCAGAATAATAACGACAAAATTGTGCTCGAGATTGTTTTATCCTTTCAGGATGATTCATGCTCAACGGTGATCTGAGTGTCGCTCGACTTAAACGAAAAACTCCCGCTCATTGCGGGAGTTTTTCGTTTATATCTCAGTGGGTATCATTGCTGGGGAATAGATACCTTTCTCTATGGCTTTCGCCACCGATTCGGCTAATTCATCCAACTGCTTATATCGCTCTGGATGACTGAAATTGAACATACGTTGGAGCTGCTTTTCATCAGCAAGCGGTACGTCGAATCTCTTCGCGACCATTGCCCATAGATACGCTTGCTCTTTGTCTCCAAGCCCCTGATGAATACTTGCCATTGACTTGAGAATGACCGGATTGATGTTGTCTTCATCAGATAAAGACAACGCGTTATTAAGAAGCTCCAGGGTTTTCTTGGTATCTCGGTTGGTATAAAAAGTGGCTAATGCATATTGCATCTCAGCATTATTTAATTGGGGAGACCCTTCCATTTGTAAAAATGCGCGCCGAGCTTGAGTATCTCCCGTTTGAGACCATAAAAAATACAAAGTAGCCGGGTCTTCTGAGCCTTTTAACTCGTTTACAATGCGCTCTAGCTCATCAATACTGTGTACCAATGCATTAAAGCGTTGTCTTTTGAGAGCACTTTGATCAATAGGGGTGATCTGGGAGGCGAGTTCTAAGCATTTCCTATATTCAGCGACCAGACCGTATTCGATGATTTGGTTTGCTTCCGATGGGTTTTTCAATTGCTCAAACCGATGCCAAACCAAATTTGTTCTTGGAATTCGACATTGGCCGTCATCCATATTGAGCTGCTCGCAACGCAGTTCTGGTGTTTTTTGGCACAACTCTTCGGTTGTCACGTTACCTTCAAAACAGCCCGATAGCGCAAAACATGCGAGGCTGAGAAGTAACCAGTTTGTTCTTTTCATGGCTTTGCTTGTGATCCGTTACACCAATTCATTTTCGTATTCTTGACTCAGTTTCTTAACCCGTTATGTTCTGTAAATAGAATGTAATAAGAAGGTACACTATGGACGCAGAACAACTATTACAAGCGATGACTCCAGAAGTTTATGATCGCTTAGTCTATGCAGTAGAAACGGGAAGATGGCCTGAGGGTACAACACTTTCTAAAGAGCAGCGAGATTCGTGTATGCAAGCTGTGATGTTGTATCAATCAAAACATAATACTGATGCGCAGCATATGACGGTTGCAGCCGGTGGTGAAATCAGTTTTAAATCAAAACAAGAGCTTAAAAAACAATTCAGCGGAGAAGAGAGAGATATTGTTCGTGTGAATCCGAACATTGATTAATCCTTACGCCTTATTTCTCAAAATTTTATTATTTTGATTTTGAAAGAAAAAAGCCCAAACTGTATTGGGCTTTTTAGATCGTAGAAAGCTTGAACTTACAGGCTCATTTCACCACGCAGTACTTGTTGCATTCTCTCTTTTACTTCTTCGTAAGAAAGGTTTTGGCTTAGAAGGTAGTGTAGTTTTGCCAGCGCCGCTTCGGGCGTCATGTCAAAGCCACTGATAACACCAGAGTCTGCGAGCGCACAACCTGTGGCATATCCGCCCATATTCACTTTACCTGCCAAACACTGAGTTAGGTTTACGACAATAACGCCGCGCTCAGAGGCTTCTTTCAGGTGACCAAGCAGCTCAGGGTTCTGAGGAGCATTACCGACACCAAAAGTCAGAAGAATCATCGCATTCACGGGCTGACGAAGCGTGTTGCGGATAACTTCGTGTGAAATACCAGGGTACATGGTGATCACACCGATTGGTTGTGGCGTGATGTTGTGAACCTTAAACTCACCTTCTGGTTGTGCACCAACGGTTACGCTGTTGCTAACTTGAATATTGATCCCAGCTTCCAATAGTGGAGGAAGGTTTGGTGAAGTAAAGGCATTAAAACCGTCTGCATGAGATTTTGTGCTGCGGTTACCACGCATCAATTGATTATTGAAGAACAAAGTTACTTCGTTGATCGGGTAGTTTGCCGCAATATGTAGCGCGTTTAATAGGTTTGCTTGGCCGTCAGAACGCAGCTCTGCGAGAGGGATTTGTGAACCCGTTACAATCACTGGCTTACCAAGGTTTTCAAGCATGAAAGACAATGCGGACGCTGTGTACGCCATGGTGTCAGTACCATGTAGGATAACGAAACCATCGTATTTGTCATAGTTGTCACGAATATCATTCGCAATCTGCTGCCAGTCAGCAGGTGTCATATCTGATGAGTCAATCAGAGGGTCGTATTCGTGGATGGTGTAATCCGGCATTTCAGGACGATGGAATTCGGGCATGCTTGCTAATTGCTTTTCCATAAAGCCAGCAACAGGCACATAGCCGTGGTCGGATTTTTGCATTCCGATGGTACCACCGGTGTAAGCGATGTAGATGTGTTTTCTAGTCATCGTTTTTTCTTTCGTGTAGGGGAACAGAGGCGGGGATTATATACCTAAATAACCTTGAGATGCGAGGCTATACGCACAGCATCAGAAAGTCATCTGAGGAGATGCAAAGCCTAATAAAAAGGGCACTTCAAGTAGAAGTGCCCTTTGTAATATTGATGGAAAAACTACTGCACTTGGCAGTTCAAACAAAATGCGTATTGACCTTTAGGATCGTTGAAGCTTTGGAGCAAGCTTGCGTCTTGTTCGAATTGTTGAGCTACGGGTTGAAGACTTTTTGGTAGCAAGCTTGTAGCATCAATACCTAGAGAGACTTTCACCTGTTTCATAAACTCTTGTAGAAATAGTTCAGTAGGTGAAAGAGGCTCTTCTACCCAGTAAATGCCATAATCGGTCACGTTCGCTAGTTTCGCCGCTAGCTCTACAGCATCATCAAAGTCACCCATTTGATCGACAAGACCAAAGGATAGTGCATCTTGGCCAGTCCAAACTCGACCTTGAGCAACTTTGTCAACTTCCTCTAGAGACATATCGCGATTCTCGCCAACTAGAGAAATAAAGCGCTTGTAACCGTGTTCGATACCTAATTGGAACACTTGAGACGCGCCCTCAGAAAGGCCAGTGGTAATACCGTCACCTGAGAACGGCGATGTGCCAACGCCATCAGTGTTAATACCTAACTTGCTAAAGCCTTTTTCAAACGTGGTGATGACACTAAATATACCAATGGAGCCCGTCAGGGTTGTTGGCTGAGCAACGATTTTGTCTGCGCTCATTGAAATCCAATAACCACCAGAAGCAGCCAAACTCGACATGGATACAACAACCGGCTTACCTGCTTGCTTCAGAGCTTCTACTTCGTTACGAATCACTTCAGAAGCAAAGGCACTGCCTCCTGGACTATCTACTCGTAATACGACCGCTTTCACTTTTTCATCATTGCGTGCTTGACGCAGCAAGCTTGCGACTGTGTCACCACCAACAGTTCCGCGAGGTTGTTGACCGTCCATAATCGCGCCACTTGCTAGAACAACGGCGATGTCGTGCTGAGGTAGTGTGTAATCGGGACGAATCGTTGCAAGGTAGTCGTAGTAACCAATCGCGTTGTAGCTGTCTTTGCCGTCACTGCCAAACTGTTTTGCAAATAGAGTGCGAATGTCTTGGCGTGTAGCAAGTTCATCCACTAGCCCCAATTTGACTGCGAGCTGAGCAATATCGCCATTTACAGACTTCATCTCGTTAATCAGCTCATCCATGGTTGGATTAAGCACTTTCGCATCAATGTTTCGGTTTGTTGTTACGTCATCAACAAAAGCACTCCACAATTGAGTAACCCAACGTGTTGCTGACTCTTTCGCCGCATCGGACATGTCATCACGAATAAAAGGTTCGATAGCGGATTTATAAGTACCTACGCGAAAAACATGAGTGGAAACGTCAAGCTTTTCAAGTAACGTTTTGTAGTACATTGAGTAAGCGCTGTAACCTTTAATCAATACACCACCATCAGGTGCCAGATAAACTTTGTCAGAGTAACTTGCCAAGTAATATTGGCTTTGGTTGTAGAAATCACCTACGGCGTAAACGGGTTTGCCTGACGCTTTAAATTCGTTCAACGCTTTCGCGATGTAACGTAGTTTCGTGAGATTTGTTTCTGGCATGTCTCGTAGTGCTAGCACTAATCCAGACACTTTAGGATCGTCTTTCGCGTAGCGAATAGTATCAACGATATCGAAAAGGACGTTTTCTTTCGGTAACTCATTACCCAAAAGGGAACCAGCAAAAGAGTCCATTGGGTTTACATAACGTCTTTGTTCGACAATTGGGCCTGAAAGGTTCATCACCAATGCAGATTCTTTTTCGACGACAGGTTGACCGTCTCCGGTATAAGTAAAGGCAAAGTAGAAAACGGCAATCATCAGCAAGAAAATTAGGTTTGCCAGTGCGAGTCTGATGAAAGTGATACTTTTCCATATCCCTTTAAATATCAAACCAATAAATTTGAAGAGTTTTTTCATCTTGTCTCCATAACGAGATAGTTACGCCGAGTCTAACAAAGTATGGGTTCTTATCTCTAAGATCTCAAAAGATAACATTTTTTAGCTTATCACGACCACTCAACAATTGGCATATTTTCACACGAGATTGATCGGTGTTACAAAAATGTAAACGCTTGTTTGATTTTTTGGTTGAGCAGGCTTAATCTGGTCAGACCATGATAATAACAATGGATGTTAAGTGATGTCTGCCATGTACCCAAACCTATTAAAGCCACTGGATCTCGGTTTCACACAATTACGAAACCGAGTTCTGATGGGATCAATGCACACGGGCTTAGAAGAGCACAAAGAAGGATTACAGAAGCTCGCTGCTTTTTATGAAGAACGCGCGAAAGGCGGTGTCGGACTGATTGTAACCGGAGGTTTTTCTCCTAACTTACGCGGTCGTTTACACCCGTTGAGTGCTGAATTCAGCAAGCCAAAACATGCTAAAGCCCATAAAGTTGTGACAGAAGCGGTGCACAAGCACGGTGGTAAAATTGCGTTGCAAATTCTCCATGCTGGGCGTTATGCAATGCATCCATTCTCGCAAAGTGCATCTGGCATTAAAGCGCCGATTGCAAAGTTTGCTCCGAGTGAAATGAGCGACCGCCAGATAAAGAAAACCATCGACGCGTTTGCTAATAGTGCGGAGTTAGCACACCTTGCTGGTTATGATGGCGTCGAGTTAATGGGCTCGGAAGGTTACTTGATAAACCAATTCTTATGTAAACGTACTAATATGCGTTACGACGAATGGGGTGGCAGCTATAAAAAACGTATGCGTTTTCCGCTAGAAATTGTTAAAGCGGTACGCAAGGCGGTGGGTGACAAGTTCATCATCATCTTCCGTCTTTCTATGCTGGATCTTGTCGAGCAGGGCAGCACTTTTGAAGACGTTATCGAATTGGCGAAAGCACTTGAAGAGGCTGGCGTCACGATTATTAATACGGGTATCGGTTGGCATGAGGCTCGAATTCCGACAATTGCGACTCAAGTACCACGCGGTGCGTTTACATGGGTTACGGAAAAAGTTAAACCTCACGTTTCGGTTCCTATTATCACTTGCAACCGTATAAATACGCCAGATGAAGCAGAACGCATTTTATCTTCAGGTCATGCCGACATGGTTTCGATGGCGCGCCCATTCTTGGCCGATCCTTACTTTGTTGCTAAAGCCGAACAGGAAAAAGCGCAGCTTATTAATACGTGTATTGGTTGTAATCAGGCGTGTCTAGATAACGTGTTTAAAGGTAAGCGCGCCAGTTGCTTAGTGAACCCTTTAGCGTGCTATGAAACCGAAATTGTTGTTGAACCAGCCTTTAAGAAGAAAAACATTGCAGTTGTTGGTGCAGGCCCTGCGGGCTTGGCTTGTGCTACCACACTGGCTGAACGTGGTCATAAGGTTGATTTGTTCGAAAAGAACGACCGCATCGGTGGTCAGTTCCGTCTTGCGATGCAGATCCCTGGTAAGGAAGAGTTTCGAGAGACGATACGATATTTCGCTAACCGTATTGATGAAACAGGCGTGAATCTGCACTTATCGACGGAAGCGAACTATGACTTACTCACAGAATACGATGAGATAGTGATGGCATCGGGTGTTGAGCCACGTAAAGTCAATATTGATGGAATTGATAACCCAGAGAAAGTCGTCGACTATCAAACTCTCATTCGAGACAAAACGCCAGTCGGTGAGAAAGTGGCTATCGTTGGTGCTGGTGGCATTGGCGTAGATGTCGCGACCATGCTCACAGAGCCAGTTGGACAAACGTTGGATGACTGGTTGCATGAATGGGGAATCGACAAGGAGATGTCTCAGCCGGGTGGTTTATACCCTTACCCTGATGCGGTTAGCGATAAAGAAGTCTGGGTACTTCAGCGTCGTAAAGGTCGTGTGGGTAAAGGTCCGGGTAAAACGACAGGTTGGATCCATAAACGTACCCTTGAAAAACGGGGCGTACATTTAGTCGGCGGCGTGTCTTACGATAAAATTGATGATCAAGGTTTGCACATTCATGTAGACGGAAGCGCGCAGGTACTTAATGCAGACAAAGTTATCATTTGTGCTGGGCAAGAGTCTGTACGTCCGTTTGAAGATAAATGGTCTGAACTTGGAGAGAAGATTCATATCATTGGCGGAGCTGACCATGCGGGTGAACTTGATGCTGTGCGTGCGATTCGTCAAGGTGTTAAATTGGCGGTAAAACTCTAGCCTTTTAATGTGTGTTTACCATAAAAGCTGCGCTTTGAGCGCAGCTTTTTTGTATAGAACTAGTCACTGATATCTGGCAGTTGTTTGGCCATTACCACGCCAGCAAAAGTAATAAAAGAGAACACTAACACCACAGCTGAAAGGCTCAAGAAGTTCGACATAACACCAAGAGAGCTCATTAGAAGCAGCATTATCCCAACCACTGTGTTACTCACGGCTACATAGCTCGTCCGTTTGTCACCTTCTGCGATATCAACTAAATAGGTTTTTCGTCCGACTCGTATTCCGTCGTGGGCAATACAAACACAAAAGTAAAGCAGAGGAATCACGAATAGGAAGCTTTGGCTAGCGGTGACCCATGTATCGTAAACAAATAACACAACACCAAGTAGCGCGCTCATCATTGCGCCTATGACCATCACACTGCGGCTAGAGCGATCGGACATTCTTCCCCAGAAAGGACCTGACACAAAGGAGGCTAAGCCACTCGCAAACATAAAGAGAGCTAGCACCCAGAGCTGTCCACCCAGAGATTGCTGTGCCAGCACAACGTAGTACGGTGCACTCAGCGCAGAACATAAAAATAGTGTCCGCGTGATAACGAATCGACGAAAGGTCACGTCTGTCTTAAGTAACGCGAGTTGTTTAAATGCTTCGAGGACGCCATTTCGACCACCGTCTACCTCACCGGCATACTCATTAATTCGCGCATAGACTAATGCCGCGATGAGCCATATGACGCCCGCTAAGCCTAAACTCAGACCGTAAAAGCGCTCTGTCGGCTCTACGTCCCATAACCAGGCTAGTGCCAGAAGGCTAGCGAAAAGCAGCGTAACCAGGCCAGCAGCGCTTGAAGACCAGCCGTTGACTTGACCTCGTTGGTTTTTAGGGATGGTTTTGCCCAATACATCTTTTGATGCGACGGAATTTAAACCGCGTGAGAGGCTGAAGATCACAAGACATGCAATCACACCATAACCCGCAGCTGCTCCTGTTAGAGTTAATGCGACCAATCCGATTGCAAATATGGAAAGAGCCTGCAAGATGCTGCCAATTACCCAGACCCATTTTCTTACTGGAATGCGTCGGATGTAGTGCGCGATGCTAAGTTGTGGGATAAGGGATCCTGACTCACGAATAGGAACCAGCCAACCAATTAAATAAACCGGTGCCCCGAGACTTTGTAGTATCCACGGCAACGTCACTTTAGGGTTGATTAACGCATCGCCGACCTTCGTTAAAAACTGAGCGAGAATGATTTTAAGAAAGTTGCCGGGAACTTGATGACAAGCTGATTCAGGAATCGCCTTACAGGCACGGGCATCTTCGTCATTAACGATCTTTTCGTAAATGCTGTTTTGTTTGTCCTTGTTCATCAACCTGCCTATGTTCAACTTATTCATTTCGCGAATAAATTAACATTAAACCCAGATTGATGTTAAGTGAAGCACGTTATCAAGCCCACAGAAAACCGGTTGTTATTCGCAGGAGCAGATTGTGCTAAAGTGGCGTAAACAAAATAACAACGATATTCAATAAGGATTCTTTCATGGACGCTCTCGATCTTTTGCTCAATCGCCGATCTATCGCGAAGTTATCCGCGCCTGCTCCAGAAGGTAAAGCACTTGAGAACATCATTCGTGCTGGCCTTCGTGCGCCTGACCATGCGGGATTAACCCCTTGGCGTTTCGTTATCGCACAGGGCGATGGTTTGAAAAAACTGTCAGATATATTGGTAAAAGCGGCAGAAGCTGAAAATAGTGATGAAGCGGTGGTCGAAAAGGTAAAGAATGCCCCATTTCGCGCACCAATGGTGATCACGGTGATTGCTAAAGTAACAGAACATGAGAAAGTACCAGCACTAGAGCAACACTTATCTGCGGGATGCGCTGTACAAGCGATGCAAATGGCAGCCGTAGCGCAAGGCTTTCAAGGGTTTTGGCGCTCAGGTAAGTGGATGTTCCATCCAGAAGTTCATCAAGCATTTGGTTTAGAGGGTGACGATGAGATTGTTGGTTTCTTGTACTTAGGCACGCCTGGTTGTACACCGATGAAAGTTCCTGAGCGTGACCTTTCTCAGTTTGTTGAATTCCTATAACTAAAAACTTAAATAAACTGACTGTTTATTTATACAGTTTTTCTTGATTTATTAGGGCTACATTCGATAATGTGGCCCTAATTATATTTATTTCCAAAACGTTATGTCTCGTCTGTTTATTGCTGAAAAACCAAGTTTAGGCCGTGCGATTGCCGCTGCACTGCCAAACCCTCAAAAGAAAGATCAAGGATTCATCCGCTGTGGGAACGGGGATATCGTTACTTGGTGTATCGGCCACTTACTCGAACAGGTCGAACCCGACGCTTACGATGAGCGTTACAAAAAGTGGAATATGGCAGATTTACCAATTGTTCCGCAGCAATGGCAGCTCAGACCGAGGAAAAGTGCAAGTAAGCAATTAACAGTGATTCGTAAATTGCTCAAAGAAGCTAAAGAAGTCATTCATGCAGGAGACCCAGATCGAGAGGGTCAGCTGTTAGTTGATGAAGTTCTGGACTATTGCAAGTTATCTAAAACCAAGAAGGAATCTACACAGCGTTTGTTGATTTCCGACTTGAACTTACCTGCGGTTAAACGTGCTCTCAGTTCTATGCGCAGTAATCGCGAGTTTATCCCACTTTCAGTTTCAGCATTGGCCCGCTCTCGGGCTGATTGGCTGTATGGTATGAACATGTCTCGTGCTTATACCTTGCTTGGTCAAAAAGCAGGGTATCAAGGTGTTCTCTCGGTAGGGCGAGTGCAAACGCCAGTTCTTGGCTTAGTGGTGCGTCGTGATGAAGAAATCGAAAATTTTGTCCCGAAGGACTATTTTACCCTACATGCTCTGATCCCATATCAAGATGCCAATGGTACTTTTGATATTCGTGCTCGTTGGAAGCCAAGTGAGGCATGCAAGCCTTGGCAGGACGAAGAAGGTCGAGTATTAAACCGTAAGTTGGTGGAAAATGTTGCAAACCGTATTGCAAATCAACCCGCAAAAGTGACAGAGTCGGAACAAAAGCAAACCAAGCAATCAGCACCATTACCCTATTCGTTATCTGCTTTACAGATCGATGCCGCGAAGCGCTATGGTATGAGTGCGCAACAAGTACTAGATACTTGTCAGGCATTGTATGAAAAGCACAAGCTGATCACTTACCCGCGTTCAGATTGTCGCTATTTACCGATGGAACACTACTCACAAGCAGGGACGGTGACAACTGCTATTGCGAATAACGCAAAAGAGTTGCAAGTTGCCGTTCAGGGAGCAGACTTAACATTAAAGTCCAAAGCCTGGAACGATAAAAAAGTGGATGCGCACCATGCGATTATCCCTACACCGAAGCAAGCTAATGTGAATGCGCTTTCCGGCAATGAGATGAAAGTGTATCAATTGATTGCGCGCCAGTACCTCATGCAGTTCTATCCGGCGGCGGTTTACGCAGAAGCGAAATTGGTTTTCGATATCGCTGGTGGTACGTTTGTCGCGAAAGGTCGTCAGTTAGTTTCGCCGGGTTGGAAAGCGCTAATGGGCAAAACTGACAAGGAAGATGAAGGTATTGATGCCGTGCCACCGCTACCCGAAGGCACCGTGTTAACTTGTCGTGAAGGGGAAATAAAAGACCGAAAAACCGAGCCACCAAAGCATTTTACCGAAGCATCGCTGTTGCAAGCGATGACCGGGATCGCCCGTTACGTTGCGGATAAAGAACTGAAAAAAATCCTTCGTGACACTGATGGGCTAGGCACGGAAGCGACTCGCGCTGGTATTTTGGACACGCTGTTCAAACGCCAACTGCTTACGCGTCAAGGTAAGTCAATTCTCAGTTCTCCTGCGGGAAGAGGTCTCATTCATGCCTTGCCAGAAGATTCAACATACCCTGATATGACGGCTCATTGGGAGCACCAGTTACAAGGTATGGCAGAGAGAAATCAAGCATATCAGCCGTTCATGCAAGCACTGGAACAACGCATTGATAGCTTGATGGCACAAGTAAAAGCAGGCCCTATCCCTGATTCATTACGTCATTTACCCAAGGTGGAACGTCCTGCGTTTAAACGTAAAAAGCGCAGTTATTCAAAGAATGGTGGCGCGACTAAATCTCGTGCAACCAAAGGTAAGCAGGCATAGGACAAGCGCGGTGTAATTAAACACCGCGCATGCTTGAAAATAGATTACTCGAACAGGTCACCGTGGTTTTGGATCGCGCCTCTTACTTCACCTTGAGTTAACACGCGTTTGTCCAGTACCTCTTTCACCTGGTTGCCCAAGTCAACTAATGTATCTCGATTCGCTTGAGTTTGGCGTTTACCAGCACTTCTCAAGCAGTAATTTAGTTCGTGCTCTTCGCTAAAATTAACCAAATCCCTATCTGCTGCCATCGTGCTTTCTCCTTATTTGTTCTACTTTTTCCTAAGTCTGGATTGGATGTAGATAAATTCAAGTTAGATTGCGCGAATTATGCTGGTGGATCACTGATGAACATTATGTTTGCCAACCAAGTCACGATTATGAAGCCTAGCTTTGATGGTATTTGGTTTAGTGATGGCTGTGTCTTAATGCTGCTACCAAGGTAACTCAGTACCATCGTAGTTAATAAATCGACCTGAAAGCTGCGGTGTGCTCAGTTCTATCACGTTCGCTAGGCCTAGCGCGGAGGTTTGCGTATCTATCAAAGCATTTGGCCCGCCCATCGCCGTTTTTACCCAACCAGGGTGAAGCGCTAAAACGGTAAATCCTTCAGGTGTTAAATCATTACTTAAGCTTTTCACAACCGAGTTAAGCGCCGCTTTCGATGAGCGATAAATATAGCCGGCGCCGGACGTATTTTCGGTCATACTGCCGACTTTTGATGAGATACAAGCAATCTTTTTCATCTTGCCTTGTTGTAAGCGAGGGTAACAGTACTCAACCAGTTTTAACGGAGCAATGGTGTTTACTTCGAAGACTTTACGCCATGCTTCTACGTCAGTATTTCCAAAGCCATATCCCTTGGGGCCGTAATATCCTGCATTATTGATGAGTAAGTCGATGGCAGGGAGTTTATCGGCAAGCTTAGCGACTTGTTCGTAGTGCGTGACATCCAGTTCGTGCAAAACTAGATTGCTGAATTGTGAGGCTAGAGTTTGTAGTTCTGAACTGTTCTCTAAGGAACGGCTAGTAGCATGCACTTGGTGGCCTTGCTTCAGGTACAGCTCAGTTAAGCTAAGGCCAATGCCGCGATTTGCTCCGGTAATAAAGACGGTTTGACTCATACAAACACCTATGTTTTTTTGATTTCAGTTGAAAGTCATTGTGTTAGTTAAGCACAATAAAATCAACCAACCACCACGCACCAACAACAAGAGATGAAAATAGGGACAGGGCACAAAGAGAGCCAAATAGTGCGCCGAGAATAGCAAAGAAAGTAGAATTCATATGTATATTAAATTTAATTGATATTGAAAATCATTATCAATTAAATTGCGTTTTATTCAACCCTTTAAGTTGATACTATTTCGTTACCATTGTTATTAAGAATTTCTCATGCTGCCATTTATCTACCACCCGATTTATTCTCAACTTGAGTTGCCAGAGGGGCATCGTTACCCAATTATGAAATACCAGTACCTCTATGAATCGGTATTGGTGCATATGGAGAAAGATAACTGGAAAGAGCACACGCAGTTTTTCCAGCCCGAAGCATTAACTGTTGGGGAAGTAAAACGTGTTCATGACGAGGAATACGTCGAGTTACTTGTTAGTGGAAACATGCCAGCTGCGAAGATGCGCCGAATAGGTTTTCCTTGGAGTGAGTCTCTCATTACCAGAACGCTAACTTCAGCAGCGGGCACGGCTCTGACCGCAAAAAAGGCACTTGAGTACGGTGTGGCCATTCATTTGAGTGGTGGGTATCACCACGCACACAAAGAGTTTGGCAGTGGTTTTTGTTTATTTAATGACTTAGTGATCGCGGCCAGGCAAGCGCTCGAAGTCGAGCATGTCGATAAAGTATTGATCATTGATAGTGATGTTCACCATGGGGATGGAACAGCAACTTTATGTGACGATGAGCCAGATATCATCACGCTTTCTTTCCACTGTGATAAAAACTTCCCAGCGAGGAAGCCTCAGTCTGACCTCGATGTGCCTTTGGTGCGAGGAACAGGTGATGAGGATTTTTTAATGGCGTTTAAAGAAGTGGTCGATATGGCACTTAATCTTCATCGCCCTGATTTAGTTATCTACGATGCTGGTGTCGATATACATCAGGACGATGAGCTTGGATATTTTGATGTGTCGACTCAAGGGATTTTAGAACGTGATAGATTTTTAATGCACACAGTGAAATCTCGAGGTATCCCTGTCGCAGCTGTCGTTGGAGGTGGATATCGAACGAATCATGCTGACCTCGTCCCAATCCACTTGCAGCTTATCAATGCCGCTAAAGAAGCCTTTATTGATGAGTAGATACAACGAGACGTAAATATCAAATTGATTCAACACAGGAACGAACGAAAAGGGCATTAATTTTTTGTGGGTTCTTTCTGAGTGTGGCGGAGTGCTTAGTTGCGTTCAAGAAGTGATAAGTGATTTGTACAAATCTTTTTAAGTCTGGAGATGCGAAAAAGCCCGCTAATTTCTTAGCGGGCTTTTTCTAAAAGTGGCGGAGAGATAGGGATTTGAACCCTAGATACGCTATTAACGTATGCCGGTTTTCAAGACCGGTGCTTTCAACCACTCAGCCATCTCTCCGTTGTTGAGGCGCATAATATAAGGCTTTGAAAATGTTGTAAACCCCTAGTTGAACTGATTGGATGTTTACTGCGCAAATTTGTGGTTTGTGTTGTTTAAATAAACAAAAACTCCCCAAAAAGGGGAGTTTGAATAGTATATGGATTGCTAGGTATTAATCGTTTTTAGAATAAAAACGCTGTAACTCAGTTAAACCTTGCATCAAAACTGGCAACTTCGGTGCATCATCTCTAAGTCGTTTGTAGTTTTTGTCATACAGCTTGTAGTTGCCAAACTTATCGATCACTGTGGTTTGCGAGCTAGTAATTAAGGCAAGCTCGCGAGTATCGCCCGCCAAGATCCAGCGACGACGACTTTCATCGAATAGGTTGCGACCACTACTGTAATCATATGGGTTGGAAGATACGCCGAGCATATCTTGCAACAGTGTAACTGAGAGGTCCAAGTGACTTGTGCTGTGATTAAATTCGCCAGCTAGCATTCCAGGCCAATGGATCACCATCGGAACTTGTAATTGATAACGGCTGTAGTTGCTGTTTGCTCCCCAGCTGTTCGTGTTGGTTTCGTTAAATTCACTACCGTGATTAGAAGTGATGATTACGATGGTGTTTGTCAGTTGTCCCGTCGTTTCTAGTTCATCAATAATACCTGCGATAGTTCTATCCGCCGACTTCACTGCATATTCATAAGCTTTTTTGAATCGCTCACTTGCGGGCATTTCTTCGTCATTATTTGAAGGAATCGATTCAAAATTATCAACGGTGGTGACTTCGATGTAACTAAACCATGGCTGACTTGCTTTCTCTGCTAACCATGTATTCCAGTTTGCGATAGATTGTTTATCGGTATGAGCTTGCGTGCCATTTAGGTCTTCCGCTAAGTTCAAGTCGCGGAAAATAATTTCTGAGTAGAGATCATCTTCAAACCCACTGCCACTGAATAAACCAAAGTTGTAGCCCTGATCTTTCAGTACATCGAGCAATACTGGGGAAGCACCTTGCGCCTTGATGCTTGATGCATAACTGGTCGGTAAGCCATAGAACAAACCAAAGGCCCCGTATGTATCATTACTTGAGCTGTAATGATTACGGAAGTTCTGATTGTTTTCAGCAAACTCATAGAGGTTAGGCATCTCTTCTTGGTTCAGCGCATCCGCTCGTAAATTGTTTATGCTGATCATCAACACATTGAGCTTATTAACTCGGCGGTTAAACTCAAGCTTTTCAAGAGGGTAGTTGACTAACTCTACGTTGCCTTCGTTTTCTGCTAAACGTTTTAGGTATTCCTCACGGTCAAGTAGACCATGTTTTTCCATAAAACTCTTCGCCGTCATCGGGTAAGACAAAGGGAAGTTTGAACGCTGGCTAGTAATTGGGTTGTAAAAATACGCATCTGCCCAAATGTAAACCAAATGGCTGGTCATAAAGCTGAGGAAAAAGACGGCCGCGAGAGGGCGTCCTACGTGCTTATGAGATAGTTTGCGCTGTTTTCGCCATACCCATTCGGATAGTGCGAGTTGAATAAGGAAGATCAGCGGCATCACAACAAATAAATGTTGTAGGTCAGTGCTGAGCGCACTTTTGTCTTCGCTGAATAGTAACTCCCAGACAACGGGAGTTAAGTGCAAATTGATCGACTGATACGCTTGGGTATCAATTAATAATATGGTTTGCCCAACGGTTGCGAAAATCACTGCCACCAAACGGAACAATTTCCGCGATGGCAGGATAAACGTCAACGGGAATAGAACAAGCAAGTAAAGTGCGAAAACTAGAAAGCCAAAGTGACCAACCCAAGAAACCGCCAGATAAAACTGACCAAGTAACGTCTCGGGCCAAGGAGACTGAACAATGTAGCGTGTGCCTATCAACATCGATGCAACGATATTGAAGAATGCAAACCAGTGACCCCAACCAACTAGTCGAGATACACGTTCGCCGTATGAGTTTCCGCTGTCTACCATGTATGTGTTCTATTGTCCGTGATTAGTGTGTTTTTGGTGTTTCTAAAGAAGACATCAGCGCCTGAGCAAATTTTTCAGCAATCGCTTTGCGTTGTGAAGCAGCAACACGTTGATTTAAGACATTGGTTGCGATATTTCCGGCAATCATTAGCGTCAACTCAGGAGAAGCAGCGTGTTTTTCAAGAACTGTTGCTACTTCAGCAAGAATTTTTTCTACTTGCTCGTCAGTATATTTAGATGTAATCGGCATAAAGACTCTAATAATGATAGTAAAAGCGGCTTATGATAACCTACAATGCCCATCAACTAAAACCTTGTAGCAAGATAAAATCACTATGAGTCTTCATCTTTCAAACGTTATTCTGCATCAACTGTGCAAAAACGATCAGGACGAGCTGGTTGTAAACTTTCGTCCAGCATCATTAGAGAACGATGCATCTACAGAAAACTTAGTCGCTGAGCTTCACCGAGTATTCCATTCTAAAGCTGGTAAAGGTTTTGGCGCTTTCCAGTCAGACAGCGAATTTCAATTTTGGCTTCAAGAAATGCGCAAAGGAGAGCGAGATTTTTACGACTTCTCACAAATTAGTGCAAATCGCTTGAAAGAAGAGTTGATTAAGTACCCATTTGCGGATGAAGGTATCTTGGTTTTCGCTGAGTATCAGAGTTTAGCAACGGACTACTTGTTCATCGGTATCTTACCAATGAATCAAAGTTTAAAAGTGACCGAAGGTTTGGACATCAGTGCGACAGATTACTTAGATATCACCAAAATGGATATTGCCGCACGCATCGACCTGTCGAGCTACGAGACCGACAAGGAATCCAATCGTTATCTGCAATACATTAAAGGACGCGTTGGCCGTAAAGTGGCGGACTTCTTCCTAGATTTTCTGCAAGCGGATATTGGCTTAGATACTAAACAACAAAACTTAGTGTTGATGCAGGCGGTGGATGATTTTTGTGCTGACTCGAAGCTAGAAAAGCAAGAAGTGAACGAGTACAAGAAACAAGTTTACGACTACTGCAATGAGCAAATTAAATCCGGTGATGAAGTTCAAATCTCAGAACTTTCCGGAGAGCTTCCTCAAAGCCAAGATGGCACGAGCTTTATGGATTTCACCAAAGAGCAAGGGTACGAACTTGAAGAGTCTTTCCCAGGTGATCGTGCGACGGTTCGCAAACTGACTAAATTTGTTGGAGCTGGTGGTGGTTTGAATATTAGCTTCGATAGTCTCTTACTTGGCGAGCGTATTTTTTATGATCCAGAGACGGATACCTTAACGATTAAAGGGACGCCTCCAAATCTAAAAGATCAGTTAAGTCGCAATTAAAATCATATCGTTAAATAAAGAGAGCAAACGGCTCTCTTTTTTTATGTGAATAAGAAACATCCATAGTATATGCTTGTAATTAATGGAGATATGCGAGGGTCAAGTGTTGCTGAAGCTAAAAGAAGGAATACGGCGGTTTGTTTGGTTCTGGTTCGTTTTGTGGAGTGTTTTAGCACTTGGCATTTGGCTGCAAGCCAAACAAACGATTCAAACGATTTCGACTGTAAATGAGTTAGGAAGTAAAGTTGAAGAAGTCAGGCACTTTTTTAACTTCGATCTGCCTTACCGTGTTAAACACGTCGACCAAATTTCACTGAAACTTCAGTTGGCTTATGCAGTTCGCTTACAGCTTGAAAGTGAGTTTTCTGAAGGGAAAATCACACCAGACATCACTCAATTGCTTTATACGACCGACCGATTTTTAGAAAGTGCTCGAGCTTTTGTAAGAAGTGACAGTGAATTGGTTTCGTTAGCTGAACAGTTACGAAGCAGCCGTGCTCGAACAGAAAACTCTGAGCAAATTCAGGCAATGTACTATCGCTTAGGTGCGCTTGTTTTTGAGTCTGTCTTTAGTGACTCTGCAACGAATAGCGATACTTACCGTGACTTAGACCGACTTTTTATTGAATCAGAGGCACTCTCTCCCGAAGAGCGAAGTGCTCTTCAGCGCCAGCTTGCTCAAACCTCAAGCGCACTATCTGCTCAGGCACAGGGCAGTTATTTATCTAATCAACTGCTTAATCCAGATTTCCCGAACCAGTTAACTTCGATAAATGATCAGTTGGAACAGAAGCTAATGACTTTTATTGTTTGGCTGTCTGTAATCAGTGGTTTGCTCCTTTTCCTCATTTCATGGGGAGCCTTCTCCCCAAAAACGATTCAACCGATACCACTACCCAGAACCGATGATAAAAAGTCAGAGCAAGTTGGCGATGATGAAAATGGAGCTAACACTGTTCCCTCAGCTCAGTCAGAAAATTTTCAAAACGTCCAAATGAACGAAAAAAGTTGTAATGAGGTGAATTCATCACAAGTGGGAGTAGTGGAACGTGAGCCGTACATAGATATCAATAAAATGTTAGATTCTCTGTCTGGTGACGAGGGCGCTGTGCGGATGTTACTGGAGGTCTTTATTCAGGACCACTCTGGCGATGGCACTAAAATGTATCAGCTGTTAGAAGAGGATAAAGAGCAAGCGCAAAGAGCCGCACACAGTCTTAAAGGGGTCTCAGGGAGTTTAGGTGCAATGCCATTGCACTGTATTTCGGGTGATATTGAACTGTTGATTAAACAAGGGCAAAAAGTGCCGGAAGAGAAGTTGGCATGTTTAGATGATGTCCTAAAACAAACCATACTTTTTGCTAATAATGTTCTCAATAGTGAAAAGATAACAGAAGCGCTAACAGATTGATATTGCTCTGACTTAATGTCATAAGAGTTGAGGTAATAAAGGCTCGAACTATATGACTTAGTTCGCTTTATTCCTGTTCTATACAATTTGTTAAAGGTGTTTTCATGTCCGTTCGCCGAATGTCTTCAATGATGTTGATAGGGCTGGTTATGATGCTTTCAGGGTGCTCCCTGCTCGAAGTCAAGATCGAGAGTCAAACCGTCCCTCTTACCAAACAAGAGCTCAATATGCGTCTTTTGACTCGTGAGTATGCGCAGCAGTTTTTTGCTCAGGTTGAGCAAGCAGCAGATGCACTACACGAACAATATGATCCTCATGATAAAGTTCATCAATCTTATATTTTACTTTGGAAGATAAATGCTGAAGAAGGCATCCAAGCTTCTGCGTATCAAGTGTCCCCAATGGCTGCACTGATTGATACATGGACTTTCACGCTACAAATGGAACAGTTCTTTACTACCGCTTCTGGTAATGAGCTCTTTGCGTCTGATGAGGCCAAGTTAGTTTCCGTTTATTTAGCGAAAGAGGTAGATAAACTGGCTCAATCTTTATTGAAGAAAGAAGCATACATCAAGACACAAACGTTTGTTGCAGAGTTCGCCAAGCAGCATCCATTCGCTGATTTAAGCATGATTAGGACTCCGGCTTACCGTGGGTGGTTAGATGCAAACCAAATTAGCGAAGAGGAAGCCGTTACAACGCTAGGCACGATGCCAGAAGCACTTGGGGATGTCTCTGAACGTCTAAGTCTGGTATCAGAACAGACACCAAAAATTATGACGTGGAAAGCGCAGTTGTTGGCCTTGAATAGCTCTGCCAGTATCGAAAAAGTCAATGCGGCGCTCAATAGTTTGCAAGTTACCGCTGATTCGATGAGGGATTTTATCGATAACAACCCAGAGTACATGCGTTATTTGGCAGAACAAATGGCGCTGGAGTTACAACCTTTGGTTGACGATATCGATCAAAGGACGGAGGCGCGTTTATCTCAGTTGGGTGAAGAACGCCAAGCTATAGAGCTGATGGTTGCCAGAGAACGTCAAGAAATCGCACAGATCATTACCCATGAGCGCGAGAAGTTTGCTCAAGATATGGATCGAGTGTCGCAAGAGGTTGTGAATCTCGCAATGACTAAGCTGATTGAACTTGTCAAAAGTACCATCATCTACTTTATTCTGTTCATTGCCGTTATATTCTTTGCACCGCTTGGCTTGGGCTATTGGTTTGGGAAGCGTGCAGCCGTGAAAACGCCAGTCAAACAAAGCTAACGATTTGTTTTGGAAATAAAAAAAGAGCGCTTTAAAGTGCTCTTTTTTAGTATTGAATTCGGAAGGGAGGTTCTTCCTATCTCTACGAAGTTAAGCGGTTTGCTGCTTTAATTCGCCTTCAGCTTCTTCAACTGCTTCTGCTGTTGGTTCGCACTTATCAACAAACCAACCCATGTAAGAAGTGAAGATCGTTACGATGATACATACAAAACTCAGCCACATGAACGGGGCATAAGACAGTGTAGCAACACCCAAAATACTGGCCATGTAGATACCGTTGTCACTCCAAGGGACCATACCTGAGGTTAGCGTGCCGCCAAATTCTGCGTTACGAGACAAATTCTTACGTTTGTAGCCTAGACGGTCATAGTTCTTCGCACAGATTTTTGGGGTCAGAATAAGTGAAACGTACATCGCTGAACCAAATACGTTGCCCATAAAGGCCGTACCAATTGTGCTTGTTGCCAATGAACCTGCACTTTGAACGCGTTTTTCAAACAGCTTCGCGATAGTCTCTAGCACGCCTACTTTATCTAGTAGACCGCCAAAACCAAGGCCGAATACGATAACCGCTACCGATCCAAGCATTGAAGACATGCCGCCACGGTTAAGGATTGAGTCAATGAAATCTACGCCAGATGAGATTGCAAACGGAGCCCAAGCCGTGTTGAACGCGGTTAGGAAATCGACATCTTGGATCATCACTGCCCAAATAATACCTAGCAGAGAACCAAAACTGATCACTGGGAATGAAGGCATACGCATCGCTAGAAGTGACAATACGATGATCACAGGAACAAATGAGTAAGGGGTGATGTAGAACTGCTGTTCCATCGCTTTAATGACAGAGTCTACCTGGCTCATGTCAACTTGACCTGCGTAGTGGAAGCCAAATGCAGTAAACATAATGCCTGTAATAATGTAGCTAATGAGTGCTATCGGCAACATACCTTTAATATGTTCCATCACTTCAACGTTAGACATAGATGAAGCAAGGATTACTGAATCCGATAGAGGCGACATTTTGTCACCAAAGTAACAGCCTGAAAGTACGGCACCTGCAGTGATTGGCGCAGGAACACCAAGACCTTGACCGATACCCATCATTGCAATACCTGCCGTGCCAGCCGCACCCCAAGATGTGCCAGTCGCTAGCGCAGTCAATGAACAGATGATCATGGTCGCCAGCAAAAAGATGGAAGGGTGGATTGCTTTAAGGCCGTAGTAAATAATGGTTGGAACAATACCACCAGAGATCCAAGTACCTACAAGCGCGCCAACGGCCAAAAGGATTAAAACGGCTCCAAGTCCATTGGAAATGCCATTTAGTGCTGCTTTTTCCAGATCTTTATACTGATGGCCAAGCTTTATGCCCAATATCATGACAATGAACCAACCGATGTATAGCGCTAGCTGAATCGGTAGGTCTAGCTTGGCTGTGAACGAAAATGCCAGCAGGAGAAATAAACCGAGCGAGATAAATACCTGTATCAAGCTTGGTAGGCGTGGTGTAACTTGCTTCATATGTGCCTCTGTCAATCTTGGAGCAATAGAGGAAGGCGCTCCTTGTTGTAATCGCGCATAACATACATTAACAAAAATTATATTTCGAACATTTGGTGTTTTATCTTGATGTTCGTCGGTAAAAACGTTTGCTTGTGAAATTAACTGTTAGTTTGTTTTAACTTTTTTGGTTTTAAATGTTGTGTAATGTGAAATTATTGTGCTTCATGTGTTATTTTCTCATTGAGTGGTAAGACCAATTAGGGGGCTAAAGTGCTTTCCCTACTTGAAAAATGGTTAAAACCGCAAACCAAACACTAAAAAATCTCGTGTAACCCGGTTTTTCAGAGGAAAAGGTTAAAAAACGCGCTTATTTACAAAATAGGGGTTGAGATTTTGCTGTGAAAAATTAACTATGGGGTAGGTTTTTTAATACATGGAGAGTTAATACGATGAGAGTTGGTTTAGTTGGTTGGCGCGGTATGGTTGGTTCAGTCCTTATGCAGCGTATGGTTGAAGAGAAAGACTTCGACCTAATCGAACCAGTATTCTACAGTACTTCTCAAGTTGGTATTCCTGCTCCTAACTTAGGAAAAGACGCAGGCTTACTGCAAGACGCGTATGATATTGAAAGCTTAAAACAGCTTGATGCGGTAATCACCTGTCAAGGTGGTAGCTACACAGAAAAAGTTTTCCCTGCACTTCGTCAGGCTGGTTGGAAAGGCTACTGGATTGATGCGGCCTCTACGCTACGTATGGCTGAAGATTCGATCATCACACTTGATCCAGTGAACTTAAAGCAAATCCAACAAGGCATCCACGGTGGCACGAACACATTTGTCGGTGGTAACTGTACGGTTAGTTTAATGCTAATGGGGCTAGGTGGTCTATTTGAGAAAGGCCTTGTTGAGTGGACAAGCGCAATGACTTACCAAGCCGCATCTGGTGCTGGTGCGCAAAATATGCGTGAATTGATCTCGCAAATGGGCGTTATCAATGACTCTGTTAGCTCTGAACTTGCAAACCCATCAAGCTCTATCCTAGATATCGATAAGAAAGTCGCGGATACAATGCGCAGCGGCTCTTTCCCTACCGATAAATTCGGTGTGCCACTAGCTGGTTCGTTGATCCCATGGATCGATGTGAAGCGCGATAATGGTCAGAGTAAAGAAGAGTGGAAAGCGGGCGCCGAGGCGAATAAAATTTTGGGTTCTCAAAGTTCACCTGTCCCAATTGACGGTACTTGTGTGCGTATTGGCGCGATGCGTTGTCACTCTCAAGCACTTACTATCAAGCTTAAACAAAATGTACCAATGGACGAAATCGAAGAAATCATCGCCACTCATAACGATTGGGTGAAAGTGATTCCTAACGACCGTGACATCACTGCTCAAGAGCTAACACCGGCAAAAGTTACGGGCACAATGTCTGTACCAGTGGGTCGTCTACGTAAGATGGCAATGGGTGATGATTTCCTAAATGCTTTCACTGTTGGTGACCAACTGCTTTGGGGTGCTGCGGAGCCATTGCGTCGTACTCTGAGAATTATTCTGTCTGAGAAAGCATAATCACATCAATCCTTTATTTGATGACAAAATAAAAGAGCTCCGTAGGGAGCTCTTTTTTCATGCGTCGTCTTCCGTTCGGACGACTCTTTTGTCTGGATCGGCCAGTTCACTACCACAATGTTTACAGTAAATTGCGTCAGAGTCGTGCCCTGCGTGGGAGCAGTTTGGGCATTTCACCAATACTTTGTGCGATTGCATCTCTTGGTGCAGTTCGGCAGTGAAAATACCTGTAGGTACCGCCAAAATGGAATAACCCAGTAACATGGTGAGTGATGCAAGCCCTTTACCTAGGTCTGTTTGAGGGACCAAGTCACCATACCCAACCGTTGTGATGGTCACGATCGCCCAATAAATACTCTTAGGAATGCTAGTAAATCCGTTTTCAGGTCCTTCAATGATAAAAATCAACGAGCCGAAAATCGTTACCATAATGGCGACGGAACTAAAGAAGATAAAAATCTTTCTGCGCGCCATAAGCAGTGAACGTAAGAGGATATTGGACTCTTGGAGGTATCGGACTAACTTGAGTATGCGGAATATTCGCATCACTCGCAGCGCCCTGATCACACCCATAAACGAAGCGGATGGGAAGAAGAGTGCTAAATAAGTGGGCAAAATCGCAAGTAAATCGACGACACCATAAAAACTCTTTGCGTAGGCGGCAGGTTTAGGAGAGCAATAAAGCCTTAGAAGGTATTCAATCGTGAATAGGCCAGTAAATGTGTATTCAATAAACTTCAGCTCTTTTTCCCACTCGGCCCGAACGGAGGGTATCGAATCTAACACCAGTACGATTAACGAGCTGATGATCGCGATAATGAGAGCAATATCGAACGTTTTACCAGCTTTGGTATGAGTACCAAAAATGGTGACATATAGAGTATGTTTAAGAGAGTCAGTCGTCATGACAAAGCGATCCATTGTTGAATCGCTCTATCATACAATTTTATAGAAACTCAGGCTAATCCTGGAAATAAGTTGCGTAAGCCATTCGCAATAAACTCTATGCCAAGCGCGCCCAATATCAAACCCATGATACGAGTAATGACGTTGATTCCAGTTTGACCTAAAAATCGTACGATCAATGGGGCAGAGCGGAACAATAGCCATGAACAAAGGCAGAACAAACCAATCGTAATACTAATGCCCACGGTATCGAACATGCTTGGGTAGCGTGCACCATAAACAATAGTCGAACTGATTGCACCAGGCCCTGCCATTAAAGGCATTGCAAGAGGGACCACACCAATCTGTTCACGACTGACGTATTCCGTTTTCTCTTGTTTGTTCTGCTTATCTTCCCCCAGTTTACCGCTCATCATCGAGAATGCGATGCTAAGTAATAGCAACCCGCCAGCGACACGAAACGAATCCAGAGAAATACTGAACATGTCTAACAGTAACTGACCAGCAAAAAGCGAAATGATCAGGATGATCGCAACAGCCACATTTGCTGTTGTTGCCGTATTGCGCTTTTCGTCTGGTGTCATATGCCCGGTTAGTGACACAAACACAGGCATGATACCAACAGGGTTTACTGCGGCGACCAAACCGAGAAAAAACTGCAAGAAGATAGCAAGTTCAAAAGTTTGCATGTTGCGTACTCATCAAAGTTCACATTAGTGAAAAGGAGAAGGGGTAATTTGGGCGTAATGTAAGGCAAAAGTTAGGTTGTAAGAAATGAAAAAAACTAACGCATTCCCTGCCATTTAAGTGAGAAAAACTAATTCTTTAATAAACTGTATCTAATCTGGAAAGGAAATGTTACGTATAAAGTTGCTGATAAATTGCGCTGTTTTACATAAACGTTAACATTCGCACACTTTTGATAAAAACCAAGGTGGTTTGTAGAGAGATGTATTCGGTTCGATATACTCTCAGTAGCACAAAGAATTGGGCCTACATGTAATTTTGTTGGTCAAAAATGAAACTTTTTTACAGGTTGTTGTAGTTTCTTTTATTTATTTGTCCATTTGCTTCTTTTTTACTCAATAAAAAATGAAAGTTAATTTATTTGTTTATCAGTGATTTATGTCATTTTGGTGTGATGAGGCACCACTTTGGTAGTATTTAGGTGGTGAGAACTGATCCAAGTCAATTTTTTTCACACTCTGAAATATTATACTCAGTCCTGAAAGCAATTTACTAAGACGTTTGTTTTCTAAGTGACTGATAAACAGTAAAAACGATAAGTAATAGCCTTAGTAAAAAGTTTTTAATATTTGTTAATTTTAGGAGATTCCCTATGCCTGTAACTAATATGGCTGAACTAGATGCAATGGTTGCTCGCGTTAAGAAAGCGCAAGAAGAGTTCGCTACTTACTCTCAAGAGCAAGTAGATAAAATCTTTCGTGCAGCATCGCTTGCAGCTAACCAGGCCCGTATCCCGCTAGCTCAACAAGCGGTAGAAGAATCTGGTATGGGTATTGTTGAAGATAAAGTAATCAAGAACCACTTCGCTTCTGAGTTTATCTACAACAAATACAAAGACGAACAAACGTGTGGCATCTTAGAAGAGGATGACAACCTAGGTACTATGACTATCGCTGAGCCTGTAGGCATCATCTGCGGTATCGTACCAACGACTAACCCAACTTCTACAGCGATCTTCAAATCTCTAATCTCTTTGAAGACTCGTAACGGTATCATCTTCTCACCACACCCACGTGCGAAAAACTCAACTAACGATGCAGCTAAACTCGTTCTAGATGCAGCAGTAGCAGCAGGCGCACCAAAAGACATCATCGGTTGGATCGACCAGCCTTCTGTTGAGCTTTCAAACGCTCTAATGAAACACGATGACATCGCTCTTATCCTTGCAACTGGTGGTCCAGGCATGGTTAAAGCCGCTTACTCTTCTGGTAAGCCAGCAATCGGTGTAGGTGCAGGTAACGTTCCTGTTGTTATCGATGAAACAGCAGACATCAAACGTGCTGTTGCTTCTATCCTTATGTCTAAGACTTTCGACAACGGTGTAGTATGTGCTTCTGAGCAGGCTGCAATCGTAGTTGACGAAGTCTACGACGAAGTGAAAGAGCGTTTTGCTTCTCACAAAGCTTACGTACTAAGCAAAGCAGAAGCAGAAAAAGTTCGTAAAGTTCTTCTTATCGATGGCGCGCTAAACGCGAAAATCGTAGGTCAGCCAGCACATGCAATCGCTGAAATGGCGGGTGTTAAGGTTCCTGCAGATACTAAAGTACTTGTTGGTGAAGGTCTGGGTAAAGTTTCTTACGATGACGCATTTGCTCACGAGAAACTATCTCCAACACTAGGTCTATTCCGTGCTGACAACTTCGAAGACGCGGTTGCTCAAGCGGTAACTATGGTTGAGATCGGTGGTATCGGCCACACATCTGGTCTTTACACTAACCAAGATACTAACGCTGACCGTATCCGTTACTTCGGTGACAAGATGAAGACAGCTCGTATCCTAATCAACATCCCGACTACTCACGGTGGTATCGGTGACTTGTACAACTTCAACGTTGCGCCATCTCTAACGCTAGGTTGTGGTTCTTGGGGTGGTAACTCTATCTCTGAGAACGTAGGTCCTAAACACCTAATCAACAAGAAAACTGTAGCGAAGCGAGCTGAAAACATGTTGTGGCATAAACTACCTAAGTCAATCTACTTCCGTCGTGGTAGCCTTCCAATCGCGCTGGGCGACCTAGAAGGTAAGAAACGTGCATTCCTAGTAACTGACCGTTTCCTATTCAACAACGGTTATGCAGATGATGTAGTAAGCCTACTTAAAGCTCAAGGCATGGAAGTTCAAACATTCTTCGATGTTGAAGCTGACCCAACACTATCTGTAGTAGAAAAAGGTGCAGCTCAAATGGCTAGCTACCAACCTGACGTTATCCTAGCGCTAGGCGGTGGTTCACCAATGGATGCTGCGAAAATCATGTGGGTAATGTACGAGCACCCAGAAACTCACTTTGAAGAACTCGCAATGCGCTTTATGGACATCCGTAAACGTATCTACAAGTTCCCTAAAATGGGTAAAAAAGCTGAGCTTGTATGTATCACTACAACTTCAGGTACTGGTTCAGAAGTTACTCCATTCGCGGTTGTTACTGACGACAAGACTGGTGCTAAATACCCACTAGCTGACTACGAAATCACGCCAAACATGGCAATCGTTGATGCGAACCTAGTAATGAACATGCCTAAGTCTCTAACAGCATTTGGTGGTTACGATGCAGTAACTCACGCTCTAGAAGCTTACGTTTCTGTTCTTGCTAACGAATACTCAGATGGCCAAGCTCTTCAAGCACTTAAGATGCTAAAAGAGTACCTACCATCAAGCTATGCGAACGGTGCAAATGACCCAATCGCTCGTGAGAAAGTACACAACGCAGCTACTATCGCTGGTGTTGCATTTGCGAACGCATTCCTAGGTGTTTGTCACTCAATGGCTCACAAACTGGGTGCTGAGTTCCACTTGCCACACGGCCTAGCTAACGCACTACTTATCTCTAACGTGGTACGTTACAACGCGAACGACAATCCAACTAAACAAACTGCGTTCTCTCAATACGACCGTCCACAAGCACGTCGTCGTTACGCTGAAGTTGCTGACCACCTAGGCCTAAGCCAAGAAGGTGACCGCACTGCTCAGAAGATTGAACGTCTACTAGCATGGTTGGATGAGCTAAAAGTTAACCTAGACATCCCAATGTCTATCCAAGCGGCTGGTGTTGCTGAGTCTGATTTCATTGCGAAACTGGATGAGCTAGCAGTAGAAGCGTTCGATGACCAATGTACTGGTGCGAACCCACGTTACCCTCTAATCAGCGAACTTAAAGATGTGTTGATGGCTTCTTACTACGGTAAAGCATTTGTTGAAGGCGAAACTTTCGAAGGTACAACTGTTATCAAGAAGAAAGCAGACCAAGAAGCAGCAAAAGCAGCACCTAAAGCAAAGAAAGAAAAAGCTGACGCGTAATTAAAAAATCGAGTGAGCAAGGTTTTCGCTAGCACGGAACCTTAATCGGGAAAAGGTTAAAGCCCCAGTCAAATGACTGGGGCTTTTTTTATTTTGGTGCAGGAGTTACATCTGGCTCGGGAAAACAGAGTTGCTGTGTATGCTTACACTTCGGTCGCAACTACTCGGCCACTGAAGTATTCATTCGCGACGATGTATGCTGTGTTGCGGACTAGTTCGTCTTGGATCTCAGCCCAGTGCCTCTCGTTGAGCTCTTCTTTTGTATGATTTACCGAGGGAATAACGCCGCCCACTCGAATGTTGAATGGTGTGAGTTCTTTTGCCCAGCTGTGAGTAAAACCGGACACCAACGCCGCCATGCTTTCAACTCCCGTAAAGTCTTCATGGTTGTCATGAGAAATGACATTAACAATGACGCCTTTCTTGTTTCTGGCTCGAAAGCGCTCTGCTCCTACTTGGCCGTAGGTATAAAGGAAGCGTGCCGCAGACGACAAGTGATCAATGTAAGTACTCATTGGTTCTGGCGCCATTAAGCCAGGCATAGGGGAGCTGGTCCAGCAATTAACAATCACATCTGGTGTCGCACGTAGCTGTGATTCTATCTGGTCAAACAATAAGTTAATGGACGTTGTGTTATCACTATACACATTCATCGCATACACTTTGTCAGTGAAAGCGCTGATTTGCTCATAGCTCGCTCTCAAAGCGCTAGAATTTTGGTCACAAAGAATCAACGTTGCTCCAAGGTGAGCAAAGTGATTTGCACAGGTTCTTCCTATAACCGAACCTGCAGACGTGACGAGAATAATTGATTCTTTGATATCCATAGCACCTTCACTGTATCCATATGTGAAAAACAATACACCAGTGGTTTGTGCTAATAGCATGGTTGAAATTCGTTGGGTTCAGTGTGAAAGGCTTCAAACTAACGCTTTCGAGTGAGGACTATTGTGCGGTAATTTGTAAGATGTCACATTTCTGACGTGTAGGTATTGCAAGCTATTGGATAAAAAGCGGATCTCTATGCTTTAGCTTGAATTTGATGCTGACGTTGAGCCGTCACTAGCTGATTATATAGCCCAGCATCTGGGATCAGTTGTTTGTTGCGTTCGCCCAATCTGCGTCGCTCATGACCAGATAGGTTGTGATAAACCTCCTCTGGTAGGTTGAATGTGTCTTCAGGCAGGTAAGTCAGCGCATCTGGTTTTAGGTAATGGCTCAGCTTTGCGGAAGGCAATCCTGCATCGTGAAACTGTTTCGCTTGTTCAGCTGCGAGTTCATAGCTGCTGCTATCAGAACGAAGAGCTTGAGGTTGCGATAAACCCAATTGTTGGCGAAGAATACTGTCACTGGTGATGACTTCCTGGACCTCTTCAACTGGGACCACATCGCGAACATCATTAGAGAACATAGACAGAATCAGCGAGAAATCCGCACGACGACCTTCGTGTACGGCATGGTTAATACCATTACCGAACTGAAGTTCGTTGATAATTGCAGCTTTGTCTAACGTATGAATTTGCATGATGTTCCTCGCTCGATGCTCTTTTAACGGCGTGGATAAGAAAAACTTTAGTAAAAGAGGGAATTATTTAAAGGTGCTAGGGAAGGCGAAACAAAAAAGCCCGCTAAATAGCGGGCTTTTGAATAAGACTAAATTGAACTTAGGGGGAAGTATATTACTTCGCTAGGTTCTCAGCTACGAAGTCCCAGTTTACTAGAGCCCAGAAGCCGTTCATGTAATCAGGACGTACGTTGCGGTAATCGATGTAGTACGCGTGTTCCCATAGGTCAACAGTTAGAAGTGGTGTTGTACCTTCTTCTGTTAGAGGAGTAGCAGCGTTAGAAGTGTTAACGATCTCTAGAGAGCCGTCAGCTTTCTTAACCAGCCAAGTCCATGAAGAACCGAAGTTGTTGATTGCTGAATCAGTAAACTTCGCTTTGAATTCTTCAAAAGAACCGAATGCTGCGTTGATTGCGTCTGCAACTGCGCCAGTTGGCTCGCCGCCCGCATTTGGAGCAAGACAGTGCCAGTAGAACGTGTGGTTCCAGATTTGCGCTGCGTTGTTGAATACGCCACCAGTAGAAGTCTTGATGATCTCTTCTAGAGTTTTGCCTTCGAACTCAGTACCAGGGATAAGACCGTTAAGCTTAACAACGTAAGTGTTGTGGTGCTTACCGTGGTGGTAGTCTAGAGTCTCTGCTGAGATGTGTGGTTCTAGTGCGTCTTTCGCGTAAGGAAGAGCTGGTAGTTCAAATGCCATTACTCGATTCTCCATTGATTTGAAAGGATGACCTTTCGATTGCTTCCAGTGTTTTTTTATAGCTATGTCGCCTTTAAGGCTGACTTGCTAAGTATTTTAGCAAGTTTTTACTTTATTAAAACCCCGATATGAAAATATTTTAAGAGGTTAGCAGTGGTGAAGTGCTGCATTGCTCGCCAATGAGCAACCTAAAATTAAGCCTTATTAATTATATGGTTTTTATTCTGTCGTTATTGAGTAGAATGTGGCAAATAAATAAAGTTCAAACCCATGAATGAGGAAGCGATGGAAACTATCGACAAAATCAAACAGCAGATCTCTGAAAACTCAATCCTGCTGTACATGAAAGGATCACCGAAACTACCTAGCTGTGGTTTCTCTTCTCAAGCGTCACAGGCACTAATGGCATGTGGTGAGAAGTTCGCTTACGTAGACATTCTGCAAAACCCAGATATCCGTGCTGAGTTACCAAAGTACGCGCAATGGCCAACTTTCCCTCAACTATGGGTTGAAGGTGAGCTTATCGGCGGTTGTGACATTATTCTAGAAATGTTCCAAAAAGGTGAACTGCAGCCTCTAATCAAAGAAGCAGCAGCGCGCGCTGAAGATCAAGCTGAGTAATTCGTAAATACTCACATTTAGCGATAGAATACGAAGGAGCCGTACTGGCTCCTTTTTCTTTTTAGGTTAGTGGAATGAACATAAAGCTTTGTTCTAACTGCCTATCTCGTAAACCTCGCGAAGCCATGTTAATCCCGCCTAGTGTATACAAAAATTCCAGTATGAATTTTGATGTATATTGGCGTGTAATTACGATGTATGCTGCCATCTATTTCGTAAAGTCGTTTTCAAACATCATTGCTTACACGTCTTTGATAAGGGAGTTGCTACAAATGGTATTTGGTTAAGGAATTACACTAAAGGCAATTTAACTCCCCAGAATTTTTAGGCCAACTTATTTCGGCACAAAATGCACTCGAAGAGTAAGCCCCATCATAAATCAGCATTGGACGCTAAGAACCAAGTTTTGGGAGGATTATGACAGTTTACAAGATAATAGATAATTTAAGAGAATTTCAAACGGTCTGCTCTGGTCCCGATGAAATCGCTAGCCAGTTAGGTGACTTCGACTATTTTGAGAGGATCTTATTACAGGCTATTAAAAACCAATCTCTGCAAGATATTTGGAAGCCTGTGGAGGTAAAGTTTCAAGATGTATTTAAGTACAATTCTCTATTGCCTGATATTAGTTTATGGGCGCGAACATACCTTGTTTTATCTCCGAGGGCATATGAAATATTGAATGTTTATCTAAGTGAACACGGGGAGTTTTTACCTGCTAACTACCAAGGTGGGCAATGGTATTTATATGCATCACTGACTTTTGGACAGGAAAACAAGAGAAAGTGTGTAGAAAAAATCGCATATGGGAGCCGAGATGGGTTAGATACCCTTGTTTTTATTGACGATGATGTTAAAGACAAAATGGTTTTCAAGTCTCGGTTAGAAGGAGCGGGCACCTTGTACTGTACAGATAAGTTTAAGGCTTTGTGTGAACAAAATCAGCTCAATGGCATCATGTTTTCTTCTAATTTGACAGATCCATTTAATTAGTGATTTTTATTAATATGAAAATACTATTTCTCTGATTTTGAGGTTTGTAAGCACTGTAATGGTCGACGAGAAAATTAGCTTTCTCCTCTAAAACGCAGCTTTTTTAGGCCTGTTTCCTTCATGAAAAATGATTTGAAAAGTAACTTACCCATAGGTAGCACTTGGTAGTAAAACATGAGGAGTTGATAGATTAATGACGGTTTATAAAATTTTCGACTGTCACAATGAATATAAAATCGTGAGCACTACGCCTAGCTCTGTAGCTAGGCAGTTAGGTGACATGGATTTAATAGAAAAAATCTTTGTGCAGCCATTAGAAAACTTTTCTTTCAAAAGTATATGGGGTGAAGTAGATATTGAGTTTGAAGATGTTCTCAAGAAAGACTCATTACTTCCTGATATCAGTTTATGGTTACGGGTTTTCTTAGTGCTTTGCCCTAAAGCTTATGCATCTTTAAAAGAGCCATTGAGCAAAGTAGGCGAGTTCTTATCGATTCGCTATAAAGAAGAGGAATGGTACCTGTATACACCGTTGGAGTTTGGGCAAGAAGATGAAGATAAGTGCGTCCAAAAAAATTGAATATGGCAGCTTAGCAGGTGTAGAGGTGTTAGTATTTAATGAAAGCGACGTTGCAGAAAAGGTTGTTTTCAAGTCAAAGATGCTAGGAGCGAGCTTTCTGTATTGTACTGAACATTTTAAGAGTTTGTGCGAACAAAATGAGCTAGGTGGGCTAGAGTTCTCAGCTGACAGACTTGTTTATTTAACCTAAGATCTACAATGAAACTTAACACGCCTCGTATAGACTGGCTTTAGAGCGAATTATTAAGATAAAGCAGTTTTTCAACTTATGAGACTGTATAATTACTCTGAGATTTTGAGATGATTTTAAAGGTTTAATTATTAAAGTGGATATAAAGCTTTACTACGTGCATGACCCAATGTGCAGTTGGTGTTGGGGTTACAAACCAACGCTGGATAAACTAAAACAGCAACTGCCAGGTGTGATTCAATTTGAGTATGTGGTTGGTGGTCTTGCGCCAGATACTAATTTACCGATGCCGCCCGAGATGCAACAAAAACTCGAAGGTATTTGGAAGCAGATTGAGCGCCAGTTAGGCACTAAGTTTAACTACGATTTCTGGAAGCTTTGTACGCCAGTTAGAAGCACTTACCAATCTTGTCGTGCGGTTATTGCAGCGGGCTTTCAAGACTCTTATGAGCAGATGCTAGAAGCGATTCAGCATGCGTATTACTTACGTGCGATGCCTCCTCATGAAGAAGCCACTCACTTGCAACTAGCGAGAGAAATTTGCTTGAATGTTCAGCAATTCAAGAATGACATGGATGGCTCTTTCTTAGAGGGTGTGTTCGAAGATCAATTGAGCCTTGCAAAGAGCCTAGGTGTGAACTCTTACCCTAGCTTGGTTCTTAAAATTAACGACGCTTATTTTCCGATTGCCATCGATTACCTGTCGACAGAACCAACCTTGAAGCTGATTCGTGAGCGTATTATTGACAATATGCCAGCGCAATAACCACAGTTATGAATAACAAAAAGCCGCTCATTGAGCAGCTTTTTCGTAACTAAATGTATATCCATCCAAACAATAGTATTAAAGCACCATTGCTGCAATCCAACCAAAGATGATTAGAGGGATATTGTAATGGATAAAGGTTGGAACGACTGTTTCCCAAATGTGCTCATGTTGACCGTCGGCATTTAGACCAGATGTAGGGCCTAATGTAGAGTCAGAAGCTGGAGAGCCTGCATCACCTAACGCCGCTGCAGTACCTACCAGTGCAATCGTTGCCATCGGCGAGAAACCGAATGCTAGCGCAAGAGGCACATAGATAGTTGCAAGGATTGGAATCGTAGAGAACGATGAACCAATGCCCATTGTTACTAATAGACCAACGATCAGCATCAGTAGTGCAGCTAGAGGCTTATTGTCACCGATGCTGGTTGATAGCGATTGTACTAGTGTTTCAACACCGCCAGTTTGCTTCATTACTGCTGCAAAACCTGCCGCTGCAATCATGATGAAGCCAATCATTGCCATCATGTGTACACCTTTAGTGAACACGTCGTGTGTCTCTTTCCATGCAATAACGCCGCCGAAAGTAAACACCATAAAGCCAGCTAGAGCACCGATAATCATTGAACCCGTGTAAAGCTGAACACCCAATGCAGCGACAATACCAAGTGCTGCAACCAAGATGTGCTTTTTATTGATGACATGATCGGTTTCGTCAACGACAGTCAACTCAGTTTCTTTGTAGACACGCGGTTTACGATAGCTAACAAAGATAGCCAGTAATAGACCAAACAGCATTCCTGCACCCGGCAGTAACATGGCGGTTGGGACTTGGCTTGCAACCACGTTTTCCAAACCGTTGTCATGTAGGTTCTTTAATAGAATGTTGTTTAAGAAAATACCGCCGAAACCAACAGGTAAGATCATGTAAGGTGTGATCAAACCGAAGGTAAGAACACACGCGACCAAACGTCGGTCGAGCTTAAGTTTCGCGAATACGCCCAAAAGAGGTGGAATCAAAATTGGAATAAAGGCGATATGGACCGGAATTACGTTCTGAGATGACATCGTGACAAGCACTAATGCCACCAGCACGGCGTACTTTAACCCGGTAGTTGACGCCGAGTTTTCTTTACCATTTAAGCGCTTGATAACACTTTTGGCCAGTAGATCCGTGATGCCTGATTTCGAGATGGCAACAGCGAAAGTACCTAACATGGCGTAGCTTAGTGCGATAGTTGCACCGCCACCTAGACCACTTTCAAATGCGGCAACCGTATCCCCAAGGCTCATGCCTGCGACTAGGCCGCCTACGATGGCACTAAACGTGAGGGCAACCACCACGTTTACGCGCATCAATGCTAACACGAGCATGACGCACACTGATATAACGACAGGATTCATACTTTTCCTAATATGTTGTGTTTACTTATTATTCTTCGTCGACAAGCGGCCAACCGCCGAGGGCCTTCCATTTGTTGACAATACCGCAGAATAATTCTGCTGTTTTTTGTGTATCGTAAAGCGCAGAGTGTGCTTCACGGTTATCAAATTCCATCCCGGCTGTTTTGCATGCTTTAGCGAGAACTGTTTGGCCATAAGCAAGGCCACTTAATGTAGCCGTATCAAAAGTAGCAAAGGGATGAAAAGGGACTCTTTTTAGTTTACAGCGTTCATTTGCTGCATTTACAAAACCCAAGTCGAATGCTGCGTTATGAGCAACCATAATTGCACGTGAGCAATCTGCGGCTTTTTGTTCTTTGCGAATAAGCTTATAAATTTCCTTTAGCGCCTCTTGCTCAGAAACAGCACCTCGAAGAGGGCTGAAAGGGTCACGAATACCATTGAATTCAAGCGCTTCTTTTTCTAAGTTAGCGCCTTCAAATGGTTCCACATGAAAATGAATGGTGGAGGCCGGATGCAACACGCCATGTTCGTCCATTTTCAACGTAACGGCACAGATTTCTAAAAGTGCATCAGTTTGAGCATTGAAACCAGCGGTCTCAACGTCTACTACCACAGGGAAATAACCACGAAAGCGTTTTTTCAAGGTTAGAGCTTCATTTTCTAGTGTCATGTTGGCTTATTTTTGTGTGACGAAGGCTGCATTATTGCAGATTATACCGATGAGAAAAACCGCAATTTAAGAGAAAACCGGAATTCTATTTTGCATCCAATCAATAAGTTTGTATTGCATATTATGTAGACGTTTATTCGCCATACTTTGCATCATGTAAATCGATAAAACATGAGGAAGTAAAACGCTAAGTGGCGGTTAAGGTGATTGGAACACTATGGCTCACATTAATGGCAGAGTGACAGATATTCCGATATTGGCGAGATTTTTGCATGCCCGTTGAAGTGGTTTTATTGATGCAATTTGACGGCAACAGACTGCCGTTTAAGAGACAGTATTAGATGAAGAAATGGCTGATTACCAGTGGTGTTGTATTTTCGTTGTTTAGCACAAGCAGCTTCGCTTTGATGGGCAAACGTTATGCTGCAACTCCACAGCAATCTCAATGGGAAATGGTGGTCAATACACCATTAGAATGTCAGCTTGTACACCCCATTCCAAGCTTTGGAGATGCGGTATTTTCATCTCGTGCGAATAAAAAAATCAATTTAGACTTTGAGTTAAAAATGCGTCGCCCGATGGGAGAAACACGTAACGTCAGTCTCATTTCTATGCCGCCACCTTGGCGACCAGGTGAACACGCCGATCGAATTACAAACCTAAAGTTTTTTAAACAGTTTGATGGTTATGTCGGAGGGCAAACAGCATGGGGCATTTTGTCTGAGCTGGAAAAAGGCCGTTATCCGACTTTTAGTTACCAAGATTGGCAGAGCCGAGATCAGAGAATTGAAGTCGCATTGTCATCAGTACTATTTCAAAACAAGTACAACGCGTTTAGCGACTGTATTTCCAACTTATTGAAATATAGTTTTGAGGACATTGCTTTTACGATTTTGCACTACGAAAGACAAGGTGATCAGTTAACCAAGGCTTCTAAAAAGCGTTTATCACAAATTGCAGATTATATCCGACATAATCAAGATATCGATCTCGTGCTGGTGGCGACGTACACAGATTCAACCGATGGTAAAAGTGCGAGTCAAAGTTTATCAGAGCGACGTGCAGAGTCACTTCGTGACTATTTTCAGTCTCTAGGGCTACCGGAAGATCGAATTCAAGTGCAAGGGTACGGCAAGCGTCGTCCTATTGCAGATAACGGTTCGCCAATAGGAAAAGACAAAAACCGCCGAGTCGTGATATCTCTAGGGCGAACCCAAGTGTGATGCTTATAAAAACGCCGATGCTGAAAGCTTCGGCGTTTTTGATTTACTGACGTTGTTAATAATATTTTAGTGGTATTTTGCCAAGCACCTTTCGGTGATTCCTGCTGTATAATTTGAATGTTAGTTTAAGCGGAATTTGGCAATGACTTCGCAATTGGTTGCGGTATCTATTTTTTCAACCTGTTTGGCAATAGCTGGATTAGGGTGACGCTTCATAAAGTCTATCAACGCCTTAGTACAGCATCCTATCGAGTCGATAAAGCTTGCACACTCTTTATTTGGGCATTGTGGGATAAGTGTTAAGACTTTCTCAGAGGCCAGTTGAAGGTATTTGAGTTCATAGTCAGTATCTCCGGCCCAACGCCAGAACTGAGCTAAGTTATGACAAGAAATCACAGAAATTAATAATCGCTCGTCCGCCTCAATTTCCACACATTCGCTGATATCTTCACTCAGGCTTAGGGCTTGCTGGTAATGAAGAATGCTGCGAACAGGGTCATCTAGTTGAAGTGCCGTATCGGCTAGAAGTGTGTGTTTTTCCCATTCACTGATCATTATCGTAATCCCGCATATCGAAGTTGCGGATAAATCTAAACGATAACTATTATCAAGTAAAGAGTTTTGTTTATAAAAGGACAGGCAGATCGCAGACCTGCCTGTAATCGGAGTTCAACTTGCAGTACAAGTGATTATTAGAAGTGCCGCTTAGCCTTCAAGACCTGCTGAAGCTTGCTTGTTTTGAATAAGCTCAATCATATAACCATCTGGGTCTTTTACGAATGCAATGTGCGTGCTTCCGCCTTTTACTGGACCTGGCTCACGCGTCACATTACCGCCCGCCGCTTTGATAGCGTCGCAAGTTGTGTAGATATCATCAACACCAATGGCGATATGACCAAAAGCGGTACCTAAGTCATACTCAGTTTTACCCCAGTTGTAAGTCAGTTCGATCACTGCACCTTGGGATTCGTCACCATAACCAAGAAACGCTAGCGTGTATTCGTACTCTTTATTTTCGTTAGTACGAAGCAGCTGCATGCCCATAACTTCAGTGTAAAACTTGATGGATTTGTCTAGATCACCTACGCGAAGCATAGTGTGGAGAATTCGACCGTTTGACATTTTTTGCTCCTAGCTTTGATTTACAAATAGCGTTAGCTATCTGGGTATACTTTCTCTTTATATTCGCACAAATCTTCGATAATGCAGCTACCGCAGCGAGGCTTTCTTGCTACGCACGTATAACGACCATGAAGAATGAGCCAGTGGTGCACATCGAGTTTGAACTCTTTTGGCACAACTTTTAATAGCTTCTGCTCGACATCATCAACCGTTTTTCCCATCGCAAATTTAGTGCGATTCGACACGCGATAAATGTGCGTATCGACGGCAATAGTTGGCCAACCAAAAGCGGTGTTGAGCACGACGTTTGCGGTCTTGCGACCTACGCCTGGCAGCGCTTCTAACGCTGCACGATCTTCAGGAACTTCACCATTGTGTTTTTCCAACAAGATCTTACAAGTCTTGATTGTGTTTTCTGCCTTTGAGTTAAACAAACCGATGGTCTTTATGTATTCTTTTAAGCCATCGACTCCCAAATCAAGAATGCTTTGAGGTGTATTCGCTACAGGGAAAAGCTTGTCGGTGGCTTTATTGACGCTTACATCGGTTGCTTGAGCTGATAGTAATACAGCGATTAGCAGCTCAAAAGGGGAGCTCCAGTTAAGCTCAGTTTGAGGATTCGGATTGTTTTCTCGTAATCGCTCAAGAATTTCGATTCTTTTTAT
Organism: Vibrio sp. 1562; assembly: GCF_033340155.1. Lineage (NCBI taxonomy): Bacteria > Pseudomonadati > Pseudomonadota > Gammaproteobacteria > Vibrionales > Vibrionaceae > Vibrio > Vibrio sp. 1562. Next base: position 103,336 of record NZ_JAWOVY010000007.1, read on the forward strand.
TTTGTTCATTGCTGACTTCCAATACCGTCTCTGCGGTTTATGAAAAAGGCTCCTATGACAGAGCCTTATCTTGTTATGCGTTAGTGACGCGAGCACGTTCTATGGTTGGTTTTTCTTCTTTTGGTTGACGTGCCTGAATTGAATTATCTATGACATTTTTGAGCGCTATCAACAGCCCAACACCGATAAATGCACCAGGTGGGAGAAGCGCTAACAGGAAGCTATTGTCAAATTGGAAAACTTGGATCCGTAGAGCTGAAGCCCAGTCTCCTAGGAGAAGGTCTGCTCCGTCGAATAGTGTGCCATTACCAATTAATTCGCGCATGGCACCTAAAACAACCAAGACGCTCGTCATACCAAGGCCCATCCACAAACCATCTAGCGCAGCGGGTGCAACATCATTTTTTGACGCGTAAGCTTCTGCTCGGCCAATAATAATGCAGTTCGTTACAATCAGAGGAATAAAGATACCAAGAGATAGGTATAAACCATACGCATAGGCATTCATCAATAACTGAACACAGGTAACGAGAGAGGCAATGATCATCACGAACACAGGAATGCGGATCTCTTTTGGTACGTAATTACGAATAAGAGAAACCGTGACGTTGGAGCCGACCAGCACTAATAAGGTTGCAATACCAAGACCTAAGGCATTGGTTATCGTGGAAGAAACCGCTAGTAGTGGACACAGACCCAGCAGCTGTACGAGAGCAGGGTTATTGCTCCACATACCGTTTTTCATCAGCAATTTATTTTCACTCATTACTGCTCTCCTTCACAGCCCAAAGGCTGGCTAAGAATGTCTTCACGAGATTGGTTTACGTAGTTAACGGTATTTCGCACCACTTTTACGACGGCTCTAGGCGTGATCGTTGCACCAGTAAATTGATCGAAATCACCACCATCTTTACGAACTTTCCATGAGTTCCAGTTACTTTCCGTGACTTGTTTGCCCGTAAAGCTCAGGATCCAGTCGGTGACACGAAGATCGATTTTATCGCCCAGACCAGGGGTTTCTTGGTGGTTTAGGACGCGTGTCCCCAAAATATTGCCCTGATTATCAATCCCAGTAATCACTTTTATCTCACCATTGTAGCCATCTGGCGCGATAGATTCTATTGCGATTGCTGTTGGTTCACCATTCTTCGTGGCGAGGTAGACTGGCATCGCACGTAATGTCCCCAGATCTGGAGACGTGACCATTGTACAAGCTTGCGTGAGTGCGTTGTCATGCATGTTTTCTGGAATGACTTGATTCAAAACAGAAAGTAATTGTTTTTGCTCTTGTACCTTGATTTGGTCTTTTGTTAGGTACTGAGTAAGGGCGACTAATCCGGTTGTTGCACATGCAAATATCGCGAGTGTCAGACCATTTTTTCTAATAGCGGTTAACATGTTTACCTCAGTGACCGTAAGTTCTAGGTTTGGTGTAGTAATCGATCAGTGGCACACACATATTTGCAAGCAACACTGCAAATGCAACACCATCTGGGAAACCGCCCCAACTGCGAATGATAAAGACCAAAGCACCAATAAGCGCACCGAAGATTAAACGTCCTTTGACGGTGGTAGACGCCGAAACGGGATCGGTTGCAATAAAGAATGCGCCAAGCATGGTTGCACCAGATAACAAGTGTAAAACTGGCGACGCAGTTTCCCCTGGCGTCAGCAACGTGAACACTAGGCTAAACAGAGTCAGACTCGCAAGGAAACCTGCTGGAATATACCATTGGATGATACGCTTTTTGATCATGACTATGCCGCCAAGAAGGTAAGCAAGGTTTACCCATTGCCAACCAATACCACCTAAGCCATCAAATATTGGCTGCGACATTACTTCGCTTGGAGTGGCACCTGTAAGAATGCCAGTCTTAAATGCATCAAGTGGTGTCGCCATTGTCACGCCGTCAACTCCTGAGCGAACTTGCTGAAGTGATAAGCCGTCGTAATCATAGCCCGTAAAAATTAAAGAGAGTGTATCTGCAAAATTTACATGATCAGGTATGAGTGATGTCGGTGCACTCCAACTCGTCATTTGTACTGGGAAAGAGATCAACAAGACCACATAAGCGACCATTGCAGGGTTGAATAAGTTTTGTCCAAGGCCACCATAGAGGTGTTTAGCGATTACTATCGCAAAAATAAGTCCGATCACCATAATCCACCACGGAGACCATGGTGGTATAGCAACGGCTAACAACCAAGCGGTAACTATTGCACTGTTATCACGTAGCGCTCTCATTGGTGAGCGTTTACGACAGATCATGACTAAGGCTTCAAGGGATACAGCGACTGCAATGGCAAAAATCAGTTGAATAAGCGTACCCCAGCCAAAGAAGTAGGTTTGAGCTACTAAACCTGGAAGTGCGCAAAGTGCCACCCATTTCATTAAGTCTGGTGTACTACGACGACTGTGGGTATGCGGTGAACTGGCAATAAAAAACGACACTACTCGTTCTCCTCAGTATTATTTTTATTAGCTTCTTGTTGCGCTTTGCGTGCCTTCGCGCGCGCAATTGCTGCGGCAACCGCGGCTTTCTTCGGATCCTCTTCTGGTTCTTCGGAAGCTGCTTCTTCAACAGGCTCTGTTTGCGTTTCTTGCTTCGCTTTGCGCGCTTTGGCTCGAGCGATGGCAGCAGCCACGGCGGCTTTTTTCGGATCGTCGGTTTGCTCGGCAGGTGCGTCAGCTTCTTCCGCTTC
>NZ_JAWOVY010000007.1:106138-228357 GCF_033340155.1 Vibrio sp. 1562
AGTTGAGTCTGCTTGCTTCGCTTTTCGCGCTTTGGCACGTGCAATCGCAGCAGCCACGGCGGCTTTTTTCGGATCGTCGGTTTGCTCAGTAGGTGCTTCAGCTTCTTCCGCTTCAGTTGAGTCTGCTTGCTTCGCTTTTCGCGCTTTGGCACGTGCAATCGCAGCAGCCACGGCGGCTTTTTTCGGATCGTTGGTTTGCTCAGTAGGTGCTTCAGCTTCTTCCGCTTCAGTTGAGTCTGCTTGCTTCGCTTTACGTGCTTTGGCACGTGCAATCGCAGCAGCCACGGCGGCTTTTTTCGGATCTTCGGTTTGCTCGGCAGGTGCGTCAGCTTCTTCCGCTTCGGTTGAGTCTGCTTGCTTAGCTTTGCGCGCTTTGGCTCGAGCAATTGCAGCGGCAACTGCGGCTTTTTTCGGATCGTCGGTTTGCTCAGCAGGTGCGTCAGCTTCTTCCGCTTCAGTTGAGTCTGCTTGCTTCGCTTTACGTGCTTTGGCACGTGCAATGGCAGCAGCAACCGCGGCTTTCTTCGGATCGCTGTCTTGCTGTGCAGACGTTTCCGATTCTACAGATTCAGTTGAATCTTCTTGTTGTGCTTTTTTCGCTTTAGCTCGGGCGATGGCGGCCGCAACTGCCGACTTTTTATCATCAGCGTTATTGTCTGGCGTTTCGCCTTGTTCTTTTTGCGCTTTCCGTTCGCGAGCAAGACGTTTGCGCTCTTCGCGCAGTTTTGCCATTTCTGAGTTATCAGGTTCACTAGAGCCTGCTTTAGCTGCTGCCGCTTGTTTCGCCTTCGCTTTGGCAATGGCTGCCGCTACGGCTGGTTTTACTGCTGGCTCTGTTTTTTCTGTGGTTTCTGTCTTTTGAGCTTTCACTCGTGCGATTGCTGCTGCTATCGCATCATCGCCGCCAGAAGACTTCATCTCTTTACGGCGCTGATCGGCAGCTTTCTTGAAGCGATTTTCACGTTCTGCTTTTTCGCGTTCCATACGCGCTTTTTTCTCTTCAAAACGCAGTTTTGCTCGCTCTGCAGCTTCCGCTTCTTGTGTTCTAGTTCTAATTTCTGCTTTCGCTTGGCGGTAGTACTGTACGAGCGGAATTTCACTTGGACATACAAACGCACAAGCGCCGCACTCGATACAATCCTTTAAGTTTAATTCTTCGAGTTTGTCATACTCTTCAGCTTTTGCATGCCATTGCAGTTGTTGAGGCAGCAGCGAAGCAGGGCACGCTTCTGCACATTGGCTACAGCGAATACATTCCATCTCATACTGGTGCGGAGAGATCTCACGACGAGTCGGAGCAAGGATACAGTTTGCTGTCTTGGTAATCGGCACTTGGGAGTGAGGAAGGGTAAAGCCCATCATTGGCCCACCCATAATTAAACGCTGTAACTTCTTATCTGCTTTATAGCCAAACTCATCCAACAGTGCTTGTACTGGTGTCCCTAATAATGCCCAAACGTTGCGTGGTTGTTTGAAGGTTTTACCAGTGAGAGTCACGATGCGTTTTATCATCGGCTCACCGTCGATGACTGCGCGTTTTATAGCGTAAAGAGAACCAACATTCTGAACCAAAATACCAATATCGGCTGGAATCGCGCCACTTGGCACTTCTTTATTGGTTAAAATTTTGATCAGCTGTTTTTCACCGCCAGAAGGGTATTTAGTTGGGATAACGCGAATAACGATATCTTTGTTTATAGCCGCAGCTTCTAGCGCTTTGATTGCTTCTGGTTTGTTGTCTTCAATGCCAATAATCGTGAGCTTTGGTGTCAGGATATGTTCGACAATTTCGATACCTTGAATAAGCTCTTCGGCATGTTCTTGCATGAGCTTGTCATCAGACGTGATGTATGGCTCGCACTCTGCTGCATTAACGATAAGAATCTCGGTACGAGCAAAACCTGATTGGATTTTTTTTGCAGTAGGGAAACCTGCGCCACCCATACCAGAAATACCAGCGAGACGAATAATATCAATCAGTGCGTCAGGGGTTTCTTGTTGGTAATCTGCGACGGGGTTTCTTTCACACCATGCATCTTTCCCATCAGGCGTGATGACTGCGCACAACTCACTTAACCCAGAAGGGTGCGCGACAGTTCGTGGCTCAATCGCGGTGAGCGTACCTGATGTTGGAGCATGCACTGGAACCGTAAAGCCGGTCTCCGATTGCGTTAATGGCTGACCTTTTAATACGTAGTCACCTTCGGCAACCAGTAGGTTACCCGCTTTACCAATGTGCTGTTTTAGCGGCAATACAATTTCTGACGGGATAGCCGCATGAGCGAGTTCAGTTTTGTTGGACTGCTTTTTATTTTCTGCCGGATGCACACCACCTGGGAAATCCCAAAGCGCGCCTGTACGAATTTGTTCAATCAAAGACAACATGTGAAACCTTACTTAATTGAATCTTTCACGTTCGCTGCATTGTCGGCAGCATCCGTAATGTTAAGTACCGGAATGGAGTGAAGTTGCCACTTCCAGCTTTCTGTGGTCGTTGCCACAGGAATCATTTCAATACAATCAGTCGGACATGGGGCAACACACAAGTCACAGCCCGTACATTCGTCTTTGATTACGGTATGGACCGCCTTTGTTCCGCCTACAATTGCATCCACCGGACACGCCTGAATACACTTAGTGCAGCCAATACACATGTCTTCATGAATAAACGCAACGGTTGGAATTTTGCTGTCGAGATCGTGCGCAGATTCTTCTGGCTCAACACCCATTAAGTCGGCGAGCTTTTCGATTGTTGCCTGACCACCAGGTGGACATTTGTTGATGTGGTCGCCATTTGCAATTGCTTCAGCATAAGGGCGGCAACCAGGGTAGCCACATTGACCGCATTGAGTTTGCGGTAAAATGGCGTCGATTTGATCCACAATAGGGTCCGCTTCAACTTTAAAGCGAATAGAAGCAAAACCAAGTATCGCGCCGAAAATCGCAGCCAGAACCGCTAACGCGATAATCGCAATTAAAATCGTACTCATCGCTTACTTCACCAAACCTGTAAAGCCCATAAAGGCGAGTGACATTAAACCTGCTGTAATCATTGCTATTGATGCACCTTTAAAAGGTACAGGAACGTCGGCGGCGGCTATGCGCTCTCGCATGGATGCAAAAAGTATCAACACCAATGAGAAACCAACAGCGGCGCCGAAGCCGTAGATGATCGATTCAATAAAGTTATGGTTTTCATTAATGTTAAGAAGTGCCACGCCCAATACTGCGCAGTTTGTTGTGATCAGCGGTAAGAAAATGCCAAGCAAGCGATAAAGCGTCGGGCTGGTTTTGTGCACAACCATTTCGGTGAACTGCACCACAACGGCTATCACCAAAATAAAACTCATGGTTCGAAGGTACTCAATACCCAGTGGACGAAGGATGTAGCTTTCCACTAAATACGCACACACTGACGCGAGCGTTAGCACAAAAGTTGTCGCTAAGCCCATACCTATTGCTGTTTCCAGTTTTTTGGACACGCCCATGAAAGGACATAGGCCCAAAAACTTCACCAGTACAAAGTTGTTCACCAGCACAGTGCCGACCAACAACAAAACATATTCGGTCATAGTTATTACGTTCTTAAAATCCGATCTTGATATTATCGTGTTTTGTGACACCAATAACAACCAGTGAACGATGTGGTTTTACATACACGATGGAAAAATAGTCGTCTAATTGATGTATTTTGATGAATCAATAAGAAATTGAATCGTTTGCTGAATGTATTGTTAGCGAGAGGATACTACCTATTAATTTTCATCTAATGTGTGATTTTAAAAAAAGCCCGCCTCTCCCAGGTAGAAAAGAGAGGCGGGCAACGCATATTTACAAGCTAATTATTTAAACTTTCTGAGTGCTTGATGGACTGTGTTTATATCTTACTTGTGAAGGTACGAGTGATGACGTCTTGCTGTTGCTCTGTCGTTAGAGAGTTAAAACGTACCGCATAACCAGACACTCGAATCGTCAACTGAGGGTATTTCTCTGGATGTTCAACCGCATCCAATAACATCTCTCGGTCCAGAACGTTGACGTTAAGGTGTTGACCACCTTCAATCGCAATGCCCTCGTTGCTTGCTTCGTGATGGAAGTAACCATCCATTAGCGCAGCTAGGTTCTTCTTCTGACTCAAGTCATCTTTACCCAATGCGCTCGGCACAATTGAGAAAGTGTAAGAAATACCATCTTTAGCGTAAGCAAACGGTAATTTAGAAACCGATGCCAGAGACGCAACCGCCCCTTTTTCATCACGACCGTGCATTGGGTTTGCACCCGGTCCAAAAGGCATACCTGCGCGACGGCCATCAGGTGTATTACCCGTTTTTTTACCGTAAACCACGTTAGATGTGATTGTTAAAATCGATTGAGTTGGCACTGCTTCGCGGTAGGTGTGCATCTTCTGAATTTTCTTCATGAAGCGCTCAACTAGATCACAAGCGATGTCATCAACACGGGCATCGTTGTTACCAAATTTTGGATAATCACCTTCGATTTCAAAATCAACGGCGATGCCATCTTCATCACGAACAGGCTTCACGGTCGCGTATTTAATTGCCGCCAAAGAGTCAGCGACAACAGACAGACCTGCAATACCACACGCCATGGTGCGGTGCACGTCGCGATCCATCAATGCCATCAGTGATGCTTCGTAGCTGTAACGGTCATGTGAGTAATGGATGATGTTCAACGCTGTGACGTATTGCGTTGCTAGCCACTCCAACATATTGTCGAAACGAGGCATCAAAGCGTCAAAGTCGAGAATTTCATCTTGAACTTTGTCCACTACCGGACCCACTTGCGCTTTCGATTTTTCATCGATACCACCATTGATGGTGTAAAGCAGTGCTTTTGCAAGGTTGGCACGTGCACCAAAGAATTGCATGTGCTGACCAACAACCTGCGGGCTCACACAACAGGCAATCGCGTAGTCGTCATTGTCGAAATCAGGACGCATTAGATCGTCGTTTTCGTATTGAACCGAAGAGGTATCAATCGACACTTTTGCAGCATATTGTTTGAACGCTTCAGGTAATTGCTCTGACCAAAGAATCGTCATGTTTGGCTCAGGAGCAGGGCCCATAGTATGTAGTGTATGTAAGTACCGGAATGTCGTTTTAGATACTAGCGTACGGCCATCAACGCCCATACCAGCCATGGCTTCGGTTGCCCAGATTGGGTCGCCAGAGAACAATGAATCGTATTCTGGTGTGCGTAGGAAGCGAACCATGCGTAGCTTCATGATGAAGTGGTCAATCATTTCTTGCGCTTGTGATTCATCAATCAAACCGTTTGCTATATCGCGTTCTAGATAGACGTCTAGGAAAGTCGAAGTACGGCCCAGTGACATTGCTGCGCCGTTTTGCGATTTAACCGCCGCTAGGTAGCCAAAGTAGGTAAATTGGATCGCTTCTTGTGCAGTTTTTGCAGGTAGCGACATATCAATGCCGTATTTCAGACCCATTTGACGAATGTCTTCAAGCGCTTGAACTTGATCAGCTATTTCTTCGCGAAGACGAAGTGTTTTCTCAAGATCGTTGCCTTGTTCTAAGAACGTTTGTGTTGAGTTGTATTGCTCTTTTTTGTCTGCTTTTAAGAAGTCGATACCGTATAGGGCGAGACGACGATAGTCACCAATGATACGACCACGGCCATAGGCATCAGGAAGGCCCGTGATGATGCCTGATTTACGACAGGCTAGAATTTCTTGGGTGTAAAGGTCGAAACACGCTTTGTTGTGAGTTTTACGGTATTCAGTGAAGATTTTTTCAACCGTTGGATCTAGCTCGCGGCCATAAACTTCGCACGAGTTTTTTACCATGCGAATCCCGCCATTGGCGATGATTGCACGTTTTAGCGGTTGATCAGTTTGTAAGCCAACGATCTTTTCCAGATCTTTGTTGATGTAGCCTGCATCGTGGGAAGTGATTGTTGAGGGCAAGTCTGTGTCAAAATCAATAGGGGCGTGTGTGCGGCTTTCTTGTTTTATGCCTTCAAGCACTTGGTTCCATAACGCTGAAGTGGATTCGCTAACTTCAGCTAAGAAAGTCTCGTCTCCCTCATAGGGTGTATAGTTTTTTTGGATGAAGTCACGAGTGTTGACAGAGTTTTGCCATTCACCAGCAGTAAATCCAGCCCATGCATCTAGCATGTCAGTTGTCGGAATAGTCATAAGTAAATCCCTAAGTTATTGATAATTAGAATGGAGGCGACGAGTAGGACGGAACCATTCTTAACCCTTTTAATCGTATGGATTTATTTATTATGAGTAAAATGAATGCTTTTCATTTTTTTAATGATTAAATTGCATTAATAATAGATTCAACTATTTACGATTGTGTTTTGCTAGAAAAGAGACAGAATTAAATGTGTGGTGCTGTGAGAACACTATCTATGACAATGTTATGAGTTCTGTAATTTGAACTTATTTCGGTGTGATTTTATGGCGCCTAGATTGGCTTAGATTTCATGGCGATTAAGATACAAAAAAGCCGTGTCTTGCGACACGGCTTTTCTATAATCTGGCTCCTCCTGCTGGGCTCGAACCAGCGACCTGCGGATTAACAGTCCGTCGCTCTACCAACTGAGCTAAGGAGGAATTGCTTTGCTTGAAAGCGGGAAGAATCTTACCGAGCACTCAAACTACTGTCAACAGTAAAAAAATACATTTTTAGCAAAAAATATTGATTTAAGGGCTTTACTTTTCTGTATGGCTTGCCAGTAAAGGCTCGAGGTTAGTTATCCACTAAATTTGTGGATAAGTATGTTGATGAGATCTGGGTAAAGAAAATTAATATGCAACTAAGTTTTTATTTAATGAGTTTTTAGTCGGAGTTATGCGTAAAATAAGCAAATAAAACAGAGATTTATCGATGTTAATCAAAAGGTATTCAAAGTGGATAAAAATCAATCTTTTGGGGATAAGAAAGTTTTAAGCTAATTTTTGGGGAAAAGTTGTGGAAACTATAATGTAAAGAATGTGTGTAGCTCTTCAACTAGGGCGAAGTACTATATCAGAGTCACTTTTGTATGGCTATAGCATTCTAGACAAACAAGAAAATTTATTAACAATGATGGTTAAATTCTCGATAGACGTAGATTTCATTAGCTAAGGTGTATATATATACAGCCAAAGCGCAGTAAAATTGAGGAAGGGTATGAGTAAAGTCTATGAATTGGTCTCCGATTATCAGCCATCGGGCGATCAACCAGGAGCGATCAATCAGTTGCTTGAGGGGCTCGATGCTGGGCTAGCACATCAAACCTTGTTGGGGGTCACAGGCTCAGGTAAAACCTTCACACTAGCGAATGTGATTGCTCAAGCCCAACGACCTGCAATATTACTTGCGCCAAACAAAACGCTTGCTGCTCAGTTATATGGTGAGATGAAGTCATTCTTTCCTAATAATGCGGTTGAGTATTTTGTTTCTTACTACGATTACTACCAACCTGAAGCATACGTTCCCACAACAGATACTTTCATTGAAAAGGACGCTTCGGTTAACGCCCACATTGAGCAAATGCGACTGTCTGCCACTAAAGCTTTATTGGAACGGAAAGACGCTATTATCGTTGCTTCGGTTTCAGCTATCTATGGTTTGGGTGATCCGGAATCCTACTTACAAATGATGCTTCATTTGCGACGTGGAGATGTGATTGATCAGCGTGATATGCTTCGTCGCCTAGCGGAGCTCCAATACTCGCGCAATGATGTTGCTTTTGAGCGAGGGCAGTTCCGTGTCCGTGGCGAGGTGATTGATATATTCCCTGCTGAATCAGACCAAGACGCTGTGCGCGTTGAGATGTTTGACGATGAGGTGGATTGCATCAGTGTGTTCGACCCATTGACAGGCGTGGTCAAACAACGAGACTTGCCGCGCTATACCATCTATCCCAAGACGCACTATGTGACGCCAAGAGATCGCATTCTTGAAGCGATTGAAAATATTAAAGTCGAACTAGAAGTGCGCAAAAAGCAGCTTCTAGATAACAACAAGCTACTGGAAGAGCAGCGAATTAGCCAGCGCACTCAATTCGATATCGAAATGATGAATGAGTTGGGCTTTTGCTCCGGTATCGAAAACTATTCTCGTTATCTCAGTGGACGCTCGGAAGGTGAGCCGCCACCAACCCTGTTTGACTACTTACCTCATGATGGCTTGTTGATCATCGATGAATCTCACGTGACAGTACCGCAGATAGGTGCCATGTATAAAGGCGACCGTTCGCGTAAAGAAACGCTGGTGGAGTTTGGTTTCCGGTTACCTTCAGCTTTGGATAATCGTCCACTGAAGTTTGAGGAGTTTGAAGCACTAGCGCCACAAACGATTTTCGTCTCTGCTACTCCTGGAAATTACGAACTAGAAAAATCGGCGGGTGATGTAGCGGATCAAGTCGTTCGTCCTACAGGCTTGCTTGACCCTGAGTTGGAAGTTCGCCCAGTAGCGACCCAAGTCGACGACCTATTGTCTGAGATCCGTATTCGCGCTGCTAAAGATGAGCGAGTTCTGGTTACAACACTGACCAAACGAATGGCTGAAGATCTCACCGAATACCTTCACGAACATGATGTTAAGGTACGTTATTTACACTCAGACATTGATACTGTTGAGCGTGTGGAAATTATCCGTGACCTTCGCCTTGGAGAATTTGACGTGCTGGTGGGAATCAACTTATTGAGAGAGGGCCTGGATATGCCAGAGGTCTCGTTAGTTGCAATTTTGGATGCGGATAAAGAGGGCTTCTTGCGGTCTGAACGCTCACTCATTCAGACCATTGGTCGTGCTGCACGAAACATCGAAGGTAAGGCGATTTTATACGCTGACCGAATCACCAACTCAATGAAAAAGGCGATGGATGAAACTAACCGTCGTCGCGAGAAGCAGGAAGCGTACAACGAAGAAATGGGTATTTCGCCACAAGCGCTCAAACGAAATATCAAAGACATCATGGAACTTGGCGATATCACTAAGTCTAAACGCCAGCGTAACACTAAACAGGTACCATTATCGAAAGTGGCGGAGCCTTCGCAAACTTACGAGGCACTGTCCCCTCAGCAGCTAGAAAAAGAAATCAGTCGACTGGAGGCGGCGATGTATCAGCATGCGCAAGATTTAGAATTTGAGTTAGCGGCACAAAAGCGTGACGAGATTGAAAAACTACGAGCGCAGTTCATCGCAAATAGTTGAACAAACTTACCGATTTAGCTATCTAAGCATTTTAGGTCGCTTGTAAAAAAAAAGAAGCCAATAGGCAGTCGGGTCTATTGGCTTGTTTTGTGAACATATCGTTCACTAACAACGTCAGTTGGCTAGGTGACCCGAGGGGTCACTATCGTTACAGCATGGTTTGTGCCACTTTTTAAATAATTGATATTATTTTTGAATTTTTTCCTTTGCTCATAATTTAGCTAATGTTATTTGCAAAATGCAAAGCGTAATGCGATTATTGTTTAAAACACAACAAAATAATAGCTAGGTTATGCAACAAAAACCCGAAGGCCCAAAGTCTCGTTACCTTTTAATGGTCGAGGACACCGCATCTGTTGCGGCTCTGTACCGCTCATACCTGACACCGCTTGGCATAGATATCAATATTGTCGGCACAGGTAGGGATGCCATTGAGAGCCTAAATCATCGAATTCCAGATCTTATTTTACTCGATCTCCGTCTGCCAGATATGACGGGGATGGACGTTTTACATGCCGTTAAAAAGAGTCATCCCGACGTACCTATAATCTTTATGACCGCTCACGGTTCTATCGATACCGCTGTCGAGGCCATGCGTCATGGCTCACAAGACTTTTTAATCAAACCGTGTGAAGCAGACCGTTTACGTGTCACGGTTAACAATGCCATTCGTAAAGCGACCAAACTAAAAAATGAAGCCGATAATCCAGGTAATCAGAGCTATCAGGGGTTTATCGGCAGTAGCCAAACCATGCAGCAGGTTTACCGTACGATAGATTCAGCTGCGAGCAGTAAAGCGAGTATTTTTATCACTGGTGAAAGTGGTACTGGTAAAGAGGTATGTGCCGAGGCTATTCACGCAGCAAGTAAACGAGGTGACAAACCTTTTATTGCAATTAACTGTGCTGCAATTCCAAAAGATTTGATTGAGAGTGAACTGTTTGGTCACGTAAAAGGGGCCTTTACTGGCGCTGCGAATGATCGTCAAGGGGCAGCTGAGTTAGCGGATGGCGGCACACTTTTTCTAGATGAGCTTTGTGAGATGGACTTGGATTTACAAACCAAGTTGCTACGATTTATTCAAACGGGCACATTCCAAAAAGTGGGTTCCTCAAAAATGAAGAGCGTGGATGTGCGCTTTGTGTGTGCCACTAACCGTGACCCATGGAAAGAGGTGCAAGAAGGTCGATTCCGTGAAGATTTGTACTATCGTTTGTATGTCATTCCTTTGCATTTACCGCCTTTACGCGAACGAGGCGAAGATGTTATTGAAATTGCATACTCACTGTTAGGTTACATGTCACACGAAGAAGGAAAAAGCTTCATACGTTTTGCGCCTGATGTCATCGAGCGATTCAACAGCTATGAGTGGCCGGGTAACGTTCGTCAGTTACAAAACGTGCTACGCAATATCGTTGTTCTAAACAACGGTAAAGAGATTACGTTGGACATGTTACCGCCACCGTTGAATCAACCGCTTGACCGTCCGTCGTCTGTGGCTAAATTAATTGAGCCGAAAGCGATGACCGCATCTGAGATTATGCCATTATGGATGACGGAAAAAATGGCAATCGAGCAAGCGATTGAAGCATGTGATGGCAATATTCCTCGAGCGGCGGGATACCTTGATGTCAGTCCGTCGACGATTTACCGCAAGTTACAGGCATGGAACGGCAAGGAAGAGCGGCAAAAAGTATGAGTGTAAATGTATTAAATCAGCAAAAAATAGATGAACTGTCGATGGAAATTGGCAGTGACAACGTACCTGTACTGTTCGATATCTTCCTAGGAGAAATGGATACCTATATCGAGAACTTATCCCAACTACAGGGGGCAGAGCGATTAGCTTACTCAAAAGAAATCAGCCACGCGTTGAAAAGTAGTGCTGCGAGCTTTGGGGCAGATCGCCTTTGTGAACTGGCGATGTCCATAGACAAAAAAGCGAAAGCCGGTGAGTTAACTGCGGAGTCTGAGGTGTTAGAGGTTATGTTCGATCTTTTGCACGAAACTCGAGATGCTTATCGCTCTTGGCGACAGTAGCTATTTATTCCTATTAACCATTTTTCTTAGTAAACATCTGTTCTTACTGGATGCCTGAACTAAAACCCTTCGATGACAGAAGGGTTTTCATTATCAATAAACAACTTAAAAGAGGGCGCTAGTCAGGTAACGTGCTCCTAGATAGAAAGTTGTAGCTGATTTTCAATCGCTAGTTTGAGCTTGTTTCTATCGTGACGCCAGTCTCGGTTAGAGGAGGCGAGTGACTCCGTCACTACATTCCATTGACTTAAGACGTCTTGCTCGGTTTTCTCTGTTAGAACCACGTCTATTTTTCTTCCTTGGCAGGCACGTTCACACCATTCTAATTTTTGAGCCATCGTCATTCTTCCTGCTGGGCCGTATTCTGGACTCAGGTTAGCAACAAAAATGACTTTTGCTTTTGTGTTTGCTGCAATCGCTTTGCCGAGTTCAGGCAGCAATAAAGGAGGCATGATACTAGTTAAAAAACTGCCAGGGCCAAGAATAATCGCGTCCGCTTCCGCCAAAGCTGTGATGGCTTCTTTGGTAGCAGGTACTTCTGGTGAAAGATCCAAACGTCGCAAGTCTGCTTTCATTTCGTCGACATTTGTTTCTCCCGTAACCCACTTCCCATCTACGGATAACGCGGAAAGATCCGAAGGGTGTTCGGACATAGGAAGGATGTTAACGTCGACTTTTAACATATTGCGAATCAGATTAATGGCATCTAAAGGTCTGACCGATAAGTTATCGAGTGCAGTAAGCATCAAATTACCAAGATTATGACCATCAAGTTCGCCAGTGCCTTTGAAGCGATATTCAAACATCATAGAACTGATCGAAGGCTCTGTAATGAGCTGATTAATACAGTTACGTGTGTCTCCCCAAGCGATTCCTCCTTGGCAGTGACGAATTCTTCCTGTTGAACCACCATTGTCAGTCGTGGCAACAATCCCAGTTGCATTGCTGCCAAAATCTCGTAATGCGGCCAGCATTCGACCTAAGCCATGACCACCGCCAACAGCGACCACTTTTTTATCTGTGTAGATATTCATTATGTTCTTCTAATAATCTAATAAAAAACGGCTACAATTTATCTTAAGGAGTGTCTTAAAGGTACTCACTTAGCGGTAAATTGTGTCTCTAGAGAGTTTTTTATCACTCAAGTCTGGATTCCATTACAAATATTAAGTATTTTACACCGCAAAGCTATCAGAGATTTCATATCTCTGGTTGCCATAACTCCGAGCTCACTATTGCTAAGTCCTTGGATAAGCGTTTTGAGCCAGTGGCATACTGTCACAAGGGCATGATTGGAAATGGCCATGCCTCCCGTGTTTGGAAAGGTGTTCCGTGGCGCAACAATTCGAAGACAAATTTCATCGTAAGTTTTATTACTTGCGTCTGTCTGTGACCGACGTATGTAATTTCAAATGTACCTATTGCCTTCCTGATGGCTATAAGCCTTCGGGCAATAAAAACTCGTCTTTTTTATCTCTCCCTGAAATCAAACGGGTCGTAAAAGCATTCGCTGATTGTGGCACGTCAAAAGTGCGCATCACTGGTGGTGAGCCTAGCTTACGCAAAGATTTTACCGACATTATCCATTCAGTAGCGGCGACGCCTGGCATTCAAAAAGTTGCAACGACAACCAATGGCTATCGCATGGCAAAACAAGTCGCAGATTGGCGTGAAGCGGGTTTAACCCACATTAATGTCAGTGTGGATAGCCTTGACCCGCGTATGTTTCATCAAATCACAGGTGAAAATAAGTTTACTGAAGTCATGAATGGTATCGAACGTGCGTTCGAGGTCGGTTATGAGCAAGTAAAAGTTAATGTGGTGTTGATGAAAGATCTGAACCATCACGAGCTGCCAGCGTTTCTTAACTGGATAAAAGATCGTCCAATCCAACTGCGTTTCATTGAGTTGATGCAAACGGGTGAGATGGATGAGCTATTTAATAAGCACCATGTATCCGGAGTGGCAATTCGTAACCAGCTAATTGCAAATGGTTGGTTGCTGAAAGTACGCTCGCATAATGATGGTCCTGCGCAAGTATTTGTTCATCCTGATTACAAGGGTGAAATAGGTCTTATCATGCCTTATGAAAAAGACTTTTGTGAAAGCTGCAACCGACTGCGCGTTTCTGCGATGGGTAAGCTGCACCTATGTCTGTTTGGAGACTACGGTGTAGAATTGCGTGATCTTTTGGAACGTGATGAGCAAGAGAGTGAGCTTATTGAACGTATCCAGGCGCAGTTACAAACCAAGTCGGTAAGCCATTTCTTGCATGATGGCAATACTGGTATGACGCCACACCTCGCGTCTATCGGCGGCTAACTTCATTCAACTTTTAGAGCGAGCTTAGTGATAAGCTGGCTCTAACTTTTTCCGAATCGATACCAAGCGTATCAAAGCTAATTAAGAGAATAGGTGAACAAATGGGTCACGCTGAAAGCAAATTCCAACCTGCAAATATTGCCGTTCTAACGGTATCTGACACTCGTACTGAAGAAAACGATACCTCTGGTCGTTACCTAGCTGAGCATGCTCAAGAAGCGGGTCACAACGTAGTAGACAAGCAAATTGTTATTGATGACATGTACAAGATCCGCGCGATTGTTTCTCAATGGATTGCTGATGAAAGCGTACAAGCGATCATGATTACTGGCGGTACAGGTTTCACCTCACGTGATAGCACGCCAGAAGCACTTAAGCCTCTATTTGATAAAGAAGTTGAAGGTTTTGGTGAGTTGTTCCGTATGGTGTCGTACGAAGAGATCGGTACGTCTACGATTCAGTCTCGTGCGATTGCTGGTTTTGCTAACCACACCGTGATCTTCGCAATGCCAGGTTCAACTGGTGCGTGCCGCACAGGCTGGACAAAAATTATTAAACAGCAGTTGGATGCAAGTCATCGCCCTTGTAACTTCATGCCACACCTATCTGTATAACCTTTCCTAAAAGCGAAGGAAAAACAATGACCCAATTTACACATATCAATGCTTCTGGCGAAGCAAACATGGTTGACGTGTCAGCAAAAACGGAGACGGTTCGTGAAGCTCGTGCTGAAGCATTTGTTCACATGGCCCCAGAAACACTTCAACTGATTGTCTCTGGCCAGCACCATAAAGGTGATGTATTTGCGACGGCTCGTATTGCTGGTATTCAAGCTGCGAAGAAAACCTGGGATTTGATTCCACTTTGTCATCCGCTACTACTCTCTAAAGTTGAAGTTCAACTGGAAGCTATCGAAGCAGAGAACAAAGTTCGCATCGAATCAGTATGTAAACTTGCGGGTAAAACTGGTGTGGAAATGGAAGCGCTCACGGCAGCTTCCGTTGCTGCTCTAACGATTTACGATATGTGTAAAGCAGTACAAAAAGACATGGTCATTGGTCAAGTTCGTCTATTAGAGAAAACGGGTGGTAAATCTGGTCACTTTAAGGTGGAATCATGATTAAAGTACTTTTCTTTGCTCAAACTCGCGAGCTGATTGGCATCGACAGTGTTGAGTTAGACGGGCCGTTTGAAACGGTTGAATCAATTCGTGCACATCTAGTGGAAGAAGGCACTGAGAAAGATGGCAAGTGGGATTTAGCGCTCGAGCCAGGAAAGCTACTTGCTGCAGTGAACCAATCTATCGTCCCTCTGGATACACAAGTAAAAGCAGGTGATGAAGTTGCGTTTTTCCCGCCGGTAACTGGGGGTTAAGATGGATTCTCGTGTTTCTGTACAAATTGAAGACTTTTCGGTTGAGCAAGAATATCAACGTCTATCTGAAGGGACGGCTGCTGGCGCTGTCGTTACATTCGTTGGTAAAGTTCGAGATATGAACCTTGGGGATAATGTGATTGGTTTACATCTAGAGCACTATCCGGGGATGACAGAGAAGAGCTTGAGCGACATTTGTGATCAAGCTGAGTCTCGCTGGCCACTATTAGGTGTACGCGTGATTCATCGCGTCGGAGACATGGATAGCGGTGATCAAATTGTATTTGTGGGCGTTTCCAGTGCGCACCGCGGCGCGGCATTTGATGCGTGCGAGTTCATCATGGATTATCTGAAAACCCAAGCACCATTTTGGAAAAAAGAGCGTACGACGAATGAAGATCGTTGGGTTGAGTCGCGCGACACCGATCATCAAGCTGCACAGCGTTGGGAAAAATAGAACTAACCCGCATTCTAGTGAAAAAAGCTAAGTGCTAATGGTACTTAGCTTTTTTTGTATTTATCTTCATTGTATTGCTCACTTTGTTTCAATATTTCCTATCTTTTGTCTGGTGATATTCTTCACAATAAAAGTTTTTTGCCCAATATATAAACAATTATTTGTTAGACTTGATTTGTCATAAATGTTAAATGATGTGTAAATATCTAGCATAAGATGCTAGTAAATGGTTTAAACTCAGATTAATCGAAAGTTTCGCCTGTTAAATGTCGCTTCTGGTCTTTATTTGGCTGGTGAATGCTTTGGGGTTAGAGTTTACTGCTAGATATGTGTGGTTTAGTCAGCATTATTGGTTTTTTTGCTACATTTTTATGGCAAATTACTTCAATGATTGCTAATGTGTGCCGCAGTCTTTGTAAGGTTTTAGACTTTTGTGCTCAGAAAGTGCACTAAAAAAATCTAAAACTCTGACCGTTCCAGGCCCTTACAAAGAAGTCATGGATGCTAACGAAAAAATTTGGAGTTTTACGCATGTATAAGAATAAAATCACGCGCGCTTTATTTATTGGTGCTGGTCTTTCTCTCGCTCTAGCTGGTTGTGGTGAAAAGCCTGCGGAGAAACAAGCTGCTGAGCCTGCTCCGGCTCCAGCCCCTGAAGCTAAATCTGATTCTAAAGAGCCAAAACTTGCTGCTGTTCAAGAATTGGTGCGTGGTAACGGTACAGAAGTTGCGACAATAGACCCTCATAAATCTCAAGGTGTTCCAGAATCCCACGTGATTCGCGATCTTCTTGAAGGCCTTGTAAACCAAGATGCGGACGGTAACACTATCCCTGGTGTTGCAGAATCTTGGGAAACTGAAGACAACAAAACATACACTTTCCACTTACGTGAAGACGCAAAATGGTCAAACGGTGATCCTGTCACTGCAGGTGATTTCGTTTACAGCTTCCAACGTGCAGTCGATCCAGCAACCGCCTCTCCATATGCTTGGTACATGGAATACACCAAGATGAAGAACGCAAAAGACATTGTTGCGGGTAAAAAAGATAAGAGCGAGTTAGGTGTTAAAGCGGTTGACGACCACACGTTAGTGGTTGAGTTAGATACTGCAGTACCATATTTTGTAATGATGATGGGCCACACGACAGTGAAACCTGTTCATCAAGCAACTGTTGAAAAGTTCGGCGATCAATGGACGAAGCCAGAGAACTTTGTAGGTAACGGTGCTTATGTTGTTGACAACTGGGTTGTAAACGAGCGTTTGGTTCTAAAACGTAACGAACAGTACTGGGACAACGAAAACACGACGCTTGACCAAGTTACTTTCCTACCAATCGAGAACCAAGTAGCGGAAATGAACCGCTTCCTAGCGGGTGAAATCGACTTCACGAATGAGCTGCCTACAGAGCACTTCAAGCGTCTGAAGAAAGAGCACCCACAAGAAGTGTCTGTAACCGGTAACTTATGTACTTACTACTACATCTTCAATACGAAGAAAAAGCCGTTTGATGATGTTCGTGTGCGTAAAGCGATTTCTTATGCGATTGACCGTAACATTGTGACCGATGCGATTTTAGGTCAAGGTCAAAAGCCAGCTTACTTCCTAACACCTGAAATTACGGCAGGTTTCAACCCAGAAATTCCTGCATACGGCAAAATGACGCAAGAAGAGCGTAACGCAGAAGCTGCGCGTCTATTGGAAGAAGCGGGTTACGGCGCAGACAACCCTCTTGAATTTAACCTTCTATACAATACATCAGAGAACCACAAGAAACTTGCGGTTGCACTGGGTTCAATGTGGAAGAAGACACTTGGTCTAGATGTTACGCTAGAAAACCAAGAGTGGAAAACTTACCTATCTACCAAAGATTCTGGCAACTTTGAGGTTGCTCGTGCAGGTTGGTGTGGCGACTACAACGAAGCTTCATCTTTCCTAACGCTGATGATGAGTAATAACACTACTGGTGGTATTCACTACGACAGCAAAGAGTACGATGCGATCATGAACAAAGCATTTGCTTCAACTTCTGACGAAGAGCGCCAAGCACTTTACCTAGAAGCAGAGAAGTTGATGGCAAAAGATATGCCAATCGCACCTATCTACCAGTACGTGAAATCACGTCTACTATCACCGAAAGTTGGTGGCTTCCCAGTAAATAACGCGGAAGACAAGATTTACTCTAAAGATCTCTACATCACAGAGTAATTCGTAACTCGATAGAACTATAAAAATGAGGCTCTACATGTGAGAAATTGCATGTAGCGCCTATCTTTAGTCCAAAAGAATTGGACGACTTCTTTAATTTAACTGTCACAGACTGAAAGAGTGAGTTTATGCTTAAATTCATCGCAAAAAGGATATTTGAGGCGATCCCAACAATGTTGGTTTTGATCACCGTATCTTTCTTTCTTATGCGCTTTGCACCGGGAAACCCTTTCTCTACAGAGCGTCCATTGCCACCCGAAGTAATGGCAAATATCGAAGCTAAATATGGCTTGGATAAACCTGTATTTGAACAATACACCACGTATTTGACCAATGTTATCCAAGGTGATTTCGGACCGTCATTTAAATACCTTGATTACTCAGTAAACGAGCTGATCGCGGTTGCCTTACCTGTTTCGGCTAAAGTGGGCTTCATCGCCTTTATCTTTACTTTGATAATGGGGGTTACCGTCGGTACCATTGCTGCGCTCAAGCAAAATACTTGGATTGATTACACCATTATGTCGACTGCGATGCTTGGTGTCGTTATGCCATCCTTTGTATTAGCGCCTGCGCTTATCTACATATTCTCGCTTCATTGGAATATCTTCCCTGCGGGCGGTTGGCAAGATGGTAGCTGGCAGTATTTAGTGCTTCCTGTTATTGGTATGTCGCTACTGTATGTTGCTACCTTTGCTCGTATCACGCGTGGTTCGATGATCGAAACCCTAAACAGTAACTTTATTCGTACGGCACGTGCTAAAGGTTTAAGTTATCGTTACATCATTATCAAACACGCTCTTAAGCCGGCACTTCTCCCTGTTGTTTCTTACATGGGCCCAGCTTTCGTAGGTATCATCACCGGTTCCGTTGTTATCGAAACCATTTTTGGTCTGCCTGGTATTGGTAAACTATTCGTTAACGCTGCATTTAACCGTGACTACTCGCTAGTAATGGGGGTAACCATTCTGATTGGTTTCCTATTTATTCTATTCAACGCGATTGTAGATATTTTACTTGCAATGATTGACCCGAAAATTCGCTACTAACAGGGACGTTTGGTTATGTTAACGAAAAAAGAAAACCTAGAAGCGATTGAGAAATTCTCCGAAAACTTGGAGATTGAAGGTCGCAGTCTTTGGCAAGATGCTCGTATCCGTTTCATGCGCAACAAAGCGGCGATGGTGAGCTTATTCCTTCTTATTCTAATGACGTTGGCGGTTATTATCCTGCCAATGATCGCACCGTACACATTTGATGATACTGACTGGTACGCGATGCACGTTGCACCGAATGCTGACCATTGGTTTGGTACTGACAGCTTAGGCCGTGATTTATACGTGCGTACGCTAATTGGAGGTCGTATTTCGTTGATGGTAGGTGTTATGGGTGCATTTGTAGCGGTACTGATTGGTACGCTCTACGGCGCAGCATCTGGTTTCATCGGCGGTAAAGTTGACCGCGTAATGATGCGTATTCTAGAAATTTTATACGCGGTACCGTTTATGTTCCTGGTGATTGTACTGGTAACATTCTTCGGTCGTAACATCATGCTGATCTTCGTTGCGATTGGTGCTATCGCATGGCTAGATATGGCGCGTATCGTACGTGGTCAGACTCTTAGTCTACGTAGCAAGGAGTTTATCGAAGCGGCACATGTGTGTGGTGTAAGCAACTGGAAAATCATTACTCGTCATATCGTACCGAACGTACTGGGTATTGTAGCGGTATACTCTACGCTGCTTATCCCAAGTATGATTCTAACGGAATCATTCCTATCATTCCTTGGTCTTGGTGTTCAGGAACCAATGACAAGTTGGGGCGCTCTTCTACAAGAAGGTGCACAGACAATGGAAGTAGCAATCTGGCAGCTGGCATTCCCAGCAGTGTTCATGGTTGTGACGCTATTCTGCTTCAACTACGTTGGTGACGGCCTGCGCGATGCGCTGGATCCAAAAGACAGATAATTAAAAGATAAGATTAAGGAAGCAATGATGAGCTTATTAGATGTCAAAGATCTGCGCGTCGAATTCACCACGCAAGATGGTATCGTAACCGCAGTAAACGATTTGAACTTCTCTCTCAACCAAGGCGAAACCTTAGGTATCGTTGGAGAGTCGGGATCAGGTAAATCTCAAACCGTATTCGCAATCATGGGCCTTTTGGCTAAGAATGGTATTATTTCTGGTAGCGCAAAGTTTGAAGGCAAAGAAATCCTAAACTTACCAGAAAAAGAACTGAACAAAGTGCGTGCGGAACAGATCGCAATGATCTTCCAAGACCCAATGACATCACTGAACCCTTACATGAAAGTCAGTGATCAGTTGATGGAAGTGCTTATGCTGCACAAAGGCATGGGCAAAGCGGAAGCATTTGAAGAATCAGTACGCATGCTGGAAGCGGTAAAAATCCCTGAAGCGCGTAAGCGTATCACGATGTACCCGCATGAGTTTTCAGGCGGTATGCGTCAGCGTGTAATGATCGCGATGGCGTTGTTATGTCGTCCTAAACTGCTTATAGCCGATGAGCCAACAACAGCACTTGATGTGACGGTACAAGCACAGATCATGGACTTGTTGAATGAGCTGAAATCTGAGTTCAACACAGCGATCATCATGATCACTCACGACCTTGGTGTGGTTGCAGGTTCGTGTGACAAGGTGCTGGTGATGTATGCAGGCCGTACCATGGAGTACGGCAACGTAAACGAAATTTTCTACAATCCAAGCCATCCTTATGCGGAGGGGCTGCTGAAGGCGATTCCTCGCCTCGATACTGAGGGTGAAATTCTGCCGACCATTCCTGGTAATCCACCAAACTTGCTTCGTCTACCGCCGGGCTGCCCTTATCAAGAGCGCTGTCACCGTGTGATGGATCGTTGTAAGCGCGAGGCGCCAATTCTGACACCATTTGGTGATGGTCGTCAGCGTGCATGTTTTTCTGAATGGGAGGCTTGGAACAAATGAACGCAGTAGACAAAAAACTAATTCTGGACATTTCTGAGCTGAAAGTTCACTTCAGCATTGCCTCAAAGTCGGCATGGCCGTGGTCAAAGCCTTCGAGCCTGAAAGCGGTAGATGGCGTGAACGTTCGACTATACGAAGGGGAAACGCTTGGTGTAGTAGGTGAATCAGGTTGTGGCAAATCGACGTTTGCTCGTGCCATCATTGGTCTGGTTGAAGCTACTGACGGCCAAGTAGTTTGGTTGGGTCAAGACCTTACTAAAATGAAAAGCGTTCAGCGCCGTGAGACGCGTAAAGAAATTCAGATGATTTTCCAAGACCCATTGGCATCGCTGAATCCGCGTATGACTGTTGGTGATATCATTGCTGAACCTCTTGAGACATTCTATCCAGAACTGTCTAAGCAGGAAGTGAAAGATCGCGTTAAAGAGATGATGGCGAAAGTTGGCCTATTACCTAACGTGATTAACCGTTACCCACACGAGTTCTCGGGTGGTCAGTGTCAGCGTATCGGGATAGCGCGTGCGCTTATCCTTAAGCCTAAGATGATCATTTGTGACGAGCCAGTATCGGCGCTTGATGTATCTATTCAAGCTCAGGTGGTTAACCTACTTAAAGAGATTCAAAAAGAGTTAGGGCTTTCTCTGGTATTCATTGCGCATGACTTGTCTGTCGTTAAACACATTTCAGATCGCGTTTTAGTTATGTATTTAGGTAATGCCGTGGAACTTGGCGAGGCCGAGGCTCTGTTTGCTGATCCTAAGCACCCATATACGCGTGCGCTAATGTCTGCGGTTCCGATCCCGGACCCGGATATTGAGCGCAATAAGAAAATCCAAATGCTAGAGGGTGATCTTCCTTCACCTATCAACCCACCGTCGGGTTGTGTATTCCGCACTCGTTGCCCACAAGCAACCGAAGAGTGTGCGAAGACAAAGCCAACCATTTTAGGTAATGACGTTCACGCGGTATCTTGTTTACACGTTAGTGTATAAATTCAGCCTGTGACGGGCTTAAGCGCGACACCTTCATCGGGTCGCGCTTTTTTTATGTGTCTGATTTATACATTCGAATTTCTTGAACATGATGTCCTAAGTTCGATGATTCTCTGTTTGATAGGAAACGCTAATATAGACACAAACAGAACGAGAGGAGAGCAATCATGGGTAAGTTGGTTGAAGGTGTTTGGCAAGATGTCTGGTATGACACAAAATCAAATGGTGGCAAATTTGTGCGCGAAGATGCCGGATTCCGTAACTGGGTTAAAAACGACCCTGATGCGGAGTTTACACCAGAGTCCGGTCGATACCATTTGTATGTCTCTCTTGCTTGTCCGTGGGCACATCGAACCCTCATTTTCCGCAAGCTGAAAGGTTTAGAACCACATATTGATGTCACGGTCGTTTGCCCTGATATGCTCAGCCAAGGTTGGCAAATGGGGCTTCCTGAGCCATTGTTTGGTCACACGCGCATGTATCAAATTTACACGCAGGCCAAACCCGATTACACGGGCCGCGTAACCGTGCCTGTACTTTGGGATAAAAAGACCAATACTATTGTGTCAAACGAGTCGTCAGAGATCATTCGCATGTTCAATTCGGAATTCAATGCGTTAACAGGGAATCACGACGACTACTATCCAGAACATCTAAAACACGTTATTGATGAGTGGAACGATTTTGTTTATCCGAATGTCAACAACGGAGTGTATCGTTGTGGCTTCGCGACTACACAAGAGGCGTATGAAGAAGCGTTTGATTCTTTGTTTAATGCGTTAGATAAAATCGATGCTCACCTAGCGACGCATCGTTACTTAGCAGGGAACACAATTACTGAGGCGGATTGGCGTTTGTTTACGACTCTTATTCGTTTTGATGCGGTGTATGTGGGGCATTTCAAGTGTAACAAGCAGCGCATCGCAGACTACGAAAATATACAAGGCTACTTAAAAGAGTTGTATCAAGTTGAAGGCGTCGAAGACACGACGGATTTCTATCACATTAAACGCCACTACTACTTCAGCCACACTGGGATTAATCCGACGCAAGTTGTACCAAAAGGGCCTGATTTAGACCTAAATACTCCTCATGGAAGAGAAAGGATTGGCTAGTTTGCTGCTTCCATCGCAAATGAAAAAGTACTTAACGGTTAGCAATGCCGTTAAGTACTTTTGTGTCATCTAAATACCGGGAGTAGGAGTTTACTTTTTCATTCATCGTCACCTTACTTAGCGCGTACGATGTCCATCACTAGCTTTCCGTCCACTTTTACAGGACCGTCCTCTTTAGCGCCGAGCGTATACTCAAACACACCAGTCTTCATGCCACCTTTCTCTCCGTGGACCATTAACATCAGCATATCGCCTGATTCTACTGGTTCCATCAAAATTGCATTTACGTTTTCATTCTTTCCCATTTTTAACGGAGCGTAGCCGATAACAGGACCAGGCTTCATTGATTCGTCTGTTCGGTGGACAACCATCCACCCATTGTCATCAGCATGAGCCATTTCAGCGGTCACCGTTCCTCCGGACATATCTTGATCGACGCCTTTAATACTCGGGGCGGAAAAGCTGAATGAAGAAAAACTAATCAGAAACGCAGCTAAACCAAACTTTATCAGTGATGTATTGATGAAATCCTTCATATATATTCCTTAGCAGTCAATGAGTTTGTGCATTGCAGTAGCTTTTACGTATTTCCTAGCAAAAAAGTTTAGCTAAAACGTAAATAATGCCGATAAATTGAACAGGGACCGTGCTGCTTTGGAGCCAATGCATTTTGGGGAGTGGGTCAATCGGTGTAAGAACAAGCACGAGCAATGTCGATTAGGTATGGGGGCGATAGGGAGAAAAGCTTTGTGCACCAGTAATTATAGGTTGTGCAGTGATTGGTATAAAAAACAAATAAGTGTTCTGGCCAGCAATAGAAAAAGCCCTCGACGAATCGAGGGCTTTGTATCTATATCCAACTAGATGTCAGAAGCGATTATTTAGCTTCTTGGTCTGCTTGGATAGCTGTTAGAGCGATGGTGTACACGATGTCGTCTACTAGCGCGCCACGAGACAAGTCGTTTACAGGTTTACGCATACCTTGCAGCATTGGACCGATAGATACTAGGTCAGCTGAACGTTGTACCGCTTTGTAAGTCGTGTTACCCGTGTTTAGGTCTGGGAATACAAATACTGTCGCTTTACCTGCAACTGGAGAGTTTGGTGCTTTAGAAGCAGCAACGTTTTCCATAATAGCAGCGTCGTACTGTAGAGGACCGTCAATGATAAGATCAGGACGTTTCTCTTGAGCCAGTTTTGTTGCTTCACGTACTTTATCAACGTCTGCACCCTTACCAGATTCACCAGTAGAGTAAGAGATCATTGCAACGCGTGGTTCGATACCGAATGCTGCTGCAGAGTCAGCAGATTGGATAGCGATTTCAGCAAGCTGTTCAGCAGTTGGATCTGGGTTGATTGCACAGTCACCGTAAACCAGTACTTGATCAGGCAGAAGCATGAAGAATACTGAAGATACGATAGACGCATTTGGTGCCGTCTTGATGATTTGGAACGGAGGAACGATAGTGTTCGCCGTAGTGTGAACAGCACCAGAAACTAGGCCGTCAACTTCGTCGTTCTCAAGCATCATTGTGCCTAGGAATACTGAATCTTGTAGCTTCTCACGAGCCACAACTTCAGTCATGCCTTTCGCACCGCGCAACTCAACTAGGCGAGCAACGTAGTTTTCACGAACAGCATCTGCATCAATGATGGTTACACCAGTACCTAGCTCAACGCCTTGTTGAGCCGCTACGCGACGGATTTCATCTGGGTTACCTAGAAGTACACAGTCTGCAATGCCGCGTTCAGCACAGATCGCTGCTGCTTTAACTGTGCGTGGTTCGTCACCTTCTGGAAGAACGATACGCTTACCTGCTTTACGAGCAAGTTCAGTTAGCTGGTAACGGAACGCTGGTGGGCTTAGACGACGAGACTTCTGAGTGCCTTCAGTCATAGACTCGATCCAGTTACCGTCGATGTGGCCAGCAACGTGTTCGTTGATGAACTCGATACGCTCTTTATCGTCTGCAGGTACTTCGATGCTGAAGCTCTGCAGGTTTAGAGACGTTTGCCAAGTGTTACCTTGTGCTTTGAAGATAGGTAGACCAGTGTCGAATGCTGGTTTACATAGGCCTTCGATTTCGCTAGGGATATCGTAACCGCCAGTTAGCAGTACTGCACCAATATCCACACCGTTCATTGCAGCAAGAGAAGCAGCAACGATAACATCAGGACGGTCTGCAGAAGTAACAAGTAGAGAACCCGGTTTGAAGTGCTCAATCATGTTTGGCAGAGAACGTGCACAGAAAGTGATGCTCTTGATGCGACGAGTGTTGATGTCACCTTCGTTGATGATATCTGCTTTCAGGTGCTTAGCCATGTCGATTGCGCGAGTCGCAATCAGATCAATACTCCATGGCACACAACCTAGTACACGAATTGGAGAAGTGTTGAAAATTTCCATCACTTTCAATTCGTTTTGTTTTGCGCTGTCTGCATCGTCAAAGATTTCAGATAGGTCAGGGCGAGTACGGCCAGCTTCGTCAACAGGAGCGTTTAGCTTGTTGATGATAACACCAGAGATGTTTTTGTTTTTAGTGCCGCCGAAGTTAGAACATGCTACTTCGATACGCTCTTTCAGTTGCGCAGGGTTATCAGTACCTGGAGTCGCAACTAGCACGATTTCTGCACCAAGTGTTGCCGCGATTTCCGCGTTTACTTGGTTTGCAAATGGGTGCTTACGAGTAGGTACAAGACCTTCGATTAGCGTAACGTCTGCGTCTTTGTTGATTTGGTTGTAACGTTCAACAACGGTTTCTAGCAGCTCGTCCATGTTGTCGTTACCGATTAGGCTTTCAGCAACAGACATCGCCATTGGTTCACCGATCTTCATATCGCTGTTACGACCAACGATAGTTGAAGTCAGATCTGGCTGATCACCACCTGAACGTGGCTGACAGATTGGCTTGTAGAAAGAAACTTTAACGCCTTTACGCTCCATAGCGCGAAGAACACCCATGCTAACGCTTGTTAGGCCAACGCCTGCGCTAGTAGGGATAAGCATAATAGTACGAGACATTCGTAGAGTACCTTTAGCTATTTGGGGGATAAAAGCTCAACTCTTATTCCATGAAGCTCGAAGAATAGGAGTTGAGCCCCTAAGAAATTCGTTTGAATGAAAATCTGGCTAGCCGAGTGGCTAGCCAGGAATTCAATTAAAGACCTGTCAGGCGAGCAGTGTCTTCAGCGATGACTAGCTCTTCGTTAGTAGAGATAACCATTGCAGGGATACGGCTGTTTTCAGTCGTGATAACGCCTTCGCCGCCGAAGCGAGCTTTAAGGTTAGCTTCGCTATCTACTTCGATACCGAAGATGCCAAGACGGTTTAGAACCATTTCACGGATAGGGCCAGAGTTCTCGCCGATACCGCCAGTGAAAGTGATTGCGTCTAGACGGCCTTCCATTGAAGCAGTGTAGCCAGCAACGTATTTAGCTAGACGGTGGCAGAACACGTCCATTGCGCGTGTTGCTTCTTCTTTTTGACCGTAGTTGTCTTCAACGAAACGACAGTCAGAAGTCACTTCAGTTAGACCTTGAAGACCAGACTCTTTAGTTAGCATCGTGTTGATTTGATCAACAGAGTAACCTAGAGCGTCGTGTAGGTGGAAGACGATAGCAGGGTCGATGTCGCCACAGCGAGTACCCATTACCAGACCTTCAAGTGGAGTAAGACCCATAGAAGTGTCTACAGATTGACCGTTCTTGATCGCACATACAGATGCGCCGTTACCTAGGTGACAGTTGATGATGTTTACTTCTTCAACTGGTTTGTTTAGTAGGCCTGCAACTTCACGAGTGATGAACAAGTGAGAAGTACCGTGCATGCCGTAACGACGGATACCGTGTTCTTTGTATAGGTTGTATGGAAGAGCGTATAGGTAAGACTCTTCAGGCATAGTTTGGTGGAACGCAGTGTCAAATACAGCAACGTTTTTCAGCTCTGGGAAGTTTTTCTTAGCCGCTTCGATACCGATGATGTGAGCAGGGTTATGAAGAGGTGCAAATGTTGCAGCGTCTTGAATACCTTTTAGAACTTCATCAGTAATTAGTGCAGATTGAGTGAACTGCTCGCCGCCGTGAACGATACGGTGACCGATTGCGCCTAGGTTAGCTTTAAGCTCTGGCTTAGAAGCAAGAATAGTTTCTACCATAAACGCTAGTGCTTCTTCGTGAGCTGCACCATTGCCTAGTTGAGCTTCGTGCTTGCCATCAAGTTTCCACTTGATGCGAGCTTCAGGAAGGTGAAGACACTCAGCAAGACCTGACAAGTGCTCGTCGCCGTTCTCGGCATCAACAACGGCAAATTTAAGAGAAGAACTACCGCAGTTTAAAACTAAAACTAGCTTAGACATGTATGACTACCTGTTATTCGTCTGATAAAAAAATCAGTTAAAGAATGAAAAATTAATCACAAGAATAGCCGATACCCAGAAGGCTGCGTACTAATCCTGGTCAAAAATTGTTCTAATTCCATATAAAGAAATAGTGATGAACCCTTCCATCACTATGATGCGATCCGTGCAGATAGATATCTCGGAGTTGCTTAAATTGTAAATAACAGCAACAATGAGATTGAGGGTCTGCAAAGGATAGCGATAATAAGCAATGATAACAAAAAAAATTTGAAAGAATATTAACTTTCATCAATTTTTTGTACCTTCAGTTGAAATGTTCAACTATTTTTTAGTGAGAGAACGGTATGAGTAATAAAGTCGGATTGATCCATAGCCTGAAAGATGGCCAGAATTACATGGAGATCTGGCCGGTTCGTAAAGAGCTAAGCGCCATATTTCCGGAACAGCGTATCATTAAGGCGACTCGCTTTGGCATTAAAGTCATGCCGGCCGTTGCTGCGATCAGCGTACTCACTCAAATGGCATTCAACAATTACCACGCGTTACCTCAATCCATTGTTGTCGCCTTGTTTGCGATTAGCTTGCCACTTCAAGGCATTTGGTGGCTTGGTGCTCGATCCAACACGAAATTGCCGCCTTCTTTGGCCTCTTGGTATCGGGAGTTGCATCAAAAAATTGTGGAAACAGGTTTTGCATTAGAGCCTGTCAAAGCTCGCCCTCGTTACAAAGAGCTTGCGATAATATTGAACCGAGCGTTTCGCCAGCTCGATAAATCGTCATTAGAGCGTTGGTTCTAATTTAAATTGTTTGAAATGGAGTGTGCACTGGCCGCTCCATTTTTGATCCTGCCTCTATTACCTACTTTGACGGTCGTTGATGAAGCGAGCGAAGCTTTGTTTACCAAAGATTCTTTCCGGATGAAGAAGTCCCCCCGATCACAAATGTTGCTTTAGTGTTAAATCTTTCTTTTCTTTACTAAGACTTAGTAGTAATAATAAAAACAAGATGCGCAAGAAGTGCACAGTTATATGAACACAACAATACCGCCTTCAAACATTTGAATTCACGAGTCGATACACATATTGAAAGCTCGTGAAACAAGGACGAAGTCACATCAAGGAGTTATGATGAAAACGAAACGTTTATTAGCCACTGCCGTTCTATCAGCTACTGCTATTTTCTCTTCTACCAATGTACTGGCCGCCACTGCAACTGTCGCAGTTTCACAGATTGTCGAACACCCGGCGTTAGACGCGACGCGCCAAGGGTTACTTGATGGTTTGAAAGCGAAAGGCTACGAAGAAGGCAAAAATCTAGAATTTGATTATAAGACCGCACAGGGTAATCCAGCGATTGCGGTGCAAATTGCCCGTCAGTACGTCGGCGAAAATCCTGATGTGTTAGTTGGCATCGCGACACCTTCGGCACAAGCTTTGGTGTCGGCTACTCGCTCTATTCCTGTTGTCTTTACTGCGGTAACAGATCCGGTTGGTGCGAAATTGGTTAAGTCGATGGAACAACCAGGTAAAAACGTAACTGGCCTGTCTGATCTTTCACCCGTTGCTCAGCATGTCGATCTCATCCAAGAAATTCTTCCTCAGGTGAAAAGCATCGGGGTTGTATTTAATCCCGGTGAAGCTAATGCCGTGACTTTAGTTGAATTACTAAAAGAAAGCGCAAAAGCAAAAGGCATACAAGTGGTTGAAGCGACCGCACTAAAAAGTGCTGATGTTCAGTCTGCGACTCAAGCGATTGCAGCGAAATCAGACATTCTTTACGCCCCAACAGACAATACAGTTGCAAGTGCGATTGAAGGGATGATTGTGGCAGCGAATCAAGCGAAGAAACCTGTATTTGGTGGCGCGACGTCGTATGTCGAAAAGGGTGCAATTGCAGGCTTAGGTTTTGACTACTACCAGGTTGGTGTACAAACCGCGGATTATGTGGCGGCGATTCTTGATGGTCAAGAACCAGGCAAGCTGGATGTAAAAGTCGCGACGGGTTCTGACCTTGTAATTAATGAAAGCGCAGCATCTAAGCTCGGTATCAAGCTGCCAAGTTCTGTGGTTGAACGTGCGACAAGCATGCAATAAGTAACGTTCTTTTGGGGTAAAGACCGTCACGCTGGTTGGTAGAGGCTTGCCCCAAAATTGATACTCGCCAGACTTCTCGTGTAGAGCATTCTGCTAGAGAAGAAGGGGAGTATACGTTAGAAGTCTTACGTTCAGGTTGGTATTAGCCAGCCTGAGCATGCAGAAAGGAGCAGTTATGTCTGCATTTGCTTTTTTTGGTGCACTCGAAATTGGCTTGATTTATGGCCTAGTCGCTCTGGGTGTGTATCTTACGTTCCGTGTTCTCGACTTCCCCGATTTGAGTGTGGATGGCAGCTTTCCAATGGGAGCGGCGGTGGCTGCAACGGCGATTGTCGCAGGTATTAATCCTTGGCTTGCGACAATAATGGCGATGATAGCTGGTAGTATGACGGGGTGGGTAACCGCTTTTCTGGCTGTTCGGTGTGGTATTTTACACCTGTTAGCTTCCATTCTTACCATGATCGCTGCATTTTCAATTAATATTCGTATTATGGGCAAACCTAATATGGCGTTGCTTGGAGAGGATACGATTCTCACTCCGTTTGAAGCATTGGGCGATGCGATGTTTATTCGCCCTCTGGTTGTTGGGGTCTTAGTTCTTCTTTCCGCTTTCTTTGTCATTCGCCTGCTGAACAGCGACTTTGGTCTTGGTTTACGAGCCACGGGTGTGAATGCGCGTATGGTTTCTGCGCAAGGGGCGAGCACTGGCTTTTATACCTACTTTGGCTTGGCTTTATCTAACGGTTTTGTCGGATTCGCAGGCGCGTTGTTTGCACAAACGAACAGCTTTGCAGATGTGACCTCTGGCGTGGGCACCATTGTGGTTGGTTTGGCTGCTGTGATTTTGGGCCAGACCCTCATTCCGGGGCGAAAAATTTGGGTTGCGGTATTTGCTGTCATCATCGGTTCGGTACTTTATCGCCTTGCAGTGGCTTTCGCTTTGAGCTCTGGCATGTTTGGTTTACAAGCTTCAGACCTCAACCTGGTTACCGCAGTATTGGTGGCTGTGGCGCTTATTGCTCCAAAGCTAAAACAGAGCATGAGAGCGAAACAACGCGTTACTGATGCTAAACAAGCGGCATCAAAAAATGGTTCTGGGGAGGCATTATGATCGAACTAAATAATATTCAGGTCACGTTCAACCCTGGGACGATTTTGGAAAATCGTGCATTGAAAGGCGTCTCTTTAGAGGTTCCAGAGCATCAATTTCTTACCGTGATTGGTTCTAATGGCGCAGGAAAATCGACGTTGCTTGGTGCGGTGACAGGTGAGACGCCGATGATAGGTGGTCAGGTGATCATTGATGGCAAAGACGTCACCAAGCAGACGGTTGCCCAACGTGCAACGCAATGCGCCCGAGTGTTTCAAGATCCATTGGCCGGGACTTGTGGTGAACTGACGATAGAAGAGAACATGGCTCTCGCGCACATGCGTGGTAAAAAACGCAGCTGGGGGTTGGCGCTCTCTACCAAACGTCGCAAGCTGTTCCAAGAGCGAATTAGCATCCTCGGTCTTGGTTTAGAAGACCGCTTGGGCGATAGCATTGGGTTGCTGTCTGGTGGACAACGACAAGCCGTTAGCCTTGTGATGGCGACGTTATCGGAGAGTAAGTTGTTGTTGCTTGATGAACACACGGCAGCGCTTGATCCTCGTATGGCGGCGTTTGTTATCGACTTAACTAAACGTATTGTCGATGAGTTCGATTTAACCGTGATGATGGTGACGCATTCGATGAAAGACGCATTAGCATGTGGCGATAGGACCGTAATGCTTCACCAAGGTGAAATTGTGCTTGATGTGGCTGGAGAGCAGCGCGCTAACATGCAAGTACCAGACTTGTTGGATATGTTCTCCAAAGTGCGTGGTGAAGAGCTGGCAGATGACAGTCTTTTGTTGAACTAAGCGGTATCCGACAAGTCACTACGCCTACTAAGTGTGATCCTCCTTGCGAAAATTGGCTGATATGTCAACTCGCAGGGAGGATTTCTTGTCTCTAATTCTTCAATAACATAGTGGCATATCCGATGACGAGGAGTGCCCATAATGAACCTGCCATTTATTTTTCATAGTCAAACTATTGATGGTTTAGCTTTTAATGACGAGCAAGTTACAGTCAGACTGAAAACCGAGACATTGGATTTTGATTCCGTCTATGTGCGTATTGAGCCGGACAATGAAGAATATCTGGTCGATATGGCTCAAGTAGGAACAGCTGGTGAATTATTACTATGGGAGGCATCGTTTCGACCAAATCAAGATCGAGATGTCACACATTATGTGTTTAAGCTCCTCAAAGACGGACAGCAATACTGGCTCGATGCACGAGGCGTACAAAAGCGTATTCCACCCAAAGAGTTCCACTTTAAGTTGAATGTAGAGCATCAACCACCAAGCTGGGTCCAAGAGCAAGTTTTCTATCAAATCTTTCCTGACCGTTTTTCTGCTAGTAAAAGTGAGTCTGATATTCGCCACGCTTATGTTCAGTATGATTCTGCATCGGTCGTCAAGGCGTGGGGAGACGCGGTAGGCTCTCACCAAAATACCGGGGCACGTGAATTCTTTGGCGGCGACCTCAAAGGTGTGGAGCAAAAGTTGGACTATCTTGAACAGCTCGGCGTTACTGCGCTTTATTTTAATCCGATCTTTTCTTCACCAAGTAATCATAAATACGACACCACTGATTACTTCACTGTTGACCCTATGTTCGGCACCAACGATCAGTTTGCTGAACTGTGTGAGAAAATCCGTGGTAAGAATATGAAGATTGTCTTAGACGCGGTGTTTAACCACACGTCAGTGCATCATCCTTGGTTTGATATCCAACAAAAAGGAGAAGGAGCATATGGCAATCCGCAGTCAAAGCTCCGTGATTACTACTTTTTCGAAGGCGAAACCAATCACTACATTGGTTGGAAAGGCATTGGTAACTTACCGGTTCTGAACTTCGAAAATGAACAGGTGCGCGACTACATCTACCAAAGTGAAGATTCTGTCATCAAGTATTGGCTGAAGCCACCGTACTTGGTTGATGGCTGGCGGTTTGATGTAATCCATATGCTTGGCGAAGGAGACGGCGCGAAAAACAATGCTCATTATGTGGCAGCGTTTCGTAATGCGACTAAGTCAGTAAACCCGAATGCTTATGTGTTAGGTGAGCACTTTTTTGAAGCAACGCAGTGGTTGCAAGGTGATCAAGAGGATGGGGCGATGAACTACTACGGTTTTGCTCATCCAGTTCGAGCTTTTATCGCACGACAAGACATTATGTACGATCCAATCAACATTGATGGTTTGGAGTTTAAAGCATGGTTGGACGAAGCCAGAGCAAAAATCCCATTTTCGAATCAGCTATCGCAGCTAAATCAACTCGATAGTCACGATACTGCTCGGTTTATCACACTGGTTGATGGTGATAAGCGTAAAATGAACATCGCGCTAGCAATGCTTATGACTTACGTTGGCACGCCTTGTATTTACTACGGGAGTGAAGTCGGTCTAGAAGGAGGTCTAGACCCAGATAATCGTCGCTGTTTTCCTTGGAATGAAATTGAAAGTTCACAATGGCTATCGCTTTACCAACAATGGATCAAGATACGTAAACAATGTAAGCCTTTACAGTCGGGCTGTATTCAATGGCTTCATTGCACTAACAACCTGTTGGCGTACGCACGTGTACTGGGTCGTGAAGCAGTCGTTGTAATGATTAATCTCAGTGGTAATGAATGTTCAATCGATTTACCTATGTGGCAACTGGGCTTGGAGGTTAGCCAAGTTGTATCGTTGTTAGATGACACAGAACAGGTTGATTATAAAGGTCATATCTCTGTCAATATGTCTGCACAGAGCTGCAAATTATGGCGACTAAAGTGACACCACACTCTATATTGATTAAACTCCTTTAATATATAAACGGTCTCAAACAGCGCGCACACATTTGTTTGGTCTCTTGTTATCTGGTGCTGCATTGCATGCGTCACCAGATAACGAGTATCAATTTAATAGCAGTCATAAGAGACTATTGACCTTTCATATGTATGGTACTCAATGGTAAACCAAAGGCGATTTAGCCTCTCATTTGTCATCTTTTTTCCTCTGGCGTTATTTGTAGTGGTTTTACTCGTGACAACGAAAAATTACTATGATGCGGTTAACCGCTATATCGATTCTGAGTATTCGCGTATCGAGCGTGCAATGTCTCGCGGTATTAAAGTACTCACGGCTTTAGATTACAGCTTCACCAACTATACCAATTACGCTAACCCACTGTTTGAAGAACATAATTCTTTAGTCAAAGAAGGGCTTTGTTATCTTTGGCCTATAGATGTGTTATTACTCGAAAGTGTTTATAGTGAAGGGTTACCTGCGGTTGACCTTGATTATATGATCGTAGGGGACGAAAGCTTATGCCAGCAAGGTTCAACGATTAACCAGTTAGCTGAACAAAAGGTGGGTTTTGCGCCGTCCTTGTCATTTCTGCACGATATTGAATCGCACATTGTTGGAATCCATTACATTGACAAACGCGGTTACGTTATCTCCTCACCCGATACCTACGCAAAAAATTTCACGAGAGAACTTTTGTCAACGCTAAAAGCCCGACCTTTTTGGCAAAAAACCGCGCAAGATAAAGTGAACATTACCTTGGCTGGACCAGGGCCAGTGTTGGACTCGATGGAAGGTCAAGTCATTAGTATGACGGTACCCGTCTATGAGAAAGGAGAACACCAAGGTGTTTTGTCTATTGATTTTGACATCAATACGCTCATGGCTTCGTCGCTAGGTCTTGTTGGTCAGTTTCATTTGGTTTCCAATTTACAATCCATTCCTTCAAACAGTACACGAATCAAACCAGTCGAATTAGAGCGATTGAGTGCGAATCACAGCATGTACTACGAGTACAACCTTTGGGATGAAGCTAAGAACCTAGCGGTTTTTGAAAAATACAGCCTTATTGTCGCACTATTTATTTACGTGCTGAGTACCGTCGTCTTGTTCTATGTGAATATGCATAGCGAGCGACGTTACTTTAAAGAACTGGCAGCAAGAGACCCAATGACCAGTTTATTGAATCGTCGAGGTATGCAAACCGTGTGGCGTAATAAGATGACAAAAAAACAGGTTGCTTTAGCAGTGTTCGATATTGATAACTTCAAGAAGATCAACGACACCTATGGTCATGATGTCGGTGACTCTGCAATTCAGCTTGTTGCAAAATGTATACGTGAAAATATTCGCCATACCGATGTTGCCTCAAGGTTTGGTGGCGAAGAGTTCGTTTTAGCGATTTATGACGAAGATTCAGAGGGCATTAAACTCATTTTAGACAGAGTAAAAAAGGCCATAGATGAGCGCTCGACACGCGTAACGAAAGAAGGCTTTACGATCTCTGGCGGTGTGGTGTTTAGTAAAGAGAGCCGAGTAGAAAACTTTGATGAATTGTTTAAAGCGGCGGATGAAAAGTTATATCAAGCCAAAAGTACCGGCAAAAATAAGATCTGTTACTAGGATTTAGATACAAAAAAGGACGAGATATTCGTCCTTTTTTGTGTTCGGGAGTTATGCAACCTGAGAGTTTAAGTCATCGCGGTAGCGTTGAATATGCTCAACAATTGGTGCGGCTTTGTTGAACGTTCTGATTTCTCTAAATAGGTCTTTTGCTTCAGGATAAGCCTGACGTAAGTAAGAGAACCATTGTTTTACGCGGTTTGGGTAATACAAGCCTTTATCGCCTTTCATCTCAAACTTGGAATAATAGATAAGCAACTCAACCACCTCGGGCCATGACATTGGCTGGTGGTTATGTTTTACCATATTGCCTAAGTTAGGGATATTGAAAGCGCCTCGGCACACCATCAAAGAGTTAACGCCAGTCGTTTCAATGCAACGTTGACCGTCTTCATAATTCCAAATTTCACCATTCGCTATCAGTGGGATATCGAAACGTTCGCGAATTCGGTTGATGTAATCCCATTTTATCTCAGAAGCTTTATAACCACCTTGTTTAGTACGTGCGTGTACGGTCAATTCATTTGCGCCAGCAGACTGAATGGCATCGACAATTTCAAAGCAATCTTCAGGGTTCTCCCAGCCAAGACGAATTTTTGCAGTTACGGGAATGGCTTCTGGAACGGCTTCTCGACAAGCTTTAACAACACGGTGAATGAGCTCTGGATGTTGGAGTAGCGCTGCTCCACCTTTACTTTTGTTGACCATTTTGGCTGGGCAACCAAAGTTTATATCAATACCTCTGGCGCCAAGATTTGCCGCTTTAATTGCGTTCTCAGCCATCCAGTTTGGTTCTTGTCCCAACAATTGCACATGTACTGGCACACCAGATGCAGTCTGAGAACCTTGCAACAGCTCCGGGCATAAACGGTGAAATACATGATCGGGTAATAGCTGGTCGATTACGCGAACAAACTCCGTAACACACAGGTCATAGTCGTTTATCTCGGTCAGGATTTGGCGCATCAAATGATCTAAAACGCCTTCCATTGGGCCTAGTACAACTCGCATAGCTTGCCTAATACAGTTTGGTGGTAAAAAAGAGGGCGATTGTAGCGATGTAAGTTAAGTTTGTCATTAAAAGAGTCGAAGCGCCCAGTGCTGTCAAACACACAACGTTAGGTTACGTGCTTTTGAGCTCTGAGGTATAATGCCGCCAAATTTATGGGAAACCAGATGTCATGCAATACACATTGATTGAAAAAGGTGAAGTTCACGTCGATGAATCTTGCCTATTTATCGAAGGCGCAGTGTTAGCTGCGAATCTGACGACAAAACCACTCGCTCCTGAAAAGTGGTTAGAGCCGCTATTAGGTGAGGGATTCAAAGCGATTCAACCAGCTGTGGAAGAGCAAATTCACAAGCAGCATAACCGAATTCAACGAAACGAATATTCCGTGCTAGAGCTAACAGGCAAAGAACCTGAACAACTTGCTGATTTTGCCGAAGGCTTTATGTCTGTTTGGCCAATGATTGAAGAACAGTGGCAGGACGTTGAGCTCAATGATGGATTACAGCGTATGCTGCAAGCATTACTGACCACTTTGATGCTGGCTATTGATGAGCCAGCAACGCAGCAACAGATGCGCGACGCAGGTATTGAAACGCCACCGGCCCTGACAGATTTAGTCGACCAGCTTGATTTAATGGTCGGTGAAGTCGCGCTGGGCGCGGATGAGTTGATGGTAGGAAATAAAGCTCAAAGCCTAAACCCATTCAAAGGTATCGGGCGCAATGATCCCTGTCCTTGTGAGAGCGGAAAAAAATTCAAGCAGTGCTGTGGTCAATCACGCGGCTAAAGCGAATCGCCGCGCTATCCACTTAACAAAAAGCCGACCAGATGGTCGGCTTTTTGTTAATTTTTACGCGTTAGTAGGATTAACGAATTGGATTAACGCGTTTTGCAGGGAAGAATTGTGCAATTACAATTAATGCCAAAGCGATTAAATTGCCTGCAAAAATTACTACTAACCATTGTGGCATTGATAAATCAAGGAGCTGCCACACAACCTTAGAGCAATCACCATATGCTTCAAACATCCAAGGAACCCACTGATTGAGCGGAGCCCAGCTAGGGAATGTGACGAATAAATCGCAAGTCGCGAATGGTGATGGATTAAACTGGTAGTCAACGTGCTGCATCGCAAGTAACAAACCCTTGTAAGCACTTAATCCCCAGCCTATCAAACCTAGCCAGCGGAAAATTGGGTTCTTGGGTGCCAATATACCAACCATTGCAGCGACGCCCACTCCCATCATCGCGACTCTTTCATAAATACACATGACACATGGTGCAAGCATCATGACGTGCTGAAAATAGAGGGCACATGCTTCAAAGAAAACGACAAATAGCAGAAGCAGTAGCCACGATAAACGTCCCTTTGAAAACTGGTTAAGTGAATTTAAAATAGTCACGTTTTTGTTCCTGTCTGAAATAGAAAAAGCTCTGAATACTCAGAGCTTTTTATCGTGGATAAGTTTCCTAATCAACTCAAATTTTAGTGACCACCGGATACTACGGGAGTCAGATCACCACTATGAGGTAAAATCCAACCAGCTTCGTAGAAAGAAGCTGTTGCAGGCTCTAGGAAGAACATGATTCCCATCAGACCGACAATCGCAAGAACGACGGTGTAAGGCAGCGCCATGATAACCATTCGACCGTAAGACAGACGAATTAATGGAGCGAGAGCCGATGTGAGTAAGAATAGGAATGCCGCTTGACCGTTTGGCGTTGCAACAGAAGGCAGGTTAGTACCAGTATTGATTGCCACCGCCAGTAAGTCGAACTGATCACGAGTAATGAGACCCTCAATGAGTGCAGTTTTTACTTCATTGATGTAAACCGTACCAACGAACACGTTATCCGACACCATAGATAATAAGCCATTCGCCACATAGAACAGAGCTAGCTGAGTACCTTTATCTTCAACGGCAAGCACCGCATCGATGACTGGTTTAAACAGCTCTTGGTCAATGATTACGGCAACGATCGAGAAAAATACTGCAAGCAGTGCAGTGAAGGGCAGGGCCTCTTCAAACGCTTTCCCCATGGAGTGCTCTTCAATGACACCAGTAAATGCGGTCGCTAAAATGATCACAGAAAGGCCAATTAAGCCGACAGCCGCTAAGTGCAAAGCGAGTGCAACGATCAACCAAACCGCAATAAGACCTTGAACCCAGAGTTTTGCGACATCTTGATTTGTTCGCGTTTTACGCTCTTCACGGTCAAAATCGACGAGGATCTGACGAACGTTGTTAGGAAGCTTTGCGCCGTAGCCAAACACTTTAAGCTTTTCAACTAAAGCACAAGTGACGAGACCACAGAAAAATACAGGTAGTGTCACTGGAGACATACGGATTAGGAATTCACCAAATAACCAACCCGCTTGGTCTGCAATAATTAAGTTTTGAGGTTCACCAACCATCGTGGTTACGCCACCTAAGGCAGTACCTACACCAGCATGCATCAACAAAGAGCGCAAAAAGGCACGATAGTTTTCTAAGTCATCACGCGTTAGTTCAGTGATCGTGTCATCTTGTGTATGGTCATGGTCACCGATAGGGTTACCAGACGCTACTTTGTGATAGATAGAGTAAAAGCCGATCGCCACGCTGATAACAACGGCGATAACCGTCAAGGCATCCAAAAATGCAGACAAAAATGCCGCAGCAAAGCAGAACGCGAGTGATAGTAGGGTTTTAGAGCGAATGCCAAGTAAAATTTTGGTAAAAATGAACAGCAATAGCTGCTTCATGAAGTAGATGCCCGCAACCATAAATACCAGAAGTAGCAGTACTTCGATATTTGCTACTAATTCGTGCTTAACTTGCGCAGGGCTAGTCATGCCGATAGCAATGGCTTCAATAGCAAGTAAACCGCCAGGTTGTAATGGGTAGCATTTTAATGCCATTGCTAGCGTGAAAATAAATTCAGCGACCAACAACCATCCAGCTACAAATGGGTTTATTAGGAAGAATACAATCGGGTTAATTATTAAGAAGGCTATAATGGCAACTTTGTACCAATCAGGCGCTTTACCAAGGAAGTTCTTGATAAAAGCGTTTCCGAGCGATATCGGCATGATAATTCTCTTTATAACAAAATTATGAATAGACACTACAATAGTGCTTAAGTATCTGTTTGTTAGACTTATTAACTAGTCTTTAAAAACAATAACTTAGTAAAACAACAATCCTTTGTTTATTGTAGTCTTGCCAAGTTACTTCCCCTGAACTCAAGCACCGCTCACTTTCGACCGCAAACTCTACACTCAGGCATTTATTAGTCAATAACAAAACGTGATGCTACCGACTAAAATGACTTTTTAAATGTAATAACGCGATCAAAACGGCGTTACTATACCATGAAAGTCTTAAAAAAATCCTCTTGGATTTTAAATGACGGTCAGTGACGAGAAAAGGCAAATTAAGAAAGAATATTAACTGTGATATACAAAGTAATTTTTCATATTTTGAATATAAAAATGTGACACGGTTGTCTTTATTTCTCCGAGATTTGTGAGCTGTTTAATTAAATGAAAATTCATATTTTACTGCTTTCGCTCGCATGTTAGAGCCTCTTAAATTGACACAAAATATAGAGTATTAACTCTATGTTATGGAGTCATTTCCACTATTGATCGTAAATTTTCTCAAACCGCTAAGTAGTGGTATGATGAGTAGTATCGACCCTCAGAAATCAATATTGGATAAAAAGTAGAATGGTCATAAAGGCGAAAAGCCCTGCGGGATTCGCAGAAAAATATATTATCGAGAGCATTTGGAACGGCCGTTTTCCTCCAGGCTCAATTTTACCTGCTGAGCGCGAGCTGTCCGAACTGATTGGTGTTACTCGAACGACTTTAAGAGAGGTTCTTCAACGACTAGCCCGTGACGGATGGTTGACTATCCAGCACGGCAAACCTACGAAAGTTAACCAATTTATGGAGACCTCTGGCCTGCATATTTTGGATACTTTAATGACGCTAGACGTTGATAATGCGACAAACATTGTAGAAGATCTGCTTGCGGCACGTACTAACATCAGTCCTATCTTTATGCGCTATGCATTTAAAGCGAACAAAGAGAGCTCTGAGCGTACAATTAAGAACGTAATCGAATCTTGTGAAGCTTTAATGAATGCGGCTTCCTGGGACGAATTCATCGCTTCTTCGCCGTATGCTGAAAAAGTTCTGCAGAATGTGAAAGAAGATAACGAGAAAGATGAAGCGAAGCGTCAAGAAATCTTGATTGCTAAAACGTTCAACTTTTACGATTATATGCTTTTCCAGCGCCTAGCATTCCATTCAGGAAATCAAATTTACGGTTTGATCTTTAATGGTTTGAAGAAGCTTTACGATCGTGTCGGTAGCTACTACTTCTCAAATCCAGCTTCTCGTGAGCTAGCTCTGAAGTTTTACCATCAATTGCTCGAAACTTGTGAAAGTGGCCAGCGTGAACAACTACCAGTAGTGATTCGTCATTATGGTATGGAAAGTGCGTTGATCTGGAACGAAATGAAAAAGCAATTACCAACGAACTTCACGGAAGACGACAGTTAAGCGCTGACAAGTTGGATAAGCGAAAACCGCAGTGCCTTAGGCCTGCGGTTTTTTTGTTTTTATTTATAAGTCGGCGACGGACCAAGCACCAATAATAAGGCATGGAACGTTTATCCTGCTAGCGAGAGTCTGGGTAACGGTAGATATAATGACTCTACGACATCTGAAAGGACATGGTCGTAAGTATTGAAGATGGTCAATGACAAGTCCGATGTGACGCCATAAAGCTCTGCTTCTGTTAAGTCGACATGACTCTCTGTCACGTATTCATTTAGCGTCTGTATTGAGCGCGTGGAAACAGGAGAGGTAATGCTAAGTGGAGCGATAACCGCTAGTTGGTTTAGCTTACGCATCATGACCGATGCATAATTTTTGAAACGTTCATTTCCGCCTTGCTCTCCTAAATCTTGAATGCTGATTCGTAACTGAGTCAGGGTCTCCAAGCTATCCATAATGTTTTGCCAGTTCATGTGATACTCATTATGCAAGTCATCTCTTTGTTCAACCGCTAGCCATGCGATGGTTACTTCATCCATCAAAAACAAGCAATGACGAATTAACTTACCATGCTCCATCTGGTTTCTTGCAACACTATGGTCATTCCATTGTTCAAGTAGTTTCCCTACTTTAATCTGTAATACGCGATACATGGGTTTGTTTTCAAACCGTGAGGTTTCGACTAAAAGATGAAGCTTGTTGGTGAGATCGTTATGAAGGACTTCTAATTCTTGTTCGTTATTTTGTTGAAATTGAAGTGAGTAGTGCGTCGCAGCTCGATGGCGTCTCAGCAGATGAACAACATCTCGCAATAATGTTAACAGCTGATATTTACGCGCGTGTTGCTGCTCTCGTTTAGAAGATAAGTGATATATTCCGGCTAAAATAGCGATAGATAATAATGTGGAAATCAAAACAAACATAACCAACTCCTTGTTAGTGTTTGGACCTAGCAAGGAAGATTGCAGTTTTGATGCCACTAATTAAATTCTATTAAAACAGTAATTTAGGATTGTGATGGGAGAGGTGCTGTACAAGTTTGGTGCACAAATTCCCCAAAAGTGTGAATTCAGTCAAAAAAGTCCCCGCTGAACTGGCGAGGACTTTTTAAATTTGATTGTAAAGCTACAACTTACATTACACGCATCCCTGGTTGAGCGCCTTCGTGTGGCTCAAGGATCCACAGGTCGCTACCACCAGGGCCTGCCGCTAGGATCATACCTTCAGACATACCAAACTTCATCTTACGAGGTTTTAGGTTTGCTACCATTACTGTTAGCTTGCCTTCTAGCTCTTCAGGTTTGTAAGCTGACTTGATGCCAGAGAATACCTGACGAGTTTCACCACCGATGTCCAATTGGAACTTAAGCAGTTTGTTGGCTTTTGGTACTTCTTCACAAGAGATGATGCGAGCGATACGCATATCTACTGCGGCAAAAGCATCGAACTCAATCTCTTCAGCGATTGGTTCTTTGTCTAGCTCGGTTTGGCTAGCCTTGTTCTTTTCCGCTTCAGCTTTCTCTTTCGCCGCCATTTCTGCCGCCGCATCTTCTTTAGACGCTTCGATCATCGCTTCAACATTCTTCGGATCGATACGGTTGAACAGTGCTTTGAACTTAGTGATCTCGTGGCCTGTTAGTGGAGCAGCGATGTTTTCCCAAGTTAGCTCTTGG
Organism: Vibrio sp. 1562; assembly: GCF_033340155.1. Lineage (NCBI taxonomy): Bacteria > Pseudomonadati > Pseudomonadota > Gammaproteobacteria > Vibrionales > Vibrionaceae > Vibrio > Vibrio sp. 1562. The sequence goes on from NZ_JAWOVY010000007.1 coordinate 147,994, forward strand.
TTTAGAAACGCTTCAGTACGCGCAGCTAGCGATGGCATTACTGGTTTCAGGTAAGTCATCAGTACGCGGAACAGGTTGATACCGACAGAACAGATGTCTTGTAGTTCCTGATCTTTGCCTTCTTCTTTTGCTACAACCCACGGTGCTTTTTCATCAACGTATTGGTTAGCTTTGTCTGCCAATGCCGTGATTTCACGGATTGCACGACCAAACTCACGCGTTTCGTAAAGCTCAGCGATACGGTCAGCAGCAGCAACAAATTCGTTGTAAAGTTCAGGCTCTGCAAAGTTGTCAGACAGTTTGCCTTCAAAACGTTTCGCGATGAAACCTGCGTTACGAGATGCCAGGTTAACGATCTTGTTAACAACGTCAGCGTTTACGCGCTGAGTGAAGTCTTCAAGGTTAAGATCTAGATCATCGATACGGCTGTTTAGCTTCGCAGCGTAGTAGTAACGTAGACACTCAGGGTCTAGGTGCTCTAGGTAAGTGCTTGCTTTTACGAACGTACCTTTAGACTTCGACATTTTCGCGCCGTTTACGGTTACGTAACCGTGTACGAATACGTTGTTAGGCTTGCGGAAGCCAGAACCTTCTAGCATTGCTGGCCAAAATAGGCTGTGGAAGTAAACGATGTCTTTACCGATGAAGTGGTACAGCTCTGCTGAGCTGTCTTTTTTCCAATACTCGTCGAAATCTAGGTCGTCGCGCTTGTCACATAGATTTTTGAAAGAGCCCATGTAGCCGATAGGCGCGTCTAGCCATACGTAGAAGAATTTGTTCTTCTCACCAGGGATCTCGAAGCCAAAGTATGGTGCATCACGTGAGATATCCCATTGCTGCAAACCAGATTCGAACCATTCTTGCATTTTGTTCGCTGTTTCAGCTTGTAGCGAGCCAGAGCGAGTCCACTCTTTTAGCATGCTTTCAAACTGAGGCAGGTCGAAGAAGAAGTGCTCTGAATCTTTCATTACTGGCGTCGCACCAGAAACCGCAGATTTAGGATTGATCAGTTCTGTTGGGCTGTAAGTCTCACCACAGTTGTCACAGTTGTCACCGTACTGGTCTTCAGACTTACATTTTGGACAGGTACCTTTTACGAAACGGTCCGGTAAGAACATCTCTTTTTCTGGATCGAACAGCTGAGAGATAGTGCGGCTAGAGATAAAGCCATTTTTCTTCAACTCAAGATAAATGTGTGACGCTAGCTCACGGTTCTCATCTGAGTGTGTGCTGTGGTAGTTATCAAAGCTGATATCAAATCCAGCGAAGTCTTTTTGGTGCTCTTCGCTAACTGCGGCAATCATTTCTTCAGGAGTAATACCCATCTGTTGCGCTTTAAGCATGATTGGCGTGCCGTGAGCATCGTCAGCACAGATGAAGTTTACAGTGTTGCCGCGTAGGCGTTGGTAACGAACCCAAATGTCCGCTTGGATATGCTCAAGCATATGACCAAGGTGGATCGAACCGTTAGCGTACGGAAGGGCACAAGTTACCAGCATTTTCCTTGACGGAAAGTTTTTTGGATCGTTTGCCATACTTAATATTCGCTTTTCTTGATAGGTATAAATAAATTTTGATGGATAATACTACCCCATGAACTGACTAACTCCAAGGTGTCAAACTGCGGAATGCCTTAGTTTTTTTGGGGTTCTGGTTGAGCCTGGACGGTGGTAGCATGACATCTAAAAGGAGGGCTTATGCATCAGTTCACTTCAAAACAAGATTTTTGTCACTTGTTTAACCAATTCCAACATCCACAGTTGGTGGAAAACTGGGCAGATATTCATGGCGCAATTTCGATTACGACACAGGGTTCTATTGATATAACGTTGCCATTCGCAAGTAATGAGCTTCAAACCGTACTGCATGACTGGATCAAACAGCAGCAAGCCTCGGGTAAAGTATCTGAATTCCCATTTAATATTCGCCTTGGAGTTAAAGCTTTAGAAACTCAAGTGGCTAACTCGGTTAAGGGTGTTAAGAACATCATTGCCGTCAGTTCTGCGAAAGGTGGCGTTGGTAAATCTACTACCGCAGTTAACTTAGCGTTGGCAATTGCTCAATCTGGGGCGAAAGTGGGATTGTTGGATGCAGATATCTATGGTCCGTCTGTACCTATGATGTTGGGGCAAGAAGATGCTAAACCAGAAGTTCGTGATGGCAAGTGGATGGAACCCATTTTTGCTCACGGCATCTATACTCATTCTATCGGTTATTTGGTGGATAAATCAGAAGCGGCGATATGGCGCGGTCCAATGGCTTCAAAAGCGTTGTCGCAGTTATTAACTGAAACAGATTGGCCAGATTTGGATTATTTGGTGATTGATATGCCGCCAGGTACGGGGGATATTCAATTGACGCTGTCACAACAAATTCCGGTAACAGGTAGCGTGTTAGTCACAACACCGCAAGATTTAGCCCTTGCCGATGCAAGGAAGGGAGCGGCAATGTTTAACAAAGTCCATGTCCCGGTTATTGGTGTTGTGGAAAACATGAGTTATCACATTTGTAGTCAATGTGGCGCGAAAGAGCATATTTTTGGTATGGGCGGAGCTGAAAAAATGTCGCAAGAATTTGGCTTAGCATTGTTAGGACAAATTCCGCTTCATATCTCTATGAGAGAAGATATTGACGCTGGCGTGCCAACGGTAGCAAGACGCCCAGAAAGTGAGCATGCAGGGTATTATAAGCAACTTGCCGATCGCGTATGTAGCACGATGTTTTGGCAAGGCAAAGCAAAACCAGATGCGATTAGCTTTACAATGGTGAACTAAGTTTACTATGCCTGTTGGTTGATAATTGCACATTTTAACGTTTGCTCGGAGGTTAATCCTCTGAGCAGGCAGAAACTTATGACTAAACCCTAATTCCAACTAGTAACTATGGGGTGAACTCCCTATAATCAGGCAGTTTATCTTTTTATGTGACTAGAAATCATCATCGGGTGCAAACTAATGTCTGATAATAATCAATGCGTCATCGTAGGTATTGCTGGCGCTTCTGCTTCTGGAAAAAGTCTGATCGCGAGCACTATTTATAATGAGCTTCGCGCGAAAGTAGGCGATCATCAAATCGGTGTCATCACGGAAGATTGCTACTACAACGACCAAAGCCACCTAAGCATGGAAGAGCGAGTAAAGACGAACTACGATCACCCGAGTGCGTTGGACCACGACCTACTGTGTGAGCACCTAGAAAAATTGGTACGTGGTGAAGCAGTAGAAGTGCCTGAGTACAGCTACACTGAGCACACAAGAACAATTAACACCACCACAATGACACCTAAAAAGGTGATCATTCTAGAAGGTATCCTTCTTCTTACAGACCCTCGTCTTCGTGATTTGATGCATGCGACAGTATTTATGGACACACCGTTAGATATTTGCTTGCTTCGCCGTGTTAAGCGTGATGTGGAAGAACGAGGCCGAACTATGGAGTCTGTTCTTAAGCAATACCAACAAACAGTACGTCCGATGTTCATGCAGTTTATCGAACCTTCTAAGCAATATGCGGACATTATTGTTCCTCGCGGTGGTAAAAACCGTATCGCAATTGATGTATTAAAAGCTCACATTGCAAGACTTTTGAAAGCTTAAGCCTATAGACGGCTATATCGCTTTATTTTTAAGAGAAGAAGTGGCACCTTAAGTGCCACTTCTTTTTTTGTTTTTAAATTAGTCAGTTGCAGGTTAAAACCAGACACTTTTCACGCTTTTGTGGAACTGTCAGCGGTAAATGGAGTCTGCGCTTATAATTGTAAAAACACTCGAGCAAGGAAAAACAAATGAAGAAACTGCTCTTAATTCTAGCAATACCGATTGTGGTCATTTTGGTCGCAATTTTAGCGTTAACCATCTTCGTCAATCCGAATCAGTTTAAACCCCTTATTGTTGAGCAAGCGCAAAAGCAAACGGGATTAGAGTTGGTGATTGAAGGGGATATCAGTTGGCAATTTTTCCCATCGATTGGCTTTGAGTTGGGACATACAGAATTGCGAAACCCACAAGGCTTTAGTAAACCCAATTTATTCAAAGTTGATACCGTTGGTGTAGACATCTCTGTTATGCCACTTTTTAGTCAACAGCTTGAAATTGGAAACGTCACGCTTGATGGTGCTGAGTTCTACATTGAAACCAAGAAAGATGGCAGCAAGAATATTGATGCATTGACGAAAGCCCAAACACAACAAGCAGAACAAGAGAGCAATGCTGCGCCTACGCAAAATGGTGAAACGAAAACTTCTGGTTCTGATTGGAGTATTAATCTTGCTGGCGTTACGGTTTCTAACGGTTCATTAGAAATGCAGGATAAGCAAGCCGGTAGTTACACCAAACTTTATGATATTTCATTAAACCTTTCCGAATTCGCTTTTGACAACTGGACAACGGCTGATTTTGGCGTGAAGGGCGAAATGAACGACCAAAAGTTCACCGCGAAAGGTCAGGCAGACTTTAAGCTAGAAAAAGGTTTGGCAAACTACGCGCTAAAGAACATCAACTTTGATGCGACATACTCTGACCCTGCCAATAAAATTGAATCGGCAACGATCGGTTTAGACACGTTTGAATTCGATAAAGTAAATAACCTGACTTATGCCATTAAGGGTGACGCTGGTGGTATGAAGTTAGATATGCAGGGTGCTGGTCAACTTAGCGTGGACAAGGCTATCAGCAAAGTACAGTTGGATAAGTTAACTCTTAAATCGACTTTTGAGGGTGATGCTTTACCTCAGTCCCCGATGAAAGTCGACATGGTGTCTGATCTGTCTTTCGACCTAACGAAAAACCATCTGAGTTTTGTTCTAGAGAAGTTAACAGCGAATGCTATCGCCCTAGATGGTAAGGCAGATGTGACACTCGGTGATATTCCTAAAGTACGCTTTGCTCTCCATAGCCCCAATATCGATCTTGATGAGTTCTTAGGGTTAGATAAGCAAGCTGCCGAAGGTAATAAGCCTGCTTCTGGTGGCGAGAGTGCTCCTGCCGGACCTGAGGTTGAGCCTGATTTGTCTGCGTTGAAAGCGTTAGATGTAAAGGGTGACATTACCATCGACAAATTCAAAGCGGCAAATGCGAAGATGGAAGCGGTAAAAACGAGCTTCACTGTAAATCGTGGCGTGTTTGAGCTTACATCATTTAGTTCGAAGTTGTACCAAGGCTCAATCTCAGCGACAGCGAAGTTAGATGCACGCCAATCACCAGCGACTTACAGCGTTAAAAAGTCAATCAAAGGCGTGAAAGTTCAACCGCTACTTATAGACGTTGCTGAGAACGACAAACTTGAAGGGACAGGTAACATTGATGTGAATGTTACAGGTAAGAGTCTAACGCCTACCGGTATCAAGAAGAATCTATCTGGTACGGTTGTTATCAATTTTGCTGACGGTGCGGTGAATGGCATCAACGTTGCTCAGTTGATTCGTGAAAACTATGCGAAATTTAAAGGGCAAAAAGTTGAAGGCACCAATGAAGCTAAGAAAACAGACTTCAGTGCGATGACGGCGACATTGAAACTCAACAAAGGTGTAGTATCAACGGATAATATGCAAGCTCAGTCTCCATTGTTACGTGTTCGTGGTAAAGGTACCGCAAACTACATCAATGAAACAGTCGACTTTACTATCAGCACGTCAGTTGTAGGCAGCCTAGAAGGCCAGGGCGGTAAAGATATAGATGAGCTGAAAGACATCACGATTCCAATCAATGTGTCTGGTAAGTGGGCAGAACCTAAATTCAAGCTCGTATTCGATGATGTTCTGAAGCAGAAAGCTCAAAAAGAAATCGATCGTGGCGTGGAGAAGCTAACGGACAAAATCAAAGACGAGAAAACCAAAGATGCGGTCGATGGTTTATTGAAGAATCTTTTCAACTAACCGTGCGTGAAAACCAAAAGGGTTGGCATTTTGCCAACCCTTTTTAAATTACTCTGCGAGTGTTACCAATCGACGCCTTTGAGGGCTTTTACGCCAGATTCAAATGCGTGCTTTACATTTTTCACTTCAGAAACGGTATCGGCCATTTCAATCAGGGTTCGATGTGCGCCACGCCCAGTAATAATAACCGACTGCATTTTAGGTCGGTTGCTCAGCGCTTCGACCACTTCGTCTAAGTCGATGTAGCCGTAGCTCACCATATAAGTTAGCTCGTCAAACAAGATGACATCGATAGAGTCGTCTTGCAGCATGCGTTTACATTCTTGCCATACGCCTTGCGCTGCTTCGGTATCAGCGGCTTTGTTTTGAGTTTCCCATGTAAAGCCGGTCGCCATTACTTGGAATTCAACGCCGAGTTTCTCAAGTAGGTTGCGCTCACCGTTGTCCCAAGTACCTTTAATAAACTGCGCGACAGCACAATTCAAACCATGACCCACTGCGCGTGCGATCGTACCGAATCCTGATGTCGATTTACCTTTACCATTTCCGGTAATGATCAGTAGCAGACCTTTTTCCTCTTGAGCAGCAGCGATTTTTGCGTCTACCTGTTCTTTGACTTTTTGTTGGCGAGCTTTATGGCGTGCTTCTTTATTTTCTTCGATAGACATAATACTTCCTCAATTCCTTTTCGTGCTGTGCCCAAGCTAATTTGGGTTCATTGATTTATCTCGCTATGATAGACCAACATATCGTGAAGAAAAACCACCGATAATTCAGGGAATAAAATGAAGAAAATACTTGTTGTTTGTATGGGAAACATTTGTCGGTCACCAACTGGAGAGGCAGTGTTAAGAACGAAAGCTCAAAAGCTAGGCGTTGAAGTAGAGGTTGATTCGGCAGGTACAATTGGCTACCACGCAGGAAACCGACCGGATTCAAGAGCGATGGCAGCAGGAAAGCAGCGAGGTTATTCTTTTAAAGGAATGCAAGCGCGCCAAGTCACCATTGATGACTTTGAAAAGTTTGACCTTATATTAGCCGCAGATAAAGCAAATTTGGCCGATTTATTGGATATTTGTCCGTTGAAGTATCGACACAAAGTATCGTTATTTTTAAGTCATTCTGAGTCAGGTTACGACGAAGTCCCGGACCCATATTATGGTGGGGAAGATGGCTTTGAACTGGTGCTTGATTTAATCGAAGAGGCATCAGACGCAATTTTGAAGAAGCTATAATCGCCGTGCTTGAAGACAATAGAAAAAGGGATGAGCTCAGCTCATCCCTTTTTATTCGTGTTAACCCGCTAGTATGTCGGTTGCGACTTTGTAGCTTGGGTCTTCCTTCACGTTAATTTCAACCAAGCTGCCAGCTTTGTCCAAAAGTTTACGACAATCTGGGCTTAGGTGACGAAGGTGCAGCGTTTTACCTTGAGCATTGTAACGCTCAGCCAGTGTTTCAATGGCTTCAATTGCAGAGTGATCTGTCACGCGAGAGTCTGCAAAATCGACAATCACATCTTTTGGATCTTCAGGCGCGTTAAACAACTCCAGGAAGTTAGCCGCAGAGCCAAAGAAAATAGGGCCGTGAATCTTGTACTCTTTTGAACCTTCCTCGTTTAAGCACGTGTCGGCATAGATGTGCTTAGCGTGTTGCCATGCAAACATTAATGCAGAAACGATAACACCAACCGCTACGGCAACAGCAAGGTCAGTAAGAACAGTAACAACGGTCACAAGAACAATAACGAAGAAGTCTTGCTTCGGTACGCGGCGTGCTAGCTTAAATGTTGCCCATTCGAATGTACCAATGACAACCATGAACATCACACCAACCAGAGCAGCGAGTGGGATCATTTCAATTAGCGAAGAAGCGAATAAGATAAACATCAATAGAGCGATAGCCGCAACGATACCAGATAGACGGCCGCGACCACCTGAGTTTACGTTGATCATCGACTGACCAATCATCGCACAACCACCCATTGCGCCAAACACAGAACACGTCATGTTTGCCATACCTTGACCGATACATTCGCGGTTAGATTGACCACGAGTATTCGTCATCTCATCTAAAACTGTCAGTGTTAGTAGAGATTCAATTAGACCAATGGCCGCGAGAATGATCGCGTATGGAAGAATGATTTGTAGTGTCTCTAGTGTAAATGGTACCGCAGGAATAGAGAAGGTTGGTAGTGAACCTGCGAGTGTTGCAGCTTCATCACCAGACATTGTACGCAGGAAGTCAACAACAGTGCGAGTTTCCAGATCCAAGCCAACCACTAAAGCCGTCACCGTTACGATCGCAACAAGTGAAGAGGGTACAGCTGTTGTGATTTTTGGTAGAAAGTGAATGATTGCCATAGTCAGCGCAACCAAACCAAGCATTAGCAGCATCTGGTCTTGTGGTAGCCAAGTAAGCATGCCGTTGATGTCTGGCGCTTTAAACTGACCCAACTGAGCTAGGAAGATAACAATAGCCAGACCGTTCACAAAACCGATCATCACAGGGTGAGGTACGATACGGATGAACTTACCCAATTTAAACATACCAGCGGCAATTTGAAGAATACCAGCGAGCATGATGGCTGCGAATAGGTACTGGACACCGTGAGTCGCGACAAGCGAAACCATTACGACTGCCATGGCACCTGTTGCACCAGAAATCATGCCAGGACGACCACCGAAAATGGAAGTAATAAGACCAACGATGAATGCAGCGTAAAGACCGACCATCGGATCTACGCCTGCGACGAACGCAAATGCGACAGCTTCAGGAACCAATGCTAGCGCAACGGTTAAGCCTGATAGCACATCATTTTTTACGGAGTGCTTAGAAAATTGGGGAAATTCGAACATGTTTGTTTTTAAGTTCTCTTTGCAATGAGTTAAACCCGACACATATTCGTATTTGCACAAGCCACTGGAAGGTTGATTTTTAATCAAACATTGCAGTGTAAACCGTAGTATTAAAAGAGCAGCATCAGAATGGTGTCGAAAACTTGAGTCGGCGCATGCTACCGAAAAGTGTGATTAAGTTCAAGAATGATACGAATAATGGCGTACAAATGTGATCACGAATTGGTATTTATATGAACAATTTATTGGGCAAATATGAAGATAAAAAAGGCTACCAGATGGTAGCCTTTAATTTATTTATGCCGTTAAGCAGTTGAACGTAATGATTTAGCCTAGTTAAAGTTAGGCTTTGTCATCTCTGCCGATGCACGGTTTTTAGCCACTTGGCTACCTGCACCTTTAGCTTGGTAACGTTCGGTTTTGAACGGCGCTGCTGCAACCGTGATTTCGCGTAGCTCTTGAGGGCCAGGTGCTTTCGTCATCGGTGCGCTAGCGTTTAGCTTAGCAGCAACTTTAATGGCTTCGACTTTAGGCTCTGGTTTATCTACTGGCGCTTCGGCTACAATCTCTTTTGCTGCTTCAACGATAGGCTCTTCAGTAGGTGCCGTTTCTACAATGGCATCAACCGGTTCAGCATGTTCAGTTACAGGAGTTTCAACGATAGGCTCTACCGATGCTGTTTCTACTACTGCCGATTCAGCTTTTTCTGCGATTACTGTTTCAACAACAGGTGCTTCTACTACTGGAGCTTCCACTTTCGCTTCAACGGTTTCTTGAACCTTGTGTTCAACAACTGGCGCATCTGTTACGACAGGTTGCTCGCGACGAATAATCACTTTACCCATTGCCATTTCTGGACACGCAAAGCCACCTTGGATTGTAGGTACTGCTGCTACAGCTTCTTCCTTAACTCGCTCTTCCTTCTTAGGTGCTGGTTTCGGAATGTAACGTGGCATTACTTTACCCATAGCCATTTCAGGAGAAGCGACACCTCCCTTACGTAGGCGGAACGGGTTAGGGCGGCGATCACGGCCACGGCGACGACGCTGGCCGCTTGCACGCAGGTGACGTGGCGAACGACGATTACGACGTTGCTTAGATTCTGCTTGCTTGTTGTCTTGCTGTGCCTCTACCGCTGCTTCTGTTGGCTTTTCAACTTTAGCTTCAACCGTTTCTTGAGTCTTAACCGCTGTTTCTTCGGCTTTCTTCTCAATAGCTTCTTGGTCCTTAACGCGTACAGACTTGTTCAATTTGCGACGTTGGCGGCGCTCTTTCACTTTTTCTGCTTTCGCATTTTGCTGCTTCGGTTTGCTCTCTTCTGGTTTTGTTTCAGTACGAGCTTCCGCTGCTAGCTGCAGACCTTTTTCCGCTACTTTTGCGTTTGCTTTCTGCTCTTGGGCTTTATCTGCCTGTTGAGCTTTAGGTTTACGCTTTTGGTTACGGTTTTGCGGTTTATTTGTTTGTTGTTGAGCTTCGTTTTGCTCATTAGCCTGCTCATCACGAGGCTTACGACGACGTCGGTTATCGCGATTGTCGCGGTTATCACGATTATCACGCTGGTTGTTATTGCGACGACGATCGTTGCGATCACGTTTGTTACGTCGATTATCGCGATTTGGTTTTTTCTCTTCCTGAGGTTTCTGTTCTTCTTTTGTTTCTTCAGAACCACCGAATAGGAAGCTACCAAGTGCTTTAAACAGACGGCTGAACAATCCAGGTTTCTCTTCTTGTTCAACGTTTTGTTCTTTCTTCTTCGCCTCAGGAGCTGGTTTAGCTGCTGGTGCAGGTGCGGTTTGAGACGGAGCAGCAAAGCCTTTAAGAACTGGCTCTTCAATTCGTTTTGGTTTTACGTCAACTTCCGCTGGCTCTTTACCTTCTGCTTCTTTCATTGCTTCCAGTTTCTTAGGAAGTAAGTAAGAAATCAGATCGAACTCTTCGCCTTCACGAACACGGATAACTTCAAAGTGCGGTGTTTCCATATCAGAGTTAGGAACAACCGTAATTTTCACTTCTTGAATGCGTTCGATATGGTTTACTGAACGACGTTTTTCGTTCAGTAAGTAAGAGGCGATTGGCACAGGTACGACTGCAAGTACTTGTGCTGTGTTGTCTTTTAGCGCTTCCTCTTCAATTAAACGAAGTACAGAAAGTGCTAGAGATTCGTTGTCGCGAACGACACCAGTTCCGCTACAGCGAGGACAGATGTGATGGCTTGCTTCTGCAAGAGAAGGGCTCAAGCGCTGGCGTGACATCTCCAACAAACCAAAGCGAGAAATACGACCGATTTGTACACGAGCGCGATCAAGACGAACGGCTTCACGTAGACGGTTTTCTACTTCTCGTTGGTGACGAACTGGGGTCATATCGATAAAGTCGATAACCACTAAGCCACCCAAGTCACGTAGACGTAATTGGCGAGCAATTTCGTCGGCTGCTTCTAGGTTCGTGTTTAGAGCTGTTTCTTCAATATCGCCGCCCTTGGTTGCACGAGCAGAGTTGATATCGATAGACGTTAGTGCTTCAGTCGGGTCAATAACAATAGAACCACCAGATGGCAGACGCACTTCACGTTGGAAAGCCGATTCAATTTGGCTTTCGATTTGGTAGTGGCTGAATAGTGGAACTTCGCCTTCATATTTCTTAACGCGGTTAAGGAAATCAGGGCGCACCAATTGAATGTGCTCTTTTGCACGTTCGTAGATGGTGTTGCTATCAATTAAGATTTCGCCAATATCACGACGCAAATAGTCACGGATTGCACGAACGATAACGTTACTTTCTTGGTGGATTAAGAATGGAGCAGGGTTAGAGTCCGCTGCACCTTTGATTGCACCCCAGTGGTTAAGTAGTACATTCAAATCCCACTCAAGCTCTTCAGCACTCTTGCCAACGCCAGCAGTACGTACGATTAGGCCCATGCCCTGAGGCAGTTCCAAAGTACTTAATGCGGCTTTTAGTTGAGTACGCTCGTCACCTTCGATTCGACGAGAAATACCGCCAGCACGAGGGTTGTTAGGCATCAGAACAAGGTAACTACCAGCAAGAGAAATGAAAGTAGTAAGAGCTGCGCCCTTGCTTCCACGTTCTTCTTTTTCCACTTGAACGATAACTTCTTGGCCTTCCGTTAGCACTTCTTTGATGCTTGGACGACCTTGGTAGGTGTAACCTTCAGGGAAATATTCGCGGGCAATTTCTTTGAGAGGGAGGAAACCGTGACGCTCGGCGCCGTAATCAACAAATGCGGCTTCTAAGCTTGGTTCGATACGTGTGATACGTCCTTTGTAGATATTCGCTTTTTTAGATTCATGACCTGGACTCTCGATATCAAGATCGAAAAGTCGCTGGCCATCAACCAGAGCGACACGCAACTCTTCTTTTTGAGTTGCGTTAATTAACATTCTTTTCATTGAAAATTCTCGTTGTCTTTTCTTTTATATCTTTCTTGTCGACTTGCCACTGTTTTTTCGCTCTTTCACGGTGCCTGATCCCATGGCTTGTATTTTGCAGCCTCCCGGCTGGAAGGGGATGCTCTCGGGCACTTCAGTCATCACAAGCCTCTTGTGGTTTCTGTTGGAAACGTAGACTTGTGACCCGCTATTTGGGCGGTAGGTACTCAACGTGAATATGCGAGGAGTAGGGTGGCAAGAGTGTTGAATTCGATGTGTCTCACGCCAATGCTGCACTCGACCTTCAACGATCTACTCACATTGCTTGAGGATAAATGATTGGTAATGAATAAAATGTAACCAAACCTTCCTTAGCAGCTGTGAACTATAGCAGTGCGCGTGGCTATCAGCAATCTGCTTTCACGCAAACGATAGAAAATTTGCCGCTAAACTCAAAATTTCTATTTTATAACTGGCTGTTTCATAAGCAATTGAGATGTGCAAACTGTTCAAGACAGAAAACAAATTGAGAACTTGATTGAGAGTTTTAATAATTTAAACAAAAGCTTGGCGAAATTTAGACCAGTATGTGCCACCGAGTGTTTCTTTTACGACAAGAATAATGTGAAGTCGCACGAAATTGAGTTTACAATACCGCCCATGAACGAAATAAGAACAAAAGTCCAGTTCGTCGACATCGACGAAGATATGGCGGGTCAGCGCATTGATAATTTTTTGCGCAACCAATTAAAAGACATTCCTAAAAGCATGATTTACCGAATTGTGCGTAAGGGCGAAGTGCGCGTAAATAAAAAGCGTATAAAAGCAGAGTACAAGTTAAAAGCAGGCGATCTCGTTCGTATTCCACCGGTGACCGTCGAGAAAAAAGATGACGATGTCGCACCAAGTACGAAACTTAACAAAGTCGCTGAGTTGGAAAATATGATTATCTTCGAAGATGACCATATGTTGATTCTAAACAAACCATCTGGCACCGCTGTGCATGGTGGCAGTGGTTTAAAGTTTGGTGCGATTGAAGCGCTTAGGGCTCTGCGTCCTCAAGCTCGCTTTCTTGAACTTGTGCATCGTATTGACCGTGATACTTCAGGGATTTTGCTGGTTGCTAAAAAGCGTTCTGCACTTCGTCACTTGCAAGCCCAGTTTCGTGAAAAGACAGTAAAGAAGTTTTACTTAGCTCTTGTCATGGGGCAATGGAAAAGCAGTTGTAAGGTTGTGAACGCGCCACTGCTCAAAAACGAAGTGAACAGTATTGTTCGTGTTAACCCTAATGGTAAGCCGTCAGAAACGCGTTTTAAGATTTTGGAAAAGTTCGAACAAGCTACATTGATTCAGGCGAGTCCGATTACTGGTCGAACTCACCAAATACGAGTTCATACGCAATACACTGGTCACCCAATCGCTTGGGATGATCGCTACGGTGATCGTCGCTTTGATGCTTACACAGGTCAAGTTGGTTTAGATCGTTTGTTCCTACACGCGGCAAACATCAAGTTCCAACACCCATCAAATGATGAGTGGATGGAAATCAACGCACCGATGGAACCGAAACTAGAAAAAGTGTTGGCGGGTTTAAGAAACGCGTAACCATGTTTTCCTCGCGGATGCAAAAGGGAGCCCGTGGCTCCCTTTTATCGTATTTGGGTTAAAGGACATCGAGTCCTTGAAAATTCAACATATCAATCAAATCAATCAATGGTAGTCCGACAAGTGTGTTCGGGTCTTTACCGACTAATTTCGTAAACAAGCAAATTCCCATGCCTTCGCTTTTAAAGCTGCCTGCGCAGTAAAAAGGTTCTTCCCTGTCGACGTAGCGTTCGATTTGTTCAAGCGTTAAATCTCTAAAGTGCACCTCGAAAGAATCAAAGCCGACTTCTGTATGGTTTGTCACGGTGTTATGTACCGCAAGACCAGTATAGAAAGTGATGACTTTTCCACTTTGAGCCAAAAGTTGATTTATCGCGTTATCTCTATTTAAAGGCTTGCCAACGATTTCACCATTAATGACACAAACTTGGTCACTGCCGATAACTAAACTTGCTTTATCCGTCTGGCAAGATATTGCTTTCTCTTGGGCCAGTCTCTGCACAAGTTCAGTTGGCGTTTCTTGGTCAAAAGGTGTTTCATCGCAATCAGGTGGTAAACAAACGAATGGTAGTGAGAGCTTTTCAAGCAGTTGTTTACGAAAAGGGGAAGTTGAGGCTAAAACCAGTTGGTAATTTTTCATTTTGAATTACAATTCGTGGGAGCATTTCCAATAGGATAATCGATCAAAAATGATTCTGGCTAATGCTCTGTATGTTAAGCGTAAAAAAGTACAACTTTTTTGCCTTTTTCTTTGACTAATTTTGATTTGGAAGATAATATTCGCGCCCTATGCAAAAGGTAAAAATACCGCGAACGGTTGACCCAGCTAAAGCTGCACAGAAACGATTGGATTACGATGGCATCATCCAAGCTAGTCTTTTCAAGCGCTTAGTGGAAACAACTGAAGGCGTAAAACGCGACGCAGAAGTCTCATTGTCATTTGGGATGGATGAACAGCGACTCGTTGTTATCTCTGGTAAAGCTAACATCGAAGTCGATTTAGAGTGTCAGCGTTGTAATGAGGTATTCGCACATGAGTGCGAAGTTGAATTCCTTTCTACTCCTTACTACGGTGAGAAAACAGAACAGGAAGCACCAGAAATTTATGATTTGGTAGATCTAAATGAATATGGTGAATTAGACCTCATACAACTTGTTGAAGACGAGTTCATCTTAGCATTACCTCAAATTGCGATGCACGATGAAGCGGATTGTAGCGTTGATTCAAATAACATGGTTTTTGGTGAGATTCCTGAAGAAATTGAGGAAGAAAAACCGAATCCATTCGACGTTTTGAAAAGTCTGAAAAAGTAATAGGTGTGGTAGCCGATTCTTCTTCAGGTTTTTAACCCAATAGTATAGGAGTAGGGTCAATGGCCGTACAGAAAAACCGTAAAACTCGTTCTAAGCGCGGTATGCGTCGTTCACACGATGCGCTAACTACAGCTGCTCTATCTGTAGACGCGACTTCTGGTGAAACTCACCTACGCCACAACGTAACTGCTGAAGGTTACTACCGTGGTCAAAAGGTTATCAACAAGTAAGGTTGAACCTTTGCAAAGTATTACCGTTGCACTTGATGCAATGGGCGGGGATTTCGGTCCACGCGTAACAGTGCCTGCCGCCGTGCAGGCACTGTCTCATTTCCCAGAGCTAAAAGTGATTCTTATTGGTGATCAATCTCTGATCACGTCTCAATTATCTCAACTCGGTACCTCGACCAGTTCCCGCTTGACTATTCTTCACAGCGAGAAAGTTATCTCGAACTCAGAAAAACCTTCATTGGCGTTACGTAATAGCCAAAATAGTTCTATGCGTATGGCTATCGATTTGGTTTCTGAGCAGAAAGCGGATGCTTGTGTTAGTGGTGGCAACACCGGTGCATTAATGGCACTATCGCGTTTCATTCTTAAGTTACTTCCTGGCATTGAACGTCCTGCTTTAGTTTCCGCTTTACCGACGATTACCGGAAAGCGTACTTGGATGCTGGATCTGGGGGCGAATGTATCGTGCGATGCTGATAGCTTGTTCCAATTTGCTGTAATGGGCAGTGCATTAGCTGAAGAACACTTGGGTCGTCCTCCTCGCGTTGCTGTACTCAATATTGGCGCAGAAGAGATTAAAGGTAACGATTTAGTCAAACGTTGCGCAGAAATGCTTTCTCAGACCGATGCGATTAACTTTGTCGGTTATATTGAAGGTAATCAAATTTTGCATGATGTTGCTGACGTCATTGTTTGTGATGGATTTGTCGGCAACGTATGCTTAAAAGCCAGTGAGGGAACAGCTCAACTTTTTATCGAAAAAATTAAAACCAGCATAATGGCATCAACGATAAAGGGTTGGATAGCTAGAAAGTTGTTTTCTAGGCTGTTTAATGAACTAAAAACACTGAACCCCGACCAGTATAACGGCGCAAGTTTGCTAGGATTGCGCGGCATTGTCATAAAAAGCCATGGAAGTGCGGATGTATCTGCGATTGTCAATGCACTTGGCGAGGCAGTACACGAGGTCAAACGACAAGTACCAAGCCGTATTAGCGATCGTTTGGAAGCGGTTTTACTCGAGAGGCATTATTAGTCTTCATGTATAGCAAAATTTTAGGTACTGGCAGCTACCTGCCATCTCAGGTGCGTACAAACGCAGATCTAGAGAAAATGGTAGATACAAGTGATGAGTGGATCGTTGCTCGCACGGGTATTAAAGAGCGTCGAATTGCTGCAGAAAACGAAACTGTAGCAGACATGGCATTCTACGCAGCTGAAAACGCTATCGATATGGCGGGTATTGATAAAAACGATATCGACCTGATTATCGTAGCCACAACGAGCAGTAGCCATACTTTCCCTTCATCTGCGTGTCAGGTGCAGGCAAAGCTTGGCATTAAAGGTTGTCCAGCTTTTGACTTAGCCGCTGCTTGTTCTGGTTTTGTGTACGCATTATCTGTTGCAGACCAACATATCAAATCTGGTATGTGCAAAAACGTACTTGTGATTGGTTCAGATGCTTTGTCTAAAACGTGTGATCCGACAGACCGTTCAACCATCATCCTATTTGGTGATGGTGCCGGAGCCGTTGTCGTAGGCGCTAGCCAAGAGCCTGGCATTATCTCTACCCACATATACTCGGATGGTCAATTCGGAGAGCTTCTAAGCCTACCTGTACCTGTGCGGGGGCAAGATGCGGATAAATGGCTTCATATGGCTGGGAACGAAGTATTCAAAGTCGCTGTCACTCAGCTATCGAAACTAGTAAAAGATACGCTTGAAGCCAACAACATGCATAAGTCTGAACTAGACTGGCTAGTGCCGCACCAAGCGAACTACCGCATTATTTCAGCGACAGCGAAGAAACTTTCGATGTCACTAGACCAAGTCGTGATTACACTTGATAAACACGGCAACACATCAGCTGCTACTGTGCCAACAGCACTAGATGAAGCGGTACGTGATGGTCGTATTAAACGCGGTCAAACTCTGCTTCTTGAAGCGTTTGGCGGCGGATTCACTTGGGGCTCGGCCCTTGTGAAGTTCTAAGTTTCACAAGAATTCAAAATTTAAGGTGCACTTGGTGCATCTTATTTCTTTTTACTTTGCTTAAAGGAAAACAACATGAGCAAGTTTGCTATCGTATTTCCAGGTCAAGGTTCTCAAGCTGTAGGTATGCTTGCAGAACTAGGCGAACAATATGACGTAGTAAAACAAACATTTGCAGAAGCATCTGACGCACTAGGTTACGATCTATGGGCGCTTGTTCAAAATGGACCTGCAGAAGATTTAAACGAGACTTTCCGTACTCAACCAGCTTTGCTAGCTTCATCTGTTGCAATCTGGCGTGTATGGCAGGAACTTGGCTTAGAGCAACCAGCCAACCTAGCTGGTCACAGCCTAGGTGAGTACTCAGCACTTGTATGTGCGGGTGTTATTGACTTTAAAGAAGCCATCAAGCTGGTTGAATTACGTGGTCAACTTATGCAAGAAGCAGTACCAGCTGGTACTGGCGCAATGTACGCGATTATCGGTTTGGCTGATGATGCGATTGCAAAAGCGTGTGAAGACGCAGCGCAAGGCGAAGTGGTCTCTCCAGTAAACTTTAACTCGCCTGGCCAAGTCGTTATCGCTGGTAGCAAAGACGCAGTAGAGCGAGCTGGTGCGCTATGTAAAGAAGCTGGTGCGAAGCGTGCGCTTCCTCTTCCTGTTTCAGTACCTTCACACTGTGCACTTATGAAGCCAGCAGCGGAAAAACTTGCTGTAGCTCTTGAGTCTATCGAATTTAACTCACCACAGCTGCCAGTTATCAACAACGTTGATGTGGTTGCTGAGACAGATCCTGCAAAAATCAAAGATGCGCTTGTTCGTCAGCTACATAGCCCAGTTCGTTGGACTGAAACAGTTGAACTGATGCACGAACAAGGCGTAGAAAATCTTCTTGAGCTTGGCCCTGGTAAAGTTTTAACAGGTCTAACAAAACGTATCGTGAAAACGCTAACTGCAGCAGCAGTGAATGATATCGCATCGCTAGACGCTGCGAAGTAATCCATCAAGCGATAAATTTGCGATAAGAAAAGGAAACACAACATGATGAATCTAGAAGGTAAGATCGCGCTAGTTACCGGCGCAAGCCGTGGTATTGGCCGCGCGATCGCGGAACTTCTTGTCGAGCGAGGTGCTACGGTTATCGGTACTGCTACTTCTGAAAGTGGTGCGGCTGCTATCAGCGAGTATCTTGGTGATAACGGTAAAGGCTTAGCGCTTAACGTGACTGATGTCGAGTCTATCGAAGCGACATTAAAAACGATCAACGAAGAATTTGGTGTGATCGATATTCTGGTGAATAACGCTGGTATTACTCGTGACAACCTATTGATGCGCATGAAAGATGATGAGTGGAACGACATCATCGATACCAACCTAACGCCTATCTACCGCATGTCTAAAGCGGTTTTACGCGGTATGATGAAAAAACGTGCGGGTCGTATCATCAACGTAGGCTCTGTTGTTGGTACCATGGGTAATGCTGGTCAAACTAACTACGCAGCAGCGAAAGCGGGCGTGATTGGTTTTACTAAATCAATGGCTCGTGAAGTTGCGTCTCGTGGTGTAACAGTGAACACTGTTGCTCCTGGTTTCATCGAAACTGACATGACTAAGGCGCTAAATGATGACCAACGTGCGGCAACTTTGTCGAACGTGCCAGCAGGTCGTTTAGGTGACCCACGTGAAATTGCATCAGCAGTAGTTTTCCTTGCTTCTCCTGAAGCAGCGTACATTACTGGTGAAACTTTGCATGTAAATGGTGGCATGTACATGGTTTAATGCGACAGTTTATGCAAAATAAGCTATTTTACATTGTGAAAAATAGCCTATAGTTGCAGTTAACTGTCATGAACTTGTCATGCTTATGCGCAAGATTTGTGCATGATTTAAGTCAAAAATGTATTGAAATTCGGTTAAATTCGCTAATTTTGTGGTTTGACCAGCAAGGACCCCCTTGCAACTTTCAATAGTTCGAATAAACTACGGAATCATCGCATTAGGCGAAATCTGTAAAGGAAAAGAAAAATGAGCAACATCGAAGAACGCGTAAAGAAAATCATTGTTGAACAGCTAGGTGTAGACGAAGCAGAAGTTAAAAACGAAGCTTCTTTCGTTGACGATCTAGGTGCTGATTCTCTAGACACTGTAGAACTAGTTATGGCTCTAGAAGAGGAATTCGACACTGAGATTCCTGACGAAGAAGCTGAGAAGATCACTACTGTTCAAGCTGCAATCGACTACGTAAACAGCGCTCAGTAATTAGCTCTCCCAGGCGGTCTCCTAGACCGCCTGTGTTCTTTCTAACTTCTTCTATCCTCTCATAGAAATATTCAATTCCCGGAGAATTATATCGTGTCCAAGCGTCGTGTAGTTGTCACTGGCATGGGTATGTTGTCACCGGTAGGCAACACAGTAGAATCATCTTGGAAAGCCCTGCTAGAAGGTCAAAGTGGTATCGTAAATATCGAGCACTTTGATACTACGAACTTCTCAACTCGTTTTGCAGGTCTTGTTAAAGATTTCGATTGCACAGAGTACATGTCTAAAAAAGATGCTCGTAAGATGGACCTTTTCATCCAGTACGGCATTGCAGCGGGTATTCAAGCTCTTGATAACTCTGGCTTACAAATTACCGAAGAAAATGCGGCTCGAGTTGGTGTTGCTATCGGCTCAGGCATTGGCGGTCTTGACCTTATCGAAACTGGCCATACTGCATTAGTAGACAAAGGCCCTCGCAAAGTTAGCCCATTTTTTGTTCCTTCGACCATTGTAAACATGGTTGCAGGTAACCTATCTATCATGCGTGGTCTTCGTGGTCCAAATATCGCGATTTCTACCGCATGTACTACTGGCCTGCATAATATCGGCCATGCAGCACGTATGATTGCCTACGGCGATGCAGATGCGATGGTTGCTGGTGGTGCAGAAAAAGCTTCTACGCCTCTTGGCATGGCTGGCTTTGGTGCAGCTAAAGCGCTATCTACTCGTAATGAAGAGCCTCAAAAAGCGTCTCGCCCATGGGATAAAGGCCGTGATGGTTTTGTTCTAGGTGATGGTGCTGGCATGATGGTGCTTGAAGAGTACGAACACGCAAAAGCACGTGGCGCGAAGATTTACGCAGAACTGGTTGGTTTTGGTATGTCTGGTGATGCTTACCACATGACATCTCCAAGCGAAGACGGCTCTGGTGGTGCACTTGCGATGGAAGCGGCGATGCGTGACGCTAACATCACAGGTACTCAAGTAGGTTATGTGAATGCTCACGGTACTTCTACTCCAGCTGGTGATGTTGCAGAAATCAAAGGCGTGAAACGTGCTCTTGGTGAAGAAGGTGCGAAGCAAGTTCTTGTGTCTTCAACTAAGTCGATGACGGGTCACCTATTAGGTGCTGCTGGCTCTGTTGAAGCAATTATCACGGTTATGTCTTTGGTTGACCAAATTGTTCCGCCAACCATTAACCTTGATGATCCAGAAGAAGGTCTAGACATCGACCTTGTGCCGCATACAGCGCGCAAAGTTGAAGGTATGGAGTACGCTATCTGTAACTCGTTTGGCTTTGGTGGTACAAACGGTTCTTTGATCTTCAAGAAGTTCGCTGAGTAACACTATCTAACCTAATTTAGATAAGCGAAACTTGTATTCTAACGGCTCGATGCTTAGCATTGAGCCGTTTTGTTTTATTTGTTGTCTGCTAATTTGAAGGTACGTGAATGTTTTGGGTAAATGGAGTTCCGCAAACGCATGTAGAGCTAGGTGATCGCTCATTCCAATACGGTGATGGAGGCTTTACCACCATCCTGACCCAAAATGGAGAGTTGGTTTACTGGCAGGAACATACTGAGCGCATGAGTGCTTGCCTTGACGCTTTGAAGATCTCTTCACCTGACTGGAAAGTTGTGCATGATTGGGCAAGCAAAGCGGTTTTATCTGACGCACGAGCGGGGGTGAAGATTCACGTTAGCCGCGGTATTGGCGGGCGAGGGTATAGCCCTAATGGGATTGAAAGCCCTATCGTGACGATTTCCAATTTTGCGTTTCCTTCTCATTATTCATCTTGGCAAGAACAAGGTGTGGACTTGGGCGTTTGTAATACTCGTCTAGGGATTCAACCTTTACTTGCGGGACATAAGCACAATAACCGTTTAGAGCAGATTCTCGCCAAGGCTGAAATCGACAATACAGAGTTTGCAGATGCAATAACGTTAAATGTGCAAAACCATGTCATTGAAACTACAATGGCCAACCTTTTTTGGGTTAAAGGTAATAAAGTATTTACGCCGGAGCTGACCTTATCAGGCGTTACGGGCGTAATGCGTCGTAAGGTGCTTGAGTTACTTAAAGTAAGTCATATTGAAGTCATCGAGGGGCGTTTTATACTTCCAGATTTGCTGAGTGCTGACGAGGCTTTCATGTGTAACTCAATATTAGGTGTCGCACCTATTCGCAGCATAGTGACATCGAACTCTAAGACTATATTTCCGATAGGAAAATTGACTCAACGACTGCAAGGGAATTTAACTACGTGATTAAAAAACTGTTGGCTTTTGTTGTGCTGATCGCAGTGATAGGCGCAGCAGCTGTTTTTTATATAATTTCACAGGCTAAACAATACGTTGAAAAGCCTATTCTATTGGAACAACCTCAGCTGTTTACTGTAGAAAGTGGTACAAGCTTTCATCATGTCATGCGCGCCTTAGTTGAAGATGAGGTGATTGAAACATCGGAGTACATCCGTTTAATTCCTCACTTATATCCAGAATTGTTGCAAGTGCGAGCGGGTACTTACCAACTTGAGCCTGGTATGTCACTTTCGCAAACATTGGAGCATCTGAATACTGGAAAAGAATACCAGTTTGCGATCACTTTTGTTGAAGGCAGCCGCTTTTCTGAATGGGTAGATCAACTAAAAAGTGCTCCTTATTTAAAGCATGATTTAACCGATCTTTCAGAAAAAGAAATGGCTGCGAAGCTCGGAATTGAGAGAGAAAAGCTAGAAGGGTTGTTTTTAGCAGAAACCTACCATTACACAGCGGGTGCGAGTGAAAGCCAGTTATTAAAACGAGCGCATCGAAAACTCAATAAAATACTCGACGCTAGCTGGGAAGCTCGTCAAGAAAAGCTGCCATTACAGGATAAATATGAAGCCTTGATTCTCGCGTCTATCATCGAGAAAGAGACGGCTATTGATTCTGAGCGTGAGCGCGTCGCTTCTGTGTTTATCAACCGATTGAACAAACGTATGCGGTTACAAACTGATCCGACAGTTATTTATGGTATGGGTGACGCCTACGATGGCAACATTCGTAAGAAAGATTTGCGTACGCCGACACCATATAACACCTATACCATCAATGGTTTGCCACCAACACCGATTGCGATGGCTGGTGAAGCTTCCATTGAAGCGGCTTTGAATCCAGAAAGCAGCAACTATTTATATTTTGTAGCAAGTGGAAAGGGCGGACATGTATTCTCGAAATCCCTTGCTGAGCACAACCGTGCTGTTCGTGCCTATTTAAGAGAACTAAGAAAGAACAAATGATGAAAGCAAACTTTATTGTCGTTGAAGGCCTAGAAGGCGCGGGTAAAAGCACTGCGATTAAAACCGTTTTAGATACGCTAAAAGCGGCCGGTATTGAGGATATCGTAAATACCCGTGAGCCAGGAGGCACACCGCTAGCAGAAAAAATGCGCGCTCTGGTGAAAGAAGAGCACGAAGGCGAAGAACTTAAGGACATGACGGAGTTGCTTCTTCTGTACGCTGCACGTGTTCAGTTGGTTGAGAACGTGATCAAACCAGCTTTGGAAAACGGTCAGTGGGTGGTTGGTGACCGACACGATATGTCGTCGCAAGCTTATCAAGGTGGTGGCCGTCAGATTGACGCATCGTTAATGAAAAATCTCCGGGATACAACGCTTGGTGATTTTAAACCTGCTCTTACTCTCTATATGGACATTGACCCTCGTGTTGGGCTTGAGCGTGCGCGTGGGCGTGGTGAGTTAGATCGTATAGAGAAGATGGATATTAGTTTCTTCGAGCGTACACGTGAGCGTTATTTGGAGATTGCTCATGCCGATCCTTCCATCGTTATCATTAACGCAGAACAGACGATTGAAGGCGTGTCGCGTGATATTCGGGACGCTCTAAACGAGTGGCTAGCTCGTCAATAAGTGAAATGTAAATTTAGGTGACTCATGTTAAATGATTATCCATGGCTACAGCCAATATGGGATAACCTCAAAGTAGGGTTAGAGTCGGACAGAATACCAGGTGCGCTTTTATTACAAAGCGATCAGGGCTTAGGCATCGAAAAACTTATCGAGTTTTTTAGCCAAGCGCTTCTTTGCCAAAATTACGCGAGTGAAGCATGCGGTTTTTGTCATAGCTGCCAGCTAAATCAATCTCAAAACCACCCTGATTTACACTGGATCAAGCCAGAGAAAGAAGGAAAGGCGATAACGGTGGACCAAATTCGCGCTTGTAACCGTCTTGCTCAGGAATCATCTCAGCTTAATGGTTACCGCCTATTTGTAATAGAACCGGCGGACTCTATGAACGAGTCGGCATCGAATGCGCTGTTAAAGACGCTAGAAGAGCCTGGGGCAAAGTGCTTGTTTTTGCTCGTTACCCACAATCAGGAGCGTCTGCTCCCAACGATTCGTAGCCGTTGCCAACACTGGGTTGTTGCGCCTCCGTCAGCGGAACAAGCGATGCAATGGATGCACGAACAAGGGGCGAAGCAAGTTCCTGCTTATGCCTTAAAACTGAATATGGGCTCTCCAATAAAAACATTGGATGCGTTAAATAATGGTGAGCTCGAAGCTTACTTGGCTTTTGAACGCAGTTTTATTAAGGCAATGTCTTCGCCTGTTTCAGACGTTTCTGAGTGTGCTTCTTTAATCGCTAAACACTCAGAGCAATCACTAGACTGGGCATGGTATTTACTGACAGATGCTCAGAAAGCGCAGTTTGGTGTATCAGAAGCTCAAATGCTTCCGGGCGCGACAAAGTTTCAACCGGACAACTATAACGGTTTGTACTCATCAGCGAAGGCGCTGATGAACCTGAAAGCTCAGGTGCAAGCCTTTCCTGGCCTGAACCTTGAGCTACTATCAATGAATTGGTTAATTGAATCACGAGAGGCATTATGTTCGTAGATTCTCATTGTCATTTAGACAAATTGAATTACGACGATCTCCACATCAATGTGGAAGACGTTATTAACAAAGCTAAACAAGCAAACGTAACTGAGCTACTTTCTGTTGGAGTAACGCTGGATTCTTTCCCGAAAATGATGGAAATGATCGAGCCTTATGACAATGTTTATGCTTCGTGCGGTGTGCACCCACTTGATGTTGAAAGCGACTTTTCGATGGACGTATTGCGCCACCATGCGTCGAATGCAAAAGTCGTCGCTATTGGCGAAACGGGTTTAGATTATCATTACAAGCCCGAAACGGCCGCGTTACAGAAAGAGCGCTTTGAGCAACACGTTGATCTTGCAGTGGAGCTCAACAAACCTTTAATTATCCATACCAGAAACGCACGTGCGGATACTCTAGATATTTTGCGTAAGGGTGGGGCAGAGAAATGTGGTGGTGTTATCCATTGTTTTACAGAAGATCTTCCATTTGCTGAAGCTGCACTGGAGCTGGGGTTTTATATTTCTATCTCGGGGATTGTTACTTTCCGTCAAGCTACAGAGTTAAAAGAAGTGGTGAAGACTCTACCTTTAGAGAAGCTTCTTATTGAGACAGATTCTCCTTACTTGGCTCCTGTCCCTCATCGTGGCAAAGAGAATCAACCCGCTTACGTTGTCGAAGTCGCTTCTTATATTGCGCAACTCAAATCGTGCTCTCTTTCTGAAGTGGCACAAAAAACCACCGAAAACTTCCGAAATCTTTTTTTGCGATGAAAAAATAATAAGAGCATAAAAAAGGAGCTTAGGCTCCTTTTTTGTTGATAAAAACAACAGATACGCTCACGAGTTTAATGTTTACTAAAAATGTTGATTTAATAACATTCAAAAATCACAAATGTAATTTTGTTACTAAAAATAACATTGAGGCGTATTTTATTTACGCCTTAAAATTAATTATATAAATAATTAATTCTTTATAAAACAGTAATATAAGTGCAATGCAAACCTTTTCATCGGCTGTTTTTGGGTGTGATCCAAGACTTGTTTTGAAACTAAATTTCGTAACTGTGTGGAAAGTTTGAGGGTCATCAATATATATTTAGAGCCGGAAAATATAATGCAGTTGTGGTTACATTTTCATTGGGTGCTAACCTTTAGGCTACGGGGGTGTGCCGTTAGTGCCCAAATAATACTTATAAATTTATCAGGAGCATAAACATGTTTAAGAACCTTTTTGCTAACCTGCAAAAAGTTGGTAAGGCTCTGATGCTTCCAGTATCAGTTTTACCAGTTGCAGGTATTTTATTAGGTGTGGGTGCTGCCCATCTAAGCTTTATTCCAGAGATCGTTTCTAATCTTATGGAACAAGCTGGTGGTTCAGTATTCGGCCAAATGGCACTTCTATTTGCAGTAGGTGTAGCTCTAGGCTTCACTAACAACGACGGTGTTGCAGGTCTTGCAGCTATCGTTGGTTACGGCATCATGACGGCAACGCTAGGTGTAATGGCGGGCGTTATGGGTGTTGAGAAAATCGATACAGGTGTACTAGGTGGTATCCTTGTCGGTGGTGTGGCTGCTTGGGCATTCAACCGTTTCTTCAAAATCCAACTTCCAGAGTACCTTGGCTTCTTCGCTGGTAAGCGCGCAGTGCCAATCATCACTGGTTTTGCTGCGATCATCCTAGGTGTTATCCTTTCTGTTATCTGGCCACCAATTGGCGGTGCAATTTCTGCATTCTCTGATTGGGCTGCACACCAAAACCCACAGCTAGCATTCGGTATCTACGGTGTTGTTGAGCGTTCTCTAATCCCATTCGGTCTACACCACGTATGGAACGTACCGTTCTTCTTCGAAGCAGGTTCTTGTGTTAACGCTGCCGGTGAAGCTCAAAATGGTGTACTAACTTGTTACCTAGTTGCTGATGAAGCATCTCGTGCTGCTGGTAATGGCTTCGGTCAGCTAGCGGGTGGTTACATGTTCAAGATGTTCGGTCTACCAGCTGCAGCAATCGCAATTGCTCATTGTGCTAAACCAGAAAACCGTGCAAAAGTAATGGGTATCATGGCGTCAGCTGCACTGACTTCATTCCTAACTGGTATTACTGAGCCAATCGAATTCTCATTCCTATTCGTTGCTCCACTACTATACGGTATCCACGCTCTACTAGCTGGTTCTGCATACATCGTTTCGAACACTCTAGGCTTTGTACACGGTACTTCTTTCTCTCACGGTCTGATCGACTTCCTAGTTCTATCTGGTAACGCTCAGAAGATGGTGCTAATGATTGCCGTTGGTCTAGTTTACGCAGTAATTTACTACGTAGTGTTCCGTGGTGTAATCACAGCGCTTGACCTAAAAACACCTGGCCGTGAAGATGAAACGGAAAGTGCAGCTGTAACTTCTGGCTCTGATATGGGCGGTGAACTGGTTGCAGCGTTTGGCGGTAAAGCTAACATTACTGGTCTAGATGCATGTATCACACGTCTACGTGTAGCAGTTGCAGATACAGCAGCTGTTGACCAAGACAAGCTAAAACAACTAGGCGCTGCTGGTGTTGTAGTTGTAGCTGGTGGTGTACAGGCTATCTTCGGTACTAAGTCTGATAACCTAAAAACTGAAATGGATGAGTGGATTCGTAACCACGGTTAATCGCAGTCATTCATAGTAATGCATAAAAGGAGGCTTCGGCCTCCTTTTTTAGTTCCTATTTTATTAACTGACAGTTCCTTTTTAGTGTGATCCTAAACTCATCTTTACTTTTGTCAGCTTTTTCATACATCGAGCTTACCCATCGTTGACATATTGATATGCCATTATGTTTGAATAGCGAATAATGTTTTTTTGAATAATTGATAACGTGTATGAAGAACAAATTCATTTTAGTTTTGGGACTAGTTTCTAGTACGGCAATGGCGGCAAGCGAGCCAACGGATCTATCAGTTGGTATGGCTGTCGATCAACAATTAAGTGTTGTTGTAGAGTTAGATAACAAATATCGTGGCATTATCGGAAACGATGGTATGGCGTTTGATTACATCGCTAAGCGTGGAACATTCGATCAAAACATGCCTGTGACTTGGTATGTCGGCGTTGGTGGCTGGTATGAATGGGATGACGAGTTTGGTGTGAGAGTACCACTTGGTGTGAACTGGGATTTATCACGCGGCTGGGACCTTTATGGTCAAATACACCCAGAGCTAGATCTTTACAAAGGTGCTGACTTGCAACTTGGCGGCGCCGTTGGCATCAAGTACAGTTTCTAGAATTGAACTAATGTATGTATAAAAAAACGCCGGTAACTACCGGCGTTTTTTATGTGGAACTTAACGTTCTATTGTTTATCCATGGCTCGCTTGATGCAAACGGCAGCGCCGCCCCAAGTGATACCTAAACCAATAACCATCATAATAATTGCGCTGATTGTCATTTTGCTGTCTCCTTGCGGTTCACTGCGTTGATCACTAGACCAAAGATAAAGAGTGCGGCGATAAGTGCCCAGCCTAAAGTTAGATCATAGCCACCGTAGCCTTCAGTAATTAGGGCGTATAGCTTGGTCGCTAAGATAATGGCGAGCATGATTGGTGTAACGAAGCGTAAGCAGATCTCGAACCATTGACCAACAGAGAAATCAGAGCGCTCGTTAACGTAATTACGTACTTCTGGCACGCGCTTCAATAGCCACGCCATCAAGACAATCTCAACCAGACCACCAACCATGATGCCAACGTTGTTTGCAAAGTGGTCTACTAGATCGAGTAGCAGCAGACCGCCATTGGTAGCAAACGCCATAGAGACAACGAAGCCAATACCAATCACAACATTTGCAGCTTTTTTACGGCTCCACTTCAGCTTGTCGATAATGGCTGAAGTTACGGCTTCCATAATTGAAATATGCGAACTTAGACCAGCAACCACCAGTGCAAAGAAGAACAGTGGACCAAGAATATATGGGGCAGGTAGTAGGTTAATTGCCGCAGGTAAAGTAACAAAAGCCAAGCCAACGCCTGCAGATACCACCTCTGTTAACGGCTTACCTTGCTCTTGAGCCATGTAACCCAATACTGAGAAGATCATGATGCCGGCTAGGATCGAGAAGCCACAGTTGATCAACACGGTCATAAACGCGTTATTCGTTATGTCTGACTTTTCTGGTAGGTAGCTAGAGTAAGCTAGCATGATGGCGAAGCCGATACTTAGCGTAAAGAAGATCTGACCATATGCCGCTGCCCATACTTTCACATCCCAAATTTTGCTGAAATCGGGTTCGAACATGTAGTTCACGCCATCTAGAGCTCCTGGCAAGAAAATCATACGTCCGATTAAGAAAATCACCATCAAGAATAGGATTGGCATCATAATTTTAGATGCTCGTTCAATTCCTGATTTCACGCCTTTGGCAATAGCGGTGTAAGTAATTGCCCAAGCAATCACCATGGATAAAGCAATCTTCCATTGAATACTGCCTAAGTCTGTTGGTGAGTTGTCACCTAGCTTTAGGTATTCACTAAAGAAAAATGCGTTGGTATCGGTTCCCCAACCTTGAGTGAACGACAACCCAAAGTAAGAAATCGACCAACCGATAACAGCCACATAGTAAACGGCAATAACTGCAGCCACACCAACTTGGAACCAGCCAAGCCATTCAAATTTAGAATGAATTTTCGCTAGTGTTTTTGGTGCCGAGCCTCGGTATTTTTGTCCCATACTGAACTCTAGGATCATAAATGGAATACCGGCAGTGATCATGGCAAAAATGTAAGGAATAAAAAATGCGCCGCCACCGTTTTCATAGGCCATGTATGGGAAACGCCAAATGTTTCCCAAACCGATAGCAGACCCAACTGCTGCTAAGATGAATCCCGCCCGGGATCCCCATTGTTCTCGCTTCATATTTGACTCCTATAAGACTCCCTGAGGAATGAAGCTCTCTACGTAACACAGTAATAATTGCGCAAACAGTTGGAAGAAAGGACCGCTGTTATCCATCAGCTTTTCTATCCTTAATTCTAACTTCTTATAATTTTATAGAGCTATATTCTGGCTACTGTAAGAGAAAGTAGATTATTAATCTTAAAATTTTGATGTGTGTTTGATAAAACTGAAATATTTATCTGTTTTCACTGATCAGACTAACTTCTAATAATACTTAGCGCAATAGAATCTAAATGTTAATTCAGATGCGTTGTCTGGTTTTAATCTTGTTAAATTTGAGTTTGATTGTGGTTTTGTGTGGGTGGGTGGTTGTTTGTCTGGAATAAATGACTGGGATCCAATAATTGCTTTGGTGTTTAAGACTATTTTGATTAATTAGGGCGTACGGCTATCTTTTGTGCACCTATCTAGATGATGCTTCGTTACTTTGCCAAACAATGGTGTTTAGACGATATCCTTTATCGGCTCTGTGCAGGACTCGTTCAGCGTTCTTTGTGACGAGTCCTGCAAAGGAACATGCATAAAAGTTAGAAGCGGAAACTAAAACCGACATTTGATTGGAATTGGTTCATCCAATCAGTATCGAACTTAATGATACAGTTTGAGCCGTCATTAGGTAGATTACAGGCGCCAGATGTATCGTTATCAACGACCGTTCCTAACCATCTCAGTTGGGCTGTTAATGCAAAGTTCTTTGAAAATTCATATTCCAGCCCTGCAAAAGCGCTAGCCGAAAATCCGTATTTTTTGTCTACCCAATCCACATCGGCATAAGAAGCGCCCAAACCTACACCGATATAGGTTTGCCAATTTTCTGCGACAGGATAGTACATGCTGCTTTGGAAGTGCAGATAATGGATATCTGCTGAGTTGGACAGCTTTTCAAGTTCCGTCGATTGATTGGAGTAAAACAATCCGATCCTTCCTTTTTCTAAGGGAGTCTCGACTGAAAGAGCGTAGTTCACTGCGGGGTCGAGATCGTATGTATTACCACTTTCATCCTCTACTTGGCCGCCTCCTGTATAGCCTATGTATGGTGTAACGATGATATTCGCTTGTGCATTGATAGCAGTACTCATCATCATGATTCCTACTAGCCAGCTGAGTTTTTGGTTCATGCCCTATCTCCTTATTATGACTAAGCTAATTGTGATGGGTTAGTCAAAATTGCGCGACTAAATTAAGCAAATCTTGAACATATTTCACACCGGTGTTATTAATTTGTTACATATTAAGGAGGTGTTTATGGAACACGATCTAAAATCCGCATTAATCATTGTGGTGACTGTTTTTGCAGTGCTTTTGTCATTTGGCATCATTGCTATTACAACAGCTTAAGATAACCACTTTTACCAAACGTTTTAACAAAATGGCGTGAGCCTATGATACGTAACAGCGGTATAATCACAGAAAGCCATGCAGAGCTTGATGTAAAAGTTTATGAGCACTTTAGGCATGGTAAAACTGCTTTAGTCACGCAAGGTGGAGGGCAGAGAGGGATTTTTACCGCTGGCGTTTTAGACGCCTTTTTACTTTCCAACTTCGATCCTTTCGATGAATTCTATGGCACCTCTGCCGGAGCTCTCAACTTATGTTCTTACTTGTGTCGTCAACATGGCATGGGCAAAGCTTTTATTACCGAGCTGACAACGTCTCCTGAATTTTTTAATCTGTTTCGCTATATCCGAAAGCAGCAGTACTTAGGTTTAGAGTGGGCATTAGAACGGATTCAAGATTTCCCATACAAGCTTGACCTTGATTTAGGTCGCAGTGCATTGGGAAAACGAGGAGCGTTTGCTGCGGTAACGAATATAGAGACGCTATCAGATCAATATCTACCAATCTTGGATGACTCGTGGTTTAACACTATGCTAGCGACATGTGCGATTCCCAAGTTGTACCACGGACCTGTCGACGTAAATGGCAATAAGTTTGTTGATGGCGGCGTGTCTGCCTCTATCCCTGTTCAAGAAGCGTGGCGTCAGAATGCTCGCAACATTATTGTCATTCGCACAGAGCCGTTTTCAGAGATTGAAGCGAGAGCCCAAAGTGAAGTGGGGGATGTGCCTGTCGAATGGTATCGAGAGTCTATCAACTCAGTACAGCAATCATGGCAGCAAAAAGTGAATCAGTGGAAGCTGGATTGGGCGTCGTTCTTCCAACAAAAAATTAATGCAGCACATCAATCGAAGCTTGCAGGGAAAATGCTGTTAAATGGAGGTCGTTGGTTGTTCGGTGCCGATAACTTGTATCGTTTAAGTCATCTGATTGGTGAGAATTTTGATTCAGGTTTAGCCGACATGCTGATGATTCATTATCAAACATTTGAGCTCACTCAGGCCTTTATATCTGCTCCACCTGACGACACTTTTATTTTACAAGTTGCGCCTAAAGAGGGACTTCGTTCTTCTTCTTTGTTAAGTGACCAAGAGTCACTAGAGCATGACTATCAACTTGGGCTTCAAGCTGGGTTTAACCTAGTTCAACTCTATGACCAGCTGGATGTTGAAATTGATGGTAGAGAGAGTGCATAAACCTTCTTACGTTCACGATGTGCGCAATATACAAAGCATATAAATAAGGCTCCATTTTCGGAGCCTTATTTGCGGGTTCTTGTGGTTAACTCCGGTTAGGTATAACGACTACGCTTGTAGAATGCGCATGCAGTTGGTTGAGCCCACAACATCCATTACATCGCCTTGAGTAATAATGACTAAATCACCTTTGTGCAAGAACCCTTGCTCTTTAAGGCTAGTAATCGCTGCTTGAGCCGTTGGTAAACCCGCATCACTTTTTGACTCGAAATATACAGGTGTCACGCCTCGGTATAATGCTGCTCGATTTAGTGTCGATTCATTCCGTGATAAGGCAAATATTGGCAAGCCAGAGCTTAAGCGAGACATCATCAACGCAGTCCTGCCGGACTCAGTTAACGAGATCATCGCTTTAATTCCTTCCATGTGATTCGCAGAGTACATGGTTGCCATTGCGATGGTTTCTTCAGCGGTTTCGAAGGTTCTATCTAAGCGATAGGTTGATAGACTTGCCTCCGACATTTTTTCTGCCCCCACACATACTTCGGCCATGGATTTGACCGTTTCTACAGGATATTTACCTGCAGCGGTCTCTCCAGAAAGCATCACCGCGTCAGTGCCGTCTAGAACCGCATTGGCCACATCCATCACTTCAGCACGCGTTGGCATTGGGCTAGTAATCATGGACTCCATCATTTGTGTCGCAGTAATCACGATACGGTTTAAACTGCGTGCGCGGCGAATCAGTTTTTTCTGGACACCTATGAGCTCAGGGTCACCGATTTCTACACCAAGGTCACCACGTGCAACCATCACCACATCGGATGCGAGAATAATGTCGTCAATAGACTCATTGGTCGCGACGGTTTCTGCTCGTTCGACTTTAGCCACTAACATGGCTTCAAGGCCTGCATCTCTGGCTAAGCGTCGAGCGTAATGCATGTCTTCGCCGTTACGCGGGAATGAAATAGCAAGGTAGTCTACTTGAATTGCTGCGGCGGTAAGAATGTCGGCTTTATCTTTCTCTGTGAGCGCATCGGCTGACAATCCGCCGCCTTTTTTGTTGATCCCTTTATTGTTGGACAGTGGACCACCGACAATCACACGGGTATGAACTTTATTACCCTCTACTTTGGTAACTTGCAGCTGAACGCGTCCATCATCGAGTAATAAAATGTCATTTGGTGAAACATCTTGCGGTAGTTCTTTATAATCTAACCCTACAGATTCTTGATTGCCTTCACCTTTTGGTAAATCACTATCTAATGTGAATTTATCGCCCACATTCAAAATGACTTGGCCGTCTTTAAACGTTGATACACGGATTTTAGGGCCTTGTAAGTCACCAAGAATTGCAACCTGACGCCCAAGTCTTGCTGCAATGGTACGGACTTTGTTCGCACGTTGAATGTGGTCTTCACTGGTTCCATGTGAAAAATTCATACGGACAACGTTTGCACCGGCTTTGATGATCTCCTCAAGTATATTGTCCTTATCCGTTGAAGGACCCAGCGTAGTGACAATTTTTGTTCGTCTTAATTTGGAAGTCATAGATTCTCCGATGAATGTGTGTGTAAAGGTAACTTGAACTCTATCCTTACTTTACGCAATCGCTCTCAAGGTTAGCCTCGTTGCTGAGCCCACACCTTAAAGCTATTTGAATATAAGTATATGCACAGAATGTTTACATTAAGAGTAACCCCGGTAAAACAGACAGATATTCGACAGGCAATGGCCTTATTGATAAAAATGCGCTGCTTTAAAGGCACTACTTCATAATTTAGTGAATAAAAATAAGTTATTTTTCAAACAATTTAACAGGAGTAGATTCTTCGTTATTTGATTGAATACACAAACAAACAGGTTTATACGTGATGCTTGTCACGGGGATTTATTAATTCACTTCACAATTAGTTCGCAAAGTAAAAAAATTGTCCCGTTATAGAATTTCGGAGTGCAAGATGTACATGGCTCAACCGGGCCATATTGATCATATCAAACAGGTCAATGCTGGTCGTGTATATAAACTAATTGACCTAAAAGGTCCTATTTCTCGAATTGATTTGTCCAAGCAGAGTGAGCTTGCTCCTGCTAGTATCACCAAAATCACTCGAGAATTAATTGAAGCGCACTTGATTCATGAAACGACAGTACAAGAAGCGACGAGTCGTGGTCGACCTGCTGTCGGTTTGCAGGTCAATAATGAAGGCTGGCAATTTTTGTCAATGCGTTTGGGGCGGGGTTATTTAACCATTGCTTTGCATGAGTTAGGCGGTGATGTACTGATCGATACTAAAATCGAGATACACGAGCTTGATCAAGACGATGTGCTTGAGCGCCTGCTTTACGAAATTGATGAATTCTTTCAGACTTACGCGGATCAACTTGATCGGGTTACCAGTATTGCCCTTACGCTGCCTGGTCTCGTGAACTCAGAGCAAGGTGTCGTTTTGCAGATGCCTCATTACAATGTCGAAAATCTTGCTCTTGGACCAGAGATATACAAAGCAACAGGCTTGCCAGTTTTCATTGCCAATGACACGCGAGCTTGGGCATTAGCAGAAAAGCTTTTTGGTCATTCTCAAGATAATGACAACTCCGTTCTTATCTCTATCCACCACGGTTTAGGTGCGGGCATTATTCTGGATGGGCGCGTTTTGCAAGGCCGTCACGGTAACATTGGTGAACTCGGGCATATTCAAATTGACCCAAATGGAAAACGTTGTCATTGCGGCAATATTGGCTGTTTGGAAACCGTTGCCAGTTCTCAAGCAATTCGTGAAGAAGTCGTAAGACGAATCGCTGATGGCGAAGACTCTATTCTTGCTAAACAAGAGGAAATGAGTATTGAGAGCATTTGTGAAGCCGCTGCAAACGGTGATCCTTTGGCCGTCGATGTGATTGAAAAACTTGGACGCTACTTAGGCTCTGCAATTGCTATTGTGATCAACTTATTTAACCCTGAGAAAATCTTGATCGGTGGTGTGATTAACCAAGCAAAAGATGTGCTTTATCCTGCGGTTCGTCGCTGTATCGAAGAGCAGAGTTTACCTGTTTATCACCAAGATCTTGAGCTGGTGGAGTCTCGTTTCTATAAGCAAGCCACAATGCCTGGTGCCGCGTTGATTAAGCAAGCGTTGTACGATGGTCAACTATTGATGAAGGTTGTGGAAGGTTAAGTACTTTTTAACATGATGATGTGCCGGGCTGTTGAGACTGCATTTGTAGGTGATTTAGGGTGAGACTTAACGGCTCACCCTTTTTGATCGCCTATTACTAGAAAGGGAATTTGAGTTATGTTGCATTGCTATATCTGCGCCATTCATGTAATTTCCTAAAAAGCTCAAGTAAATAAACAAAATGGCTTTCAATGTGCTGCGTGACTTTGCGTCTGATGCAAAGAGAAGTAATACGCTAAAACTGTTGTACTTTAAAGCTGTGCTCGAAAAGCCAAATATTTTAAGGTTATTTGGTTATATAACCTTGCTGTGTCTGTACTGATTTCGAGTAAAATAAGAATTATCCATAATTTAGGTAGTAGTATGTCCGGAGTGTTAAATACGGTTGACCAGCGTACAAACTTGGTTGGTGAAAATCGACTAGAGCTTCTGCTGTTCACTTTAAATAGTCGCCAATTATTTGCGATTAATGTGTTCAAAGTGAAAGAGGTCATCAAGCTTCCACCGTTAACCAAGCTCCCTGGATCGCACTACAATATTCGTGGGGTTGCTTCTCTACGAGGTGAAGCGGTACCAGTGATTGATTTACGAGGCGCAATTGGTTTTCCTGCTTTACGTGGTGAAGCGGAAGAAGAAAATTTGATCGTGACAGAGTACAACCGCACGGTGCAGGGCTTCTTAGTCGGTCCGGTTAAAAACATTATTAATACGGCATGGACTGAAATTCAGCCGCCTCCTTCCACGTCTGGTCGCTCGAATTACCTCACGGCTATCACGCAAATCAAAGAGGGGGATGCCTCTCAAATTGTCGAAATTATTGACGTTGAAAAAGTTTTAGCAGAGATCGTACATTACGACGTGACTATCTCGGAGGACATTCTCGATCAAGAATTGGCCCAAGCAATGGTCGGGCGTAATGTTCTGATTGTGGATGATTCCTCTACAGCTCGTAATCAAGTTCGCGATACGCTTTCTCAATTAGGTATGAATATCATCGAGTGTCGTGACGGGCTAGAAGCGTTAACGGTTTTAAAACGTTGGTGTGATGAAGGTAAAGATGTAGAAAAAGAGCTGTTGATGATGATTACGGATGCTGAAATGCCTGAAATGGATGGTTATAAACTGACCCATGAAGTGCGCCAAGATCCACGTATGTCTAAGTTGTTTATCACATTGAACACTTCTCTGAGCGGTAGTTTTAATGAAGCCATGGTACAAAAAGTAGGCTGTGATCGCTTTATATCTAAATTCCAACCGGATCTGCTGGTTGAAGTTGCTCAAGACCGATTACGCCAGATGCTTTCTAAAAGTGCATGATTAGATCTAGTGAAATCAGAGGGAGCGCACCTCTCTCTGATTTTTAACATCTCTCTCCTTAATTCCTCTGTACTAATGGAAATCCCGAGATTTACTTTGTAGATTGTTCAAGTAGTGCGTGCAATCCATCAACTTGCCAGCAATAACGTGCGTGACTTCTCCCTCTCTTTCAAGAATGCCTTTCACCATTAATACTTTAGCGCCTAAATACGCTTGCTTTTGGGCTCGTGCTGTCGCTTGCCAAACAACCACATTAATGTTGCCCGTGTCATCTTCTAACGTAAAAAATGTCACGCCAGCGGCGGTGCCTGGAGATTGTCTTCCTGTTACCACACCTACCACTGTGACCAGTGACTTATGCGGTTTCTCTGTCAGTTGCCTCATGCGGGTAAAGTGAGGGAGTTTGCCCGTTTCTTCTAATAATTTAATTGGATGGCGGCTAAGAGATAGTCCCGTGCTTGCGTAATCCTCAATTAAATTTTCATATTCAGAGGGTTGAGTCTGGTAGCTAACATTGGGTTCTTCGACCTTGTGAAACAATGGTAGGTCAGATAAGGAATCCATTGCTGCCCAGCGAGCGTTATAACGATTTCCCGATAAGGCCTGAAATGCATTGGCTGAAGCCAATAATTCAATGTCACTTCGGCTTCTTAATATCTGCTTTACTTCTTGAATCGATCGGTAACCATTAAGTGGTTTGCGCTCAATAAGCCTTTGTGCGCTTTCTGCGTTAAAGCCTTTCACCAAGCGAAAACCAAGTTGCACGCCGAGCCTGCCATTCGGACGTGAGACGAGATGATGTTGATATTTTGAATGATTGACGCACACCGGCAATACTTCGACGCCATGTCGGCGAGCATCTTGTACTAATTGCGATGGGCTATAAAATCCCATTGGTTGGCTGTTCAATAATGCAGTGTAAAATTCGGCTGGGTAATAATATTTTAACCATGCAGAACAATATGCCAGCACTGCGAAAGACGCTGAATGACTTTCAGGGAAGCCGTACTCACCAAAGCCGCAAATCTGATCGAAAATGCGCTCAGCAAACGCTAAGTCATAGCCTCTCTCTTGCATACCATTGATCAGTTTTGGTCTGAATTTAGCGAGATCGCCATTCTTTTTCCATGATGCCATCGCTCGACGGAGTTGATCGGCCTCGCCGCCGCTAAACCCTGCGGCTACCATGGCTAGCTTGATGACTTGCTCTTGGAAAATAGGGACGCCCATAGTCCGCTCAAGAACGCTTTTTACTTCTTCCGATGGATAACTGACAGGCTCTTTGTGATCTCGTCGTTTTAAAAAAGGATGCACCATATCACCCTGAATAGGGCCTGGACGAACAATTGCAATTTGAATCACTAAGTCGTAATAACAAGCAGGCTTTAGGCGAGGAAGCATGCTCATTTGTGCACGAGATTCAATTTGGAATACGCCTATCGTGTCGGCTTTTTGGATCATGCGGTACACGTGTGGATCATCTTGTCGGCGAGTGATCTCGGAAATCGAGAGGGATCGCTGGTGATGTTTCTCGACCAGTTGAAAGCACTTTTTGATGGCGTTTAACATGCCGAGTGCGAGTACATCGACTTTTAGTAGCTTCAAGCTTTCTAAATCGTCTTTATCCCATTGAATGATAGTGCGATCTTCCATCGAGGCATTTTCAACAGGTACTAACTCATATAAAGGGCCAGATGAAATTACAAATCCACCTACGTGCTGAGATAAATGGCGTGGGAAGCCAATGATCTCGTTGACCAATTGGATGAACTGCTGCCCTTTGAGAGATTCTGGTTGTAAGCCCAGTTCAATAATTTGAGCTTGCCAGCCTTGGCTGCGATCTCGGCGATTAACGTTCTTAATGAAAAAATCCAATTGGGTCTCTTCAATCCCTAGTGCTTTACCGACTTCACGCACGGCACTTTTAAAGCGATAGCTGATCACTGTTGCAGCAAGTGCTGCACGCTCACGGCCATATTTTTTGTAAATATACTGGATAACTTCTTCACGGCGCTCGTGTTCAAAGTCCACATCAATATCCGGCGGTTCCTTACGTTCTTTACTGATAAATCGTTCGAATAAGACAGCGATTTGTAGAGGATCGACGGCGGTAATTTCCAGGCAATAACACACCACAGAGTTTGCAGCGGAACCTCGCCCTTGGTAAAGAATGCCTTGCTGTTTCGCGAACATTACAATGTCGTGAATAGTAAGGAAGTAGTAGTGGTATTTCAGCTCTTGAATAAGCGCCAGTTCATTCTCGATGGTTTGATTGACTTCTGCTGGCACACCTTCAGGAAAACGCAGCTTTTTACCACGTTCGACCAACATACGTAAGTAAGAGTCGGGTGTGTAACCATCTGGGATCAGCTCGGTAGGATATTCGTATTTTAAATCGGAGAGCTTAAACTCGCATAAATCGGCGATGTAAGTACTTTCTTCCAGCCATTCTGGTTTGTAAATCCGAATCAACTTTTTAAAAGGACGAAGCGCTCGCTCTGTATTCGAAATACGATCAAAACCGAGTTTATCGACGCTACACCCATGCTTTATAGCAGTAAGTACATGCTGTAATGGCAAGCGTTCAACATCATGCATGAGAACGCCTCCGCAGGCAGTTATAGGTAATTGAAATTCATGTGCTAACTGCTCGCAGTGCGCAATGTATTCAGTATCGTTGTTACTCAAATGGCGCTGAATCGCTACCCACAAACGATTAGCGTGGTGTTGATTGAGCCAGCGCCCCCAATAGTGATCACTCTCTTGATGTGTGGGCAGCCACAATACCAAACAATGTCGAACCGACATCAAATCCCATTCGAACAGTTGATAGTTGCCTTTTTCACTGCGTCTCCTTGCGTTTGTGATGATACGACACAACTCGGCATAAGCCTTGCGACAAGGGCAAAGCAGTACGATTTGGCATTCATCATTTAACCAAAACATACTTCCAACGATTTGTTTGATATCGAGTTTATGTTGTTCGATGGTCGCATGGGCTTTGACAATGCCCGCGACCGAACATTCATCCGTTATGGCTAGAGCTTGATAGCGATAGAAAGCAGCTTGGAGTACCAGCTCTTCTGCATGAGAAGCCCCAGTCAAAAAAGAGAAGTTAGACTGACAAAATAGTTCCGCGTAACTCATAATGACCCAACAAAAATAACTGTCGATTTAACAAAAATAGCCATGAAGAAACCAGTGCTTGTGCTGATCACGAAATATCCATAACCAGCGGCCTTGCTTGGTGTGTGCAATGTAGTAATCACGCATGATCTCATCACCATCCCACCACCCAGAAACTATTCGCTCAGGTCCGTGGACCAAAGAAACTTGCTCTTGCAATACAATGGGAGTCGGTAATTGCATTGCGGGGCGTAGTATGGATGGTATGGCGTGCCCCTTTTCATCCGGAGCATCAGCAGGGCGATACTGACTGGCCTTTTCTGGTCTAGGATCGCAAGCAATATTGGGTTTTAAAACGGCATTTTTTCCCAATTTAGCTTGCAGTAAAGAGAGCAGCTCTAAAGCATTCATGTTTCCTTTCTGCCCAGCAAAGAGATCGCGTGATGCACTAAGAGGCTCACCTTGACGGATGACTTTTAACGTTAGCCCTGTGACTGGGCCATTAAGCGAGAGTGACTCTAAGCTCAAACTCGCTAACTGTTGCCAACGCTGACATAGGTAATCACCTTGCGCAGAAGTGAGCTGAAGGTGTTGCTCTTGTTTCTCACGCTGGTGGAGTGTTAAACACAGTTCAAAAGCGACCTTATCTCTTAATTTAAGAAAGATTTCGAGTTGACGAAGTAATTTGGCCAACGGCTTTTCAATCCACTGAACGTTTTCGATCTCAAACAACAGCTCTAAATAAACTTGGAAGGATTCGGTAGGGTGATAAAAGTCGACAGGGTGTTTAAACTGCCCAGTCAGTCGACCAACGTAGTTCACCAAATCGATATCAAAGCGTCGTGCGATGTCTTGCAATGGCAGTTCAAGCAGGTTTTGCAATGTGGTGACACCTACACGTTGTAACTTCTCTACGGTAGCGTTTGATAAATCTGTCAGTTTTAACGGTAGTGGTGATAAAGCTTTTTGTATGGCAGATTTGTCTTCACTGATGACGTTCGCTCCTGATATTGCCATCAATTTGGCAGCAAAAGGAGAAAAACCACATCCGAATTGAAAACTCAGTTTCAGCTCCGATAAGTGAGCTCTGACTTTATTCCAATAGTTTTCAAGCCCTTCATACAGAGCGAGCATTGGAGTAGCACGCAGTAAAATACCTTGGTTTGGCATCAACACAACGTCAGATGTGATCAAATACAACCACTGAGCTACCTCTTGTAATTTATTTAATTCGGTTTGTGGATGATAAGGATGCACTTGTAAATCTCGACACAAGGACGCAGCACTGCCTAGGCCCATACCTGGCTTAATGCCTTGTTGTTCGGCAATCTCGTTGTATTGAATAATCTGGCAACGTTGGCTTTCGACAATCACCACGGGTTGTTCTTGGTTATCACCAAAGAGTGCGTCTAGCTGTAGGCGAGGGAAGTGCAAGTAAATCCACAGAGCCATATCACTAACCTTGGTTCGCCAGTGGGAAATTGACCACAGTCGAGTGCACAGTTTCAGATGATGGTTTCACCAGTTGCGGGTAATGGTGTTGGAAGCCGATACTAACGCTACCTCTATTCCAGCCTCCTTTCCTTTTCAGCACTTCAACATTAATCCCTTGCTCGTCGCCTTTCAGTTTTAAACTGAGTGACACAGGCAAAGACAAGCGGTTGATAGTATCTGTTTTAAGCATAAAGAGCGGGCAACTCCCTTGTTCACTTGCTACCTGTAAGCGTTTCACTTGATGTATTTCAAGCTCTTCTTGCCATAACAAAACATTACTGCATACCCCACTTTTCAGACATTGCTCTGCAGCCCAAAGAGCATCTTTGGGATGAGCTGGATTAACAACCCACACTTGGTTTATATCCAACCCGATGTAGTGTAAAAACAGAGAATTCACTAGCGCAGGTGGTTGAATAAATGCGGTTATACCATTGGTCTGAGTGGCTTTTAAATAGGGAGCGAGCAAACGCAATTCACCAATACTACCAATAGATTCCATCTCCACTACGCCATGAGGTGGAAAGCCTCCGCCGAGCAAATCATCTAATTCAGAAAAACCGGAACTAGTCTGCAACTGCTGAGGATCTGCTTTCGTTAAATTTGCTTGCCAAACAAGGTGTTGGCTTTTTAAGTTCTGAATAATATCTTGCATAATAAACACCTGTATATATGTACAGTATATTTCTGTGGGAGAAAGTCGCAAGATTTTTATGAAGAGAGAAATGAAAAAAGGCAGCGTTTGCTGCCTTTTCAATCGATTATGTGAGGTAACCTGAATGAGTTATTTACGCTTCGGTTGAGCGTCGATGCATTGACCGTTCACATCGGTAACCGCAGGATCCATTAAGTGCAAATATAGCGGCATGATATCCAGTGGCGTTTTGAGAGTATTCGCATCTTCACCCGGATATGCTTTTTCACGCATGCGAGTACGAGTGGCACCAGGGTTAATTGCGTTAACGCGGATCGGTGTATCACTCAGCTCGTCAGCCAAAACTTGCATCATGCCTTCTACGGCAAATTTAGAGATAGCGTATGGCCCCCAGAATGCGCGGCCAGAGTGGCCGACGGTTGAAGAGGTAAAGATAATACGCCCAGCTTCTGATTTACGCATCACAGGCAGTAGTGCTTGAGTCATTAGCACTTCGGCTTTCACGTTGATCTGCATGATATCGTCGAAGTCTTCCTCTTTGATTTGATCAAATGGACACAGCGAACTCAAGACACCTGCGTTGTGTAATAGACCATCCAAGCGACCAAACTGTCCTTCGATTGTCTCTGCCATATCAATGTAATTCTGCTGAGTTGCGCCCTTGAGATCCAATGGAATGATAGCTGCTTGTGGATAGCCAGCAGCTTCAATCTCATCATAGATAGATTCAAGGTTTTGCACATTTCTACCCAAGAGAATAACAGTTGCACCGTGCTCGGCATAAGAAAGCGCGGCTTGACGGCCGATGCCATTACCAGCGCCAGTAACAAGAATGACTTTACCTTTTAGAGCATCAGCTGAAACGGAGTAGTTCACGGCGATAAATCCTTATTATTGTAAGAGGGTCCATGATAGTTAATTGACGCTAAAAAACGCCTGTTTCTCAATGGAAAATCTTGGTAATCGTGACAAGATGGTTACAATACACCAATTCATGTGTTATACCAATTCCAGAACTTTCGTTAGGTATGCTATCAATCAGAACAAGTGGTTACAAACCGCGCTGCCTTCTCGCTGATGTTTCTGCGTAACATACTAACATCATCTGAAATGAGATAAAGGAGCTCTCGTTGGAATTTTTATTAGATTATGGTCTGTTTCTGGCCAAAATTATCACGGTGGTTGCTGCGATAATTGTTCTGCTCATTATTGCAAAATCGGCTGGTGGCAAATCGGGTGCGGCGAAAGGGGAGTTAGAGATTACCAACCTTTCAGAGCAACACAAACAATCTGTTGAGCAGTTAGAGCATCATTTGCATGACGATGCTTTCATCAAGGCTCGAGATAAAGCCGTCAAGAAAGAAGAAAAAGAGAAGAACAAATCTCGCGAGAAAGAAATCAAACAAGCGAGCAAAGACGGTTCATTAGATAGCAAGCGTGAACCACACCTATTTGTTCTTGATTTCAACGGTAGCATAGACGCAAAAGAAGTCGCGTCTCTACGTGAAGAAATCACCGCTATTTTGGCTGTCGCACGTGAAGGTGATGAAGTGTTACTTCGCTTAGAGTCTGGCGGTGGTATGGTTCATGGTTACGGCCTTGCCTCTTCTCAACTGGACCGAATAAAAGCTGCGGGTCTTCCTCTGACCATCTCTGTTGACAAAGTTGCGGCAAGTGGCGGTTACATGATGGCATGTGTAGCAGATAAAATTGTTTCTGCACCATTTGCAATTGTGGGTTCTATTGGCGTTATCGCACAAATTCCTAACTTCAACAAACTGTTGAAGAAACATGACATTGAGTACGAACAACTAACAGCGGGTGAATATAAACGCACGCTAACGATGTTCGGTGAGAATACCGATAAAGCGCGCGATAAGTTTAAGCAAGAACTTGAAGAAACACATGTCTTGTTTAAAGACTTCATTCGTGAGCGTCGTCCTAGTTTGGACCTAGACAAAGTAGCCACTGGTGAGCACTGGTTCGGTACACAAGCGAAAGAGCTTGGTTTGGTGGATGACATTAGTACATCTGATGATATCGTTGTTGCGGCATGCAAAGATAAAACTGTACTTTCTGTGCATTATGTACAAAAGAAAAAACTGGCCGACAAGCTAGCAGGTGTGGCGGGTAAAGTCGCTGATAGTGTGATTTTAAAGTTAGCTGAGCGTGGTCAAAATCCGATTGTTTAATCGAGCTTAAGTTCATGACATTTAAAACGGCGAGGGCGGAAGCTCTCGCCGTTTTTGTTGAACTTTATGTTTATTGATGAATCCAATTACGCATTAGGTGTAATGCTTTACACGACATTTTTCCTCGCTCCAAAGACTGATTACCCGTATAATGTGCGCCTCGAAAACCGAGCAAATTGCTGAAAAGAAACTATTGGTGGAGAAGAACATGTCCTCTCAAACTCCGGTTGTAACCGTAGATGGACCTAGTGGTGCAGGTAAAGGCACTTTATGTATGTTGCTGGCGAAAAAATTGGGTTTCCAACTCTTAGATTCTGGCGCAATTTATCGTGTACTTGCACTCGCTGCGATTCACCACGGTGTCGACACCGAGTCAGAAGATGCTCTTGTCCCACTAGCAACACACCTAGACGTTCAATTTATCGCGGAAGGTGACTTAGTTAAGGTCATTCTAGAAGGCGAAGACGTGTCAGGGGAGCTTCGTAAAGAAGAAACGGGTATGGCAGCATCTAAAGTTGCGGCTTTGCCACGTGTTCGTGAAGCATTACTACGTCGTCAGCGTGCATTTGAGACCGCTCCGGGTCTGGTTGCTGATGGTCGTGATATGGGCACAATTGTATTCCCGAGTGCGCAAGCAAAAATCTTCCTTGATGCGAGTGCTGAAGAGCGTGCAAATCG
Source organism: Vibrio sp. 1562 (assembly GCF_033340155.1). Taxonomy (NCBI): domain Bacteria; kingdom Pseudomonadati; phylum Pseudomonadota; class Gammaproteobacteria; order Vibrionales; family Vibrionaceae; genus Vibrio; species Vibrio sp. 1562. Next base: position 192,494 of record NZ_JAWOVY010000007.1, read on the forward strand.
ACGCCTTAAACAGTTGCAAGAGAAAGGGTTAGATGTTAGATTTGCTGACCTTTTAAGCGAGATCCAAGAGCGTGACGACCGAGATCGTAACCGCCCAGTGGCGCCATTACGCCCTGCTGAGGATGCGCTTGTGCTAGATTCTACGTCGATGACTATCGACGAAGTAGTAGAAAAGGCACTACAATATATCGAATCGAAGCTAGCTGAGTAATAATACTCGACTAGGCTAAGAGCGTTGGTCGCAAGGATGATGACTGGCGAATTTAATAACCCCATGCGGTAGGATACCCGTGGAAGTTTAATTTATTGAAGATTAATTAAATGACTGAATCTTTTGCTCAACTCTTTGAAGAGTTTCTAAACGAAACAGAATTCCAACAAGGCAGCATCGTTAAAGGTACTGTAGTAGCTATCGAGAACGGTTTCGTTCTTGTTGACGCTGGTCTTAAGTCTGAATCTGCTATCCCTGCTGAACAGTTCAAGAACGCTGCTGGCGAACTTGAAGTTGAAGTTGGCGCTGAAGTAGACGTAGCTCTAGACGCTGTTGAAGATGGTTTCGGTGAAACTCAACTTTCTCGTGAGAAAGCTAAGCGTCACGAAGCTTGGATTGTACTTGAGAAAGCTTACGAAGAAGCTGAAACTGTTGTTGGTATCATCAACGGTAAAGTTAAAGGCGGTTTCACTGTTGAACTAAACGGTATCCGTGCCTTCCTTCCTGGCTCTCTAGTAGACGTACGTCCAATCCGCGACACTGCTCACCTAGAAAACAAAGAGCTAGAGTTCAAAGTTATCAAACTTGACCAAAAACGTAACAACGTAGTTGTTTCACGTCGTGCAGTTATCGAATCAGAGAACAGCGTTGAGCGTGACGAGCTTCTAGAAACTCTACAAGAAGGTTCTGAAGTTAAAGGTATCGTTAAGAACCTTACTGACTACGGTGCGTTCGTTGACCTAGGTGGCGTTGACGGTCTTCTACATATCACTGATATGGCTTGGAAGCGCGTTAAGCACCCATCTGAAATCGTTAACGTTGGTGACGAGATCCAAGTTAAAGTTCTTAAGTTCGACCGTGAGCGTACTCGTGTATCACTAGGTCTTAAGCAACTAGGCGAAGATCCATGGGTAGCAATCGCTAAGCGTTACCCAGAAGGTCACAAACTAACTGGTCGCGTAACTAACCTAACTGACTACGGCTGCTTCGTTGAAATCGAAGAAGGCGTTGAAGGTCTAGTTCACGTTTCAGAAATGGATTGGACTAACAAGAACATCCACCCTTCTAAAGTTGTTAATGTTGGCGACGAAGTTGAGGTTATGGTTCTTGAAATCGACGAAGAACGTCGTCGTATCTCTCTAGGTCTGAAACAGTGTAAAGCTAACCCATGGCAGTCATTCGCTGAAGCACAAGCTAAAGGCGACAAAGTTACTGGTAAGATCAAGTCTATCACTGACTTCGGTATCTTCATCGGTCTAGAAGGCGGCATCGACGGTCTAGTTCACCTATCTGACATTTCTTGGAATGTTGCTGGCGAAGAAGCTGTACGTGAGTACAAGAAAGGCGACGAGATCTCTGCAGTTGTTCTAGCAGTAGACGCTGAGCGTGAGCGCATCTCTCTAGGCATCAAGCAAATGGAAAATGACCCATTCAATGCTTACGTTGCTGACAACAAGAAAGGTGTTCTAGTTAACGCTACTGTAACTGCTGTTGACGCTAAAGGCGCTACTGTTGAAATCGCAGAAGGCGTTGAAGGTTACATCCGTGCTTCTGAAGTATCACGCGATCGCGTAGAAGATGCTTCTCTAATCCTAAGCGCTGGTGATGTTGTTGAAGCGAAGTTCACAGGTGTAGACCGTAAGAACCGCGTAATCAACCTATCTATCAAAGCTAAAGACGAAGCTGACGAGCAAGAAGCAATGGCATCTATCAACAAGCAAGATGACAATGCATTCGGTAACGCAATGGCTGACGCTTTCAAAGCTGCTAAAGGCGAATAATATACTCGCTTAAGCAAAAAAGGAGCCGCAAGGCTCCTTTTTTATATTTGGTCATATTTAAGTAGTAATACTAATGACAGTAAACTATCTTAATAAAAGGCATTTCTTCATTGCGCATTTTGCATAAAATTTGTCTAGAATTGTCAGCAAGTGTTTGTTGGAATTAGTATTACTTACTATAATAAGTGATAAAGATACTCAAAGAGGGCAACTATGACTAAGTCTGAACTGATTGAAAGACTCTGCGCTGAGCAAACACACTTATCAGCGAAAGAGGTAGAGGATGCTGTAAAAGATATTTTAGAGCACATGGCCTCTACACTAGAGAGCGGTGACCGTATCGAGATCCGTGGCTTTGGTAGTTTTTCTCTTCATTACCGCGAGCCTCGCGTAGGTCGTAACCCTAAAACGGGCGATAAAGTGGAATTGGAAGGTAAATACGTTCCACATTTCAAACCTGGTAAAGAACTTCGTGAGCGTGTAAATATTGGTTAATGCACTCTTATTAGTTTGAAAAAAGCGGCATACGTTTGTGTATGCCGCTTTTTTGTAATGTATCCAAGTTAGTCATACATCCAAGATCGTTTACTAATCTAATTGTGGATTCAGCTGTTTTCTTTGCTGCTTTCTATACCCAAATAACTTTAACTTCTAAGCATGTCTACAAACTAAGCATCTTGAGGTTACTTGGGTATAGATTATTGCTAATATACGTAGTCTGAAGAAGCATTTTCCTGCATAATCTTACCGACTTACTCCTAGAAGGGTGATGTAACATGAAAATTATAAAAATCGTTGCTGTTTTAGCTCTCTTTTTAATTGCATTGGCGTTAGGTTCCCAAAACCAAGAGCTCGTGACTTTTAACTATCTTCTAGCAAAAGGAGAGTTCCACTTATCTACGCTATTAGGTGTAGTATTTGTGGTTGGCTTTGCTTTAGCGTGGGTTATATTTGGTAGCATCCAACTGAAAACTCAGCTACAGGTCCGTCGTTTAAAGAAAAAACTGAAAAAGTACGAACCAACTGAATCAAACAACGCTGCTGATAAGCCAGCCATTGAAAAACAGGCATAAGGATAAGGCTTAACTTTAATGCTTGAACTACTCTTCTTGTTGTTGCCTATAGCTGCTGCGTATGGCTGGTATATGGGGCATCGCAGCGCTCAGCAAGACAAGCAGAAGCAATCTCATCAAATCTCTCGTCAGTATATGACGGGTCTTAATCTGCTGCTCTCTGACCAATCAGATAAGGCTGTCGATCACTTTATTGAATTGCTCCAAGTTGATAACGAGACCATCGATACTCACCTTGCGTTGGGTAACCTGTTCCGGTCTCGTGGTGAAGTCGACCGCGCAATCAGAATTCACCAAAATCTTATTTCTCGTTCAGGCTTAACACTGGACCAAAAGAACCTCGCCCTTCAACAGTTAGCGAAAGACTACATGGTCTCTGGTTTTCTTGATCGTGCAGAGAAAATCTTCGAACAGTTAGTCGAAGAGCCAGATTACAAAGAGGCGGCTCTTCAACAATTAGTGACCATTTATCAGCAAACACGAGAATGGGAAAAGGCGATTTATTACGCGAACCAATTGGCTAAGTTAGGTAATAAACGCTCAAGGATGCGTGCAAATATTGCCCATTTTTGGTGTGAAATAGCCATGCTCGACCAAGCTGATGGGAATACTAATAAGGCAATACAGCATTTTAAAAAAGCGTTAGCGGAAGACCCGAAGTGTGTTCGAGCAAGTATTGCTTTGGGACGAATTTACCTAGAGTCTGAAGACTATAAGCACACCATCAAATATCTGACGGGGGTACTTGAGCAAGATAAAGACTTTATCAGTGATGTCTTGCCAACTATTGCAGAATGCTATCATCATCTGGGTCAGGAAGATGAACTTGTCGAGTTTCTGAGAGCTTGTATTGATAAGAAAGCAGGCGTATCAGCCGAGTTGATGTTGGCTCAATTAGTTGCTCATCACGAGAACGTTGGGGCTGCTCAAGAGTTACTGACGAAACAATTGCTGAAAAACCCAACCATGAAGGGCTTCTACCGTTTAATTGACTACCACATTGCAGAAGCAGAAGATGGTCGAGCGAAAGACAGCCTATCAACACTACAAGCGATGGTGGGTGAACAGTTAAAAGTGAAACCGCATTACCGATGCCGGAAGTGTGGATTTTCTACCCATTCCCTTTATTGGCATTGTCCGTCCTGTAAAGGATGGGGGACGATCAAGCCAATCCGCGGATTGGATGGTGAATAATTCTTAATGCAGCTGGCAGAGTTTCTGTCCGCTGCATTTTTTTAACTTTTTATTTAATAAGAACCAAAACAGTTAGGAGATGAAATGATCGACCAAAAAGTTATTGTCGCACTGGATTATGATAACCAAGCAGATGCACTTGCGTTTGTAGATAGAATTGATCCTGCGTCATGCCGACTAAAAGTTGGCAAGGAGATGTTTACGCTATTTGGTCCTGATTTTGTACGTGAACTCCATAAACGTGGTTTCTCGGTATTCCTAGATTTAAAATTTCACGATATTCCAAACACCTGTTCGAAAGCAGTTCGCGCTGCGGCTGAAATGGGTGTATGGATGGTGAACGTACACGCGAGCGGTGGTGAGCGTATGATGACGGCATCACGTGAAATTCTTGAGCCATATGGTAAAGATCGTCCACTTCTTATCGGTGTAACGGTACTAACCAGTATGGAACAAAGTGATTTAGCTGGTATTGGTTTGAATGTTGCGCCTCAGGAGCAAGTGATTCGTCTAGCAACCTTGACCAAAAACGCGGGCTTAGATGGTGTCGTATGTTCAGCGCAAGAGTCCTCACTACTGAAGAGCGAACTAGGCCAAGAATTTAAATTAGTGACCCCTGGTATTCGACCTGCTGGTTCAGAACAAGGTGACCAACGCCGTATCATGACGCCAGTAGACGCTATCCAATCAGGTTCAGATTATCTTGTGATTGGTCGCCCTATCACTCAAGCGTCAAATCCTGCAGAAGTGCTGAAGTCGATCAATGAGAGCTTATCTAAAATGTAAGCACTGTCTCGATTGTATGGAGAAAAGTGAGGCTAAGATGCCTCACTTTTTATATCGAATGAAAATACTGATCGCGGTAAACAACCATTCCTTTTAACCAGCTATGTCTGATCATTTACTCGCTGTAACTGGTATATCGGGGCCAATTGAGATAAAGGTTCTGCGGTTTATTCTGAGTAAAGTAGGGCTTGGTACTATGCTGATCACACTTTTGTAACATAACTCACTGTGATGCCTCGAAAATGCAATCATGTGTTATTGATGGCTTGCGTTACAAATATCTAAAGAATACTATGGCGAAGATGCATTCACTGCGTTGTAAGGTCTAGGATGACCTAGTGAAACTCTTTGAAATTAATATAGAAGCTGGCAGGACGTCACTTCATATTACGTTCCTATTATTTCCTATCTGCGTATTTTAAATCGCAGCTTTCTGTGAGCTTTCACACGCTGTCTTCCTTGTTACGACCTTAGTGCGCAAACACAACAAGGAAGAAACATGACTAAAAAACTGCCATTTTCAGTACTAGCAACACTGACCGCTGCCAGTTTTCAACTGAGTGCGGCAGAATTGCCAGCTGATATCGAATGGATTTCAAACAACAACGAACCTCTATTTGCCTCTGAAGAAGCGGTACGAGGTGGCACCTATCGCACTTACATTCAGAGCTTTCCGCAAACATTACGAAGTGTTGGTCCAGATGCGAACTCAGGTTTGCGCCAATACTTAATGGATGGTTCACCAAAACTGGCTCAGCGTCATCCAAATACTGGCAAATGGATCCCTCAACTTGCTAAGTCATGGGCATTTGGAGAGGACAACAAAACCGTATTCTTTAAACTCGACGAAACGGCCGAGTGGTCAGATGGTGAAAAAATTACAGCAGATGATTACGTCTTTATGATGAAGTACTACACGTCAAAAGACATTATCGACCCGTGGTATAACGACTTCTTCACAAACAGTATTGTGAGTGTTGAAAAAATTGATGACTACACGATCAAAGTCAATCTTGCTGTAGCTCAAAGTCATGACTCACTTATGGTTATGATTAACATGCCAAGTAATGGTTTTCAGCCTCGTCCTGAACACTTCTTTGAAGGAGAAAAGGACGCAAATAACGATGGCATGCCTGATAACTTCGTCAGAAAGTTTAACTTTAAATCTGAGCCAACCGCAGCGCCTTACTACATTGATCAAGTGAAGAAAGGTAAGAGCGTGACATTCAAACATGTCGGTGAAGATTGGTGGGGATACAACAACCGCTACTATAAAAACCGTTATAACGTTGAAAAGGTTCGCATTAAGGTGATTCGCGATCCTGATATTGCCATGAAGCACTTTGAGAAAGGCAACTTAGACTACTTTGAGATGGTGCTACCAAGCTTTTGGCATGACAAAACCAATAGTGATGTGTACAAAAAAGGCTATATCCAAAAGTACTGGGGCTTTAACGAAGCACCGCAAGGAGCAGGTGGTCTTTGGATGAACACAGCGATGCCGATGTTGGATAACCTAGAAGTGCGTAAAGGTGTTATGGCAGCCACTGACTATGACGGCATGATTGAAAACATCATGCGTGGAGATTATTCACGTAAACCGCATGGACTCGGCTTTGGTCATGGCGAATACGATGATCCTAACAATACACCGCCAAAGTTTGATGCTGATGCGGCGGTTAAACACTTCGAAAAAGCGGGCTTTGACAAAGTGGGCGCAGATGGTATTCGTGTTAACGACAAGGGCCAACGCTTGAGCTTTGCTATCACCTACGGATACAACTCTTGGACACCGCGTATTGCATACCTGAAAGAGCAAGCGAAACTTGCTGGTCTTGAGTTCACGTTAAACTTGGTGGATGGCTCATCTGCGTTTAAATACATTCTTGAGAAAAAGCATCAGCTAGCGTTTTTGAATATGGGCTCTGGTGAGATCCCTGCGTATTGGGAATACCTACACTCGGATAATGCAAATCGACCACAAACGAATGCTCACACCAACTACAGCAGCCCTGAGCTAGACAAGTTAATTGAAGCGTATGACTCTGAGTTTGATCAGGAGAAGCGTTACGACTTGTCGCATCAAATCCAAAACTATGTCAGCAAAGCGAACATCATCGTTCCTGGCTACATGGTGCCTTATTCTCGAGTTGCTCATTGGCGCTGGGTTAAAATTTCTAAAAACGGCATGACAAAAGCGACAGAATGGGTGCTTCATCCAATGGATATCGGTAATTTCTGGATTGATAACCAAGTAAAAGAAGAGACAGAAGAAGCGATGGACGAGGGTAAAACCTTCCCAGAATTAACGGTAATTGATGATCGTTACAAATTGTAAATCAGTAGTTTAGATAGAAAATGATAGCCCCGGTAATGAATTTTATCGGGGCTTTCTTTTTTACTTAATAAGGTAAGACGCTTCTAAAAGGTAGGTTTTTGCATCACCAAGCAAAGAGAACGCTTTATCGATGGTTTTAAATCGATCATCAAGCGAGTTGCTTGATATCAGCTGGCTGAATGTTTGCAACGAGAAAGCTTCGTTTGCTTTGAAGAACTGATGTACGTTTTCAAGCTGCACTTTATGAATATGCTCCACCTTATTTAGGGCGGTGGTTAAATCGGAAATGTTAATCGACATTGCTACTCGGGAACCTTATCAACAAGACCTATATGAGGTCATAGAGTGGGGTTTTATATTTTGTGACAGAGAGTAGCACCGAAGAGCAATTTATAGTCTGATGAAGATCAATTTGCCTTATTTAAGCATCTGTAACGTGGCACTAGACGTGTACCTAGAGTTGGTACAAGTTACAACGCTTGAATATAGGCTAGGGTTCAACCTAATCAAAAGTAAAAGCCAAGTCCGACTAAAAGCCCTTGAGAAGCCGTATCATATTCAAATACCTCTTCATTTTTGTAATCGACCCAGGTCGACTTGTAAGCTAAGTTGAGATCAGACCATTCATTAAAGCTATAACGAACACCAGTTTGAATGGCATAAGTGAAGTGAGTATCGTTGCCAAGTCCGGCGTCGATGCTGGCATGAAATCGCCAGTTTTCGCTCAATTCATCAATGAGTCGCAAGCCAACTAAAAAATCGACCCAATCTTCTTGTAATGACAGTCTATCTTCTAGTACCCGGTTGTCATTACGATACAGCTTGCCGGTGATGTCATTGTCCCACCAACGTAATCCAAACATATAATCCAGTTTACCGAATGAATATTGTTCGCGTTGGAATGCCTTTGCTTCTAGAACACCTTGCCGTATTTCGATGTCCGCACGATAACGAGCGTTAGGCAGAGCGCCCTTGATATTATTAACATCACCACTTAAGTTCATGAAACTATAATCTATGTAGTAGCCCCACTTACTTTGGTAAATACTCTCGAATCGCAACATCGCCCCAATATCGAGGTGGTCTACGATGAACTTAGGATCGACATCCACCTCTGATGAAAAGCGAACAATACTGGTATCCCCGTGGATATTCAGTCCTAGCATGTACACTTCTATGCTATTTCGCCAACGAGATTCTTGTGTCTCGGCTGAGAGCGCTACTGATGTAGGTAATACAAGAATGAGTGAGGAGAGTGATAGCAGGTTACATGGTTTCATCCAATTTCCTTTTCGGCTTTTCGTCAGCTTTCAGCTTAGTAGAAGTCGCTACACTCTGCATAAAAAAGGGAAGCAACTTGCTTCCCTGTAATTAACATTGACTTAGAGTTGTTTGGCAATGTCTGAGGTTAGGCTTTCTAAGCCTATGGATAAAGCGTTGACGAGCGCTTCATAGCCCTCATCTTGAAGCGGCTGTGAGATTTGTATTGGCGCGCTGTTTTCTACCTTACCTTCGGCATTAATGAGTAACCATTCCCCCTCAATTTCGATATTACCTTTGTAGCTGCCATTAAATTTATTTAACGTAAGCTGGAGTTTGGCTTCACCGCTTTGATCCAACAGATTATTCATTTCAGCCGGCCAGTAATGACTTTGCTTGTGACGCAGCTCCGCGACGACTCTCTGAGTGATTTGCTCAGAAATACTGTGCGCCCATTGATTGTGTTTCGCCTGAATAACTTGGGTCTCAGAGGTTCGATAAACAATGCCATTATCATTCAAATAACTCGCCAATGTCACTGGACGAACAACTAAAGTTGGGCGCTGAGCGATATCAGAAGAGCTCAGAGTCACTGGTTCCGCCTTAGGTAGAAGGTACATAGCTCCTTTAGTTTGCGGAGCGCTACTGCAACCCGTTAGACCGACAAATAGCGCGATAGACAGAAAGAATACTCGTTTCATTAGTTTTTGCCTTTAACTGGTATTGGGTCACTGGTTTCATCTTCTCCAAACACGAGAGAGTTTGGCTTTTCGTTTAGCTGTTTAAGTACGGGTTTAAACTCTGTCATCACGCTTTCTAATTCTTTTAGCGTGGCTTCCATTTCGCTGTACATGGTTGAGTTGGGCCCATAACCATCGAGTGTTTTTTGTAATTGCTGTAAGCTTTGGCGAATATCTGTTGGGATCTCTTGCGTCTCTTTTTGATTCAAAAGTTTATCAATACTGTCCGCCACGCGTTCTGCTGAAGCTAACGTTTTTTCGGACGTTTTTAACGTTGAATTGAGAGAGTCTAGTGTTTCTTCCATTGGTAAGTTATTAATCTTATTTAGGAAGTCGTTCACTTGGCGCTGAACCTGCGCAAAACCACCACGCATAGTTGGGAAAACATCTAAATCAGCAAACTTACTCGGTACGTAAGGCTCGTCGTTTGGATAGAAGTCGGCGTCAACATACAGTGCGCCTGTTAATAAGTTACCTGTTTTTAAAGTACCACGTAGGCCTTTAGCAAACTCACTCTTCAATTTATCTTTTAACATTGGTAAAGATTGGGATTGGAAATCGCCATAAACACGGCCGAGCTCGATACGTACCAATACAGGGATTTTTTTCGCAGAAAAGTTCTCTTCTGGGGTTGGAAGTCGCATTGGTACACGCATCACAGTACCAATTCTCAAGCCTCGATATTCGACAGGTGCCTTACGTTTAAGTCCTCGTACCGATTCATCAAAAAGCATAACGAATTCAATATAATCATCGTACATGCCTTCTCGAAGTTGTTTAATATAATCGTACAAGCGGAAGTTGACCATATTTTCAGTGAGCTGTTCACCGGATTCAAGACCTGGAACGGTATCGAAGGTAACACCACCCGTTAGCATGCTCTCTAATGAGCCAAACTTGACTTCGAACCCTTCAGCATTGAGCTGTAAATCTACGCCAGAATTCAGCCAGAACTTGGTACGAGTGCGCACTAAGCTGTCATAAGGCTTGAAAATAAAGAGTTGGTATAACGCTTTGCGAGTGTCAACATCAAAGCTAGTTTTCTCTACACGACCAACCGTAAAGCCTTTATAAATGACGGGGTCACCAACGCCTAGCTTACCAGCCTCGCGGTGTGTTAACACAAGGCGCAACCCCTCTGCATCAGGAGAGGCCACTGGGGGAACATCTAAGACCGTAAAGCGCTCTTTCTCTATTTTAGATTTACCCGGCTGAAGTTGGATATAAGCGCCAGAGAGCAAGGTCTCTAAACCTGAAACGCCATCACGGCCAATACGAGGCTTCACCACCCAAAACATGGTGTCATCTCGCAGCATGCGTTCTGCATCCTTGTTCATTTGTGCCTTAGCGATGATGTGATCGTAATTTTCACTGAGAGTGACTTCAGTAATCAGTCCGACTTTTACATTCAATGCTCGGATTTCGGTTTTGCCAACCTCAATCCCATCTGCGGTTGGCAGTTGGAGAGTAATTTGTGGGCCTGTACTGTTGATGTATTGGAACAGCATCCACGCTCCCATGGCTAGCGCAAGGATCGGGACAATCCAGATCGCAGAAATCTGCTTTTGCGGTTTTATTTGAGCGGTTACGTTGTTCTCATCACTCATATTTGGCTTTCTCGTTTAAGTTGTCAGAAATCGGCTCCTGCACTTCGTTTTGTGGCAACTGCCACAACAAACGTGAGTCAAATATCATTGCAGAAAGCATAGTGAAAATGACCACTGCCGCGAAAGAGAGCGCAGCAGGGCCTGGATAAATCGCCATTAAGTTTTGCAACTGAACCAGTGCAACTAAGATGGCGACGACAAAGATATCGATCATGGACCAGCGACCAATAAACTCAGTTAAGCGGTATATCTTTAAGCGTGAAATACTTTCTTTGGGAGGAAGATATCGCGCTTTTTGCGCATTGTAATACAGCCACGCGAGTGCCAGCATTTTCGCCATTGGAATGAATACGCTAGCAAAGAAAATTACCATCGCAATAGGGTAAGAACCTAAATGCCAAAGCAGTATTACCCCTTCCATGATAGTTGAACCTTCTGAATGTCCAAGGCTTACGGTATACATCATTGGATAAAGGTTCGCGGGTATATAGAAAATGACTGACGCAAACAAAAGCGCCCAAGCTTTTTGTAAATTATCAGCTGGGTTGTATTTATGAATAGGGCTTTTACAACGAATGCAGTATTGGTGCTTTTTCGCTTCAATTGGGTTGAGTTGGTGACATGTATGGCAACCAATATGGTTGTGGTTATGGTGCGTATCGCCCTCATTTACATCGGGCAGCACGATGGCTGGAATGAAGTGTCCCCAGAGCCAGCTTTTGTCAACCATAGAAATACATTTGACTACCAGTACGGTATAAACGCAGAACGCCCAGAATGAAGTCCCCATTCCAATGTCTGCCAGAGAAGCGATTTTAATTAAGCTGACTAATACGCCAATCAAGAATACATCGACCATCAGCCAGGGTTCGACTCGAAACAGAAGGCGACATAAAACTTTCGCCATTCGTTGCTGTTTTTTGGATGGCGTATGTTTACGCGCTTTTAATGCTTCGAGATGAAGAAAGAGAATGAGACCGACATAGATAGCAGGCAATACGACGACCGTTGCGAGAAGCAACACACCTAAAAGTACATTTTGAAATTCAGCCAGCATTTTGGCCGCATGCAATAAGGTGATTTCTTGCGATAGCCCTTGCACACTGAACGACATAAAAGGGAAAGAAATGCTTAACACCAACATGATCAAACATGCCGATGAAATGGCGATCACGCTTTGATAGGGTTTAGCATTCACTTTTGTCAGAGAATGCGCGCATCGAGGACATTGAGCTTTTTGCCCTTGATCGATATCGGGAATACGAACAACAAGGCCGCACTCTTCGCATGAAATTAACTGACGGGAATTAGGTTGAATACTCATCGGGTAGGTTTTGGATTCATTTGTCCTAAGAATACTCTTTTTTCATTAGGCACGCTTGTTTTGATTCAGGAGTTTACGAGTTTCTTACTTTTGGCATCATAGTATATGGAAGCTCTAAGATATAAATAAAGTTGCGTTTGGCGCACTATTTTACTGAGAAGATGGGTATGTTGGAAGCCGAAAACCACTTAACGTTGCTGGTTTGGAGAGGGTAAGTGAATTGCTTCAGGAGAGTAAAACACCCCTGCTCAGAGAACCTGAGCAGGGAGGTGGGAGCACTGGTATTTAAGATGAACGGTTGTTTTTTACTCGACGGTTCCGCTCTTGAAAGCATTAGAGCCGACTTGCTTCCCACTAAGTGTTTTTCCGTAATAGCCTTGATGTTGGTGATATCTCTCTGCGTTTGCGCCCACGTTGCCTTTAAATCGAGGATCTTGTGGACGCTCGTGGCTATTGACGTATGCCGCGACATCCCACGCTTCTTGTTTGCTTAACTGGACACTTTTCCCAAGCGGCATGTTTTCGTAAATAAAATAGGCCGCGGTGTTAATCCGGTGCATACCTGCACCCCAGTTATACGCATATTCGCCCCAAAGTGGTGGAATGTATGAATGACCGTCGGTGCTTTTGATGCCTGAACCGTCGGCGCGATGACAAGTTTCACAGTTCTTTTCGTAGACCAGTGCGCCTCGCTCTATTGATGGTTCTTGCTCAGGGGCGTTGATTTTTGGGTAGCCACGCCCAGAGAGATTACCTCGCTTTTCAATTGGTAATGCTTGCGCGATGGCTTCGGGCAACGGGAAGTCTTTTGCTTTTCCACCAACTTGCAACGCTTTTGCGTCTAGCTCCGGAATTGGTTCATCCGTCATACCATGTTTGTCGAGCAAGCCGCCCATCGCCAACCAATAAGCGTAAGCGCTGAGGGCAACAATTTCGGGTGAGTCGTAAGCGGGGGCTTTGCCGTTCATGGAGTATTCGAAGCAACCTTGAATACGGTCTGCGTAGCTGTTTACGCGATCGTTTTTCTTGCGATAAGCCGGGTAGGCCATGTACGCCGCCCACAGCGGTGCTGCATTGGCTTTTCGTCCTGCTTCCATATGGCAGTTCACACAGTTTTGCTCATTGCCAACGTATTTGCCGCGCATCTGTTGCGAGTTAACAAAGAGCGAGTAACCACGTTTTACTTGCTCACCAAATGCGGTGTTTGGAATTTTACTCAGATCGCGAGGTTGCAAATATTCGCCATGATTTTCTTTTTTCACAGCTGGCAGTTCAGTTTGACGATCCGGTAGTGGCTCGTTGGCCAAAGTAGCAGCAGAGATGAGAGGCAATGCGAACAAAGAATAGAAACGTTTCATGTCTGCTCCTAGTAACGTAATGAGGCAAAGTAGTAGGAAAGGTTTTCAATCTCTTCGTCAGTGAGATTTTTCGCGATAGTACCCATCATATTGAGCGGGTCACCACTGCGAGTGCCGTTTTTCCATGCCATCAATTGCGTTTTTAAGTAATCAGCATGTTGGCTTGCGAGGCGAGGGAATTTGTCGACGCCCATTCCGCTGGCTCCATGACAAGTCGCGCAAGCTGGAATGTTTCTATCCCAATCACCTTGGAAGATCAATTTACGATACGGGTTACGAATGTCGGCTTGGTCGCCGCGTTGCTCTGGGTTAGTGAACTCGTAGCTTGGAAGATTAGCAAAGTAATCCATGACTTCTTTACGAACGGCAGGATCGCTAAGCTCTTTCGCCATGCCTTGCATGACTACGTTTTGGCGTTCACCACTAAGGAATAGTTCGATTTGAGTGTTGAGATAATTTGCGTTTAAACCAGCGATCATAGGCGCGATATTTGGCTGTCCCATGCCATCTTGGCCGTGACAACCACTACACACGCTGGCTTTTTCCGGAATAGACGAGGCGCTTGCGCCCATAGTGGTGGCTAGCAAATAGGCTGTCACCACTGGAAGAATCTTTGACATGCTGACTCACTTTAATTGTTATTAATATGTCCAAGTGCTACTTGGTAGTCACTGGGACGATATTGTCGGCCTTGTCAATAAGGAAAGGTATTGTGGATTTCCACATATTTAGAGGATGTGAAGAGCTGCTAAATGGCAGCTCTTCAGGTTTGGTTGTCTACTAAGCTTTGCGGATTTTGGCTGGTAATGATTGGCGAGCCGCGGCTCCTACCACCCAATCTAACAACACGCCTTTCCCTTCTCGGGTTGGGTCAATTAATCCGATGTCGTTAATGTTAACGCCATCTTGGCTGCGCGTTTTTACGGGTTGCTGTTTATCGCCGATCCAGTGCGAGCGTTGTCCTAGCTCGGTATGACCAAACCCATGTTCAAATCCGAGTGTGCCAGGGCGAATTCCGCTGACTATCATCGCAAGTGCTTTGGTGCTTGCTGATGGAGTTTCGATCATAAACTCGTCTCCCGTTTTAATGCCTGCACGCTCGGCATCGATTGGATGGATGTACACTGGGTTTACGCCTTTAATCGAGTTCAACCTTGGCGATAGGTTCGACACCGCACTGTGAATGTTGGATTTAAAGTTAGTCAGGCTGAAAGGCCATTCTGAGCTTGGGAACTGGTCTTCCATTGGTGTGCCGTCGGCCAGTTTTTGTGGATGCCATGTTGGGCAACCGGTGTAGAAATCCCCCGTCATAGTGTTTCTTGCGCTGCCGACACGTTCATTCCATATCGCAACAGGTCGTGTCCATTTGTGCTTCATTTGCTCACCTTGATACGCTTCGGTTGCATTTTCAAAGCGTCCGCCGCGAGCAAAAATAAACGCCACTCGTTTCATCTCATCCGCTGTTAGCGTGCTTTGCATCGCTGGCATTAAACGCTCTAAGCCTGACCACGCAATGTCTTCTGCCGAAACTTCAGGCACGCCGCCTTTCACATACGCCAAGTTTGCCGCGGAACGTAAGTAGAAATCTTCAGCGCTGTGGAGATCGTGCCAGTTTCCTTGAGCATCTTGAATCGCGTTGTCACCAAAGCCGCCTAGTTGCATTTTCTTGGCGACATCAATCAAAAAGTTCTCTAAGCAAATCGAGCGACCGTCGACGGTTTTCTCTGTTCGCGCTTCCACTATCGGCCAACGAGCGGTAACGGTTTTCACCGGAACATCGTGCCAAGGCGTTGCCATGCCCCAGCTTTCGTAAGTAACGGTGTCCGGCACAATGTAATCCGACAACGCGGTGGTTTCGTTAATGAATGCATCAACAGACACAATCAAACCGAGCTGCTTTGGATCTTTAAGCTTGTCTTCTAGCAGCGTTTTTAAACCGGGTACACCATACATTGGGTTCGCCATATGGTTGAGCCACGCTTTAACGCGGTATGGATACCCATCAATAGCCGCAGATAGGTGCTCTGTCAGCAATGGCGCGGCAAACGGATACCAAGGGGCGCGAGTTGGGTAAGGGGATTCACCTGCCTCAACGCGACGTTTGTATTCGCTGGTTTTGTGGTAGGGGAATTTACTGCGCGACAGAAAGACGCCTTTCGGGCCGACTTTGCCCGCAAATTTGGTGAAGTCGTAACGAGGGCCCGCAGCGGAAGTTGGGTAGCCACCCGCTTTGGCCATCGCGCCGCCTTTCATATTGATATTACCAATCAACGCATTGAGCATCATGATGGTAAACGAGTTATAGAACCCATTGGTGTGCATGTTGCCACCGTGGGTATCGACTACCGCTTTTGTTCCGTAACTGGTGAAGCGCTTTGCTAGTTCAACAATTTGTTCGACAGGAATCTCACATTGTTGGCTGTAGAACTCAAGGCTGTATTTAAACGCCTCTTCTTTGAGTCTTTGCAGGGAAGATTTTACTCGCACTTCGCCTGATGCAAGCGAAACCGTTTTATCGACAAACAGTGCCGCTTCCCCTGTCTGGGTATGAACACCAAATTCGCCGCTTTGATCATCCACGATGACGTACGGATCGGAGTCAGACAACGCTTCGCCTTCGAATGGCAGATTCAAATCCGACGCGCGTAAAAACGTGCCGTTTCTCGGGTGCTGCTCATCGCTTATCACGAGATGCGTAGCATTACACCAGTGCGCGGTGCCGGCTCGCTTCATCGCGTTTGCCCCCGGCTGCGCTAAGAAGGTTTTGTTGTAGCGTTGGTTTTCGATAATCCATTGGATCATGCCAAGCACGAGGGCAGAGTCGGTGCCTGGTTTGATTGGTACCCAGCGGTTATTGTCACCTGCCGCCAAGCTCGATGAACCCGCAGGCAAACTTGGCGTGATGATGGTGTATTCCAAGCTACCTTTTGTTCGCGCATTGGCGAGTTGACGCGCCTGACGCTTAAAAGGGTTGCCAGCTTGAGCAGGCGACATACCAATAAAGATGATGTATTCGGCATTATCGAAGTCTGGTTTTAAATGGGCAAATTTATCCAAATCATTCATAAATGCGCCGCTGCCAGCACGAAATGCGTAGCCGCAGTAAGAGCCATGATGCCCAAAGTTTCGCGTACCATAGCTGTTGAACGCGAAGCGCTTGAAGATGTCGTCTCGGCCTTCGTTACCGGCGTTGGTCATTAACAGTTGGTTGGCTTTCGGGCCATATTCTGGGTTTTCAGGATCAACGGGCGTTGTTAAATCGCGAATGTCGCGCAAGCCATCAACATGGCCTTCACCAAATAAATCACCACCTTCAACGACTTCTTCTATCAATTGCTCGTAGCTGATCGGAATCCATTTTCCTTCGCCGCGTTTGCCAACTCGTTTCAGCGGTTGAGTGATGCGGTACGGACTGTTGCGAATTTCTAGCATCCCGTTTCCACGTGCGCAGGCGGTGGAGCGACCTTCAAGGCCCGCTTCTCCTGCCAAACTTAAATAAGCATCTTTGACTGGCGTTTCGAACGGAATGTGTTGCTGATGAGAGAGTGGGTGATATGGGTTGCCAGTAATACGCAAAATCTCGTCGTTGCGGTTATCAATGCGTACACGCAACCCGCACAGTGACCAACAACCAAAGCACATGGATGGCGCAACGCGCTGATTTGGATTCGGGATCAGGTTGCCTTTGTTGTTGACCGTGTATTCTGGTTCAAGCGAGTTACCGTGGTGAATATCACGCGTTTTTTCTCCAGCGGTGCCTTCGAGCGCACCTTCGACCATATGTTTGGTGGTGGTGGCGTAACCCGCAGCGAATGCGCCAAGCCCACCCACTGCAATGCCTGATTTCAAAAACTGACGGCGTTTGTTATCCATAATGAAATCCTCTTTGATTAGCGTTCAGTTAAAGTGAGTGATGTTGGTGTCACTTCGGAGTTTCGCTTTGGCTGGATTAACTCTGAAGCGAGTAATGCCAGTGCAAGCCATAATCCGAGCATGCCGATAATGCCTATCCAGCCATTTCCATCCATAGTGAGTTGGTATGGATACAGCCCTGCATCGAACTTGGCGATGGTTTGCACTTCCATGATGGTGAACCAGCGGATCAGCCATGCGCTTGCCAACGTGATCAACGACAGGCACAACGAGCCCATGACACGATGTATACGAGACGTTGTTGACGATTTGGTGTCTCTCATCGTCATAAACGCGAAGGTAATGCTGCCCAAAATAACGAAAGTGAGCAGGGCAATGTTGTGCATCCATTGCTCGCTAGAATAGAGCGAAAAAGCGGAATTGTTGGATGCCCAAATCGGTAGCAGTATCAGCGTTAATACACCGCTGGTAACCACCGATTTTTTCAGTAAATTAGTATCGCCAGATGTTAGCGTCTTTGACTGACTAGGCAGCAAGAGCCAAATCAGCAGAGCGAAACCGACCGAGCCCATAAATGCAGTGACAAACCAAAGAATTGGTGACGCGGGTTGGTGCCATAACGAGCGCGATTTAACGACCGCAATTTCAGCGCCTGTGTAGACAGCGATGGTGATGCCTGATAGTACCGTGATGGCGGACACCATAAGCATGGCTCTACGAGAGAGCGCCCAGTCACCCAATGACAGCTTTGAAATTAGAGGCAGTACTTTCCCAGGCTGATCACGTAAGTTGATCAGATCCTGGCGGAGATACAGCCATGCGGTTATTACCGCTAAACCTGAGAAAACAGGCAAGAAAAGCGACCCTAAAGACATCCATGACCACGGCGTGATGTGCGCGTAAAAATGCCAAGCTCGTCCCGGTTGGTGAAGGTCGCCTGTTAACGCTAATGGTCCCACGATGGCGCCGATGGCCAGCGTCAGCACAAATGCAGCGCGCAGTCTGTGGCTGGTGTGTTTTTCAAATAATAGGGCGATTAGGAATAAAATAGCAGCCGCATAAGCCGAACCGATGTAGAAGAAATACTGTACCGCCCACGGGAGCCAAGCCATCGCTTGAGGTTGGACTAACACTTCGCTGATGTTCATGCGTGCTCTCCTTGTGGGTCGTAAATAGCTGGCTGCCCGTCGATATGGCTGGTAAAGCGTTCATCCATGCCGATGTAAAACACGTGTGGCTTGGTCTCTTCATTGGGCTTTAGCACTTTGATGTCGTCTTGGTGCTTCGCAATTAAGCGGCGGACTTCACTTGATGGATCATTCAAATCACCAATCACACGCGCACCGCCAACACAGGTTTCCACGCAGGCAGGTAATAAGCCTTGTTCGAGTCGATGTGCACAGAAGGTGCATTTATCTGCGGTGAGGGTGTCCTCATTGATAAAACGAGCATCGTAAGGGCAAGCTTGTACGCAATACGCGCAGGCGACACAGCGACTGTTATCCACCATGACGATGCCATCTTCTCGCTGAAAGGTCGCTTGAACCGGACACACAGCCACGCAGGGCGGGTTTTCGCAGTGGTTACAAAGGCGAGGGAGCATAAAGGCTTTCGCTTCTCGCGTGGCTTTCGAACCGTCATCCAGCGTGACTTCGTACTGCTTTACTGTGGTTCGGAACTGACCGATAGGTGCTTGGTTTTCAATGCTGCAACCCACGGTGCAAGCCTGGCATCCGACGCACTTTCGTAAATCCACCACCATGGCATAACGTTTCCCCACTTGTCCTTTTCGATCGGCGGACTGGTTATTGCGAATAATGTTTCCCGCGGTTACCGTGCCAATGCCCGCGACTGGAATTAACGCGGCTCCAGCTGTGACCGCGCTGAGAAAGCGACGTTTGGTGGAATCCATAACTCACCTGCTTTTTTGTTGTATTTGAATTGACTGATTCCATTGTGAGAAATGCACCGCGAGGCTTATATTGTGGATTTCCACATACCCAGATCAAACTTGATCTAAAACAAATGTGGTTTAGGGAAGGTAGCTGTTATTCTTGTCGCACTTTCTTGACGGAACGATTCGACTCATCATGAAAAAAGTACTGTGGCTTCAGCTTCGGATTCTTTGCTTGGTTGCCTTTGCATCTTTGGCTCAGGGCGCAGTTTCTGAACAAGCAGATCTGCAAGAGCAAAAGGCAGTGCAGCCAGAGGCCAAGCAGAAAGTCGAAGTGGGCGTGTTAGCGATACGCGGTCATCTTTATGCTGAGCAGAGATGGCAACCGACCATTGATTGGCTCAATCAGCAAATTTCCGATGTGCATTTTGTTCTTCATCCCCTTAACTTGGATGAAATGGGCCAAGCGGTGAAGTTTCAGACGATGGATTTCATCTTAACTAACCCCGGTCAAGCCGTGCGATTGGGCAGGCAATACGCGCTATCGTGGATGGCAACGCTAACCAGCCGAGTGCCGCAAAATTCGAACTACGGCATTGGTTCGGCGCTGGTGGTTCGAGCCAATTCAAGCCATCAAACATTGCAAGATGTCTCAGGGCTTCCCGTTGCGGCAGTATCAGAAAAAGCCTTTGGTGGTTATCTAACGATGCGCTATCAAATCTTGGAAATGGGTCTTAATCCTAACGATTTCTTTGCTGATGTCCGTTACCTCGGCTTTCCTATTGACGCCAACCTGTATCAATTGCGTGATGGTAATGTGGAAGCCGCTGTCATCCCTGCTTGTTTATTGGAACAGATGCAAAATGAAGGTCTGTTACAGCAAGGTGATTTTCGAGTCCTAAATCAACAGCCAAATGAACATTCTTCGTGCGCTGTTTCTACGCCGTTATATCCAAACTGGTCATTTGCCAAAACAGAGCGTGGCTCAGCTCAGCTCGCCAAACAGATTGCGCAAGTATTGTTAGCGATGCCGCCAGATCACCCTGCGATTATTGCGGCAGGCGCGTCAGGTTGGACGTCACCCGTCAGCTTGCTGAGCATCGACAAACTTTATCAGGCGCTAGACCTCCATCCGTTGCAGCAGCCTTGGTGGCAAGAAGCATTGCGTTGGCTGCGTAGTCATCAGGAATGGGCGTGGGCGCTGTTCATTTTTGTGATTGTATTGAACGCTTACCACTTTTGGCTTGAGTATCGATTTAGCAAGAGCAAGCAAGCGTTGGAGCAGACATCGTTACGTTTAAAAGAGAAAAGTGAACAGTTAGAGCATTCACAAAGAGTCGCGATTGTCGGTGAAATCGGCACCAGTCTTGCCCATGAGCTCAATCAGCCATTGGCGGCCATTCGCAATTACAGTGAAGGCGGTTTACTTCGCTTGGCCAAAAAACGCCCTCATGAAGATATTGTCCCAGTGCTTGAGAAAATACAGGGGCAAGTTGAACGAGCCGATGCAATTATTCAGCGCTTAAGAACGTTGATCCGCAAGCGCAGTGTCGACAAAGCGCCGTGCGATCTTCAAGTTCTTATTGATGACACGATTGAATTGCTCCATTTTCGAATGCAGAAGCAAAATATTTCGATTGTGACCAGTATAGAAGGGAACGTCTGTCCGGTACTTGTCGACGCTGTGGGCGTTCAACAGGTTTTAGTTAATGTGATCAGTAACGCGATTGATGCGTGTACTTTGTTCCAAGAGAAATATCACTCGTCAGGTTATCAAGGTAAAATTGCCCTGCATAGTGACTACCAAGTCAATCAACTTTCCATTCGAGTATTGGACAACGGCACAGGGTTGCAGCAAGAGAATCCAACTCAAGCGTTTGTGAGTAGCAAAGAAGAAGGGCTCGGGCTGGGGTTAGCCATTTGTCGTGATGTAATGGAAATGCATGGTGGCGAGTTTCTCATCAGCTCGACAGCGCCACATGGCTGTTTGGTTGAGCTTGTGTTTCCATATCAAAACTAATCTGAACTAGGCATAGGAGCATTCAATGAGCAGCGGTGAAAAGCAGCTACCTGTTTTTGTAGTCGACGATGATGAATCGGTGCGTGACTCGCTCGCTTTTATGTTGGAAGAGCATGACTTCAACGTGACGACTTTTGCTGATGGGCAATCTTTTCTCGATAAAGTGAACATTCATCAGGCCGGATGCGTGATCCTTGATAGCCGAATGCCCAACCTTCGTGGCCAGCAAGTGCACCAAATTTTAAATCAAGCCAACAGCCCGCTAGCCGTTATTTATCTGACAGGGCATGGTGATGTTCCGATGGCGGTCGATGCATTGCAAGCTGGGGCGGTCAATTTCTTCCAAAAACCAGTCAAAGGCGATGAACTGGCACGAGCCATTTTGCAGGGACAGGCGCAGTCTGCCACAAACCTCGATATGGCAGCAGCTAAATCGGCTTATGAATCGCTCACACCTAGAGAAAAAGACATTTTACGTTTGATTATTGAAGGAAAGCGCAACATTCGTATTGCTGACGAACTTTGCATAGCAATGCGAACGGTTGAAGTACACCGAGCTAATCTATTGAAGAAGTTCTCGGCAAAAACCGTCGCAGAGTTGGCATATATTTATGGCAAGCTAGATTAGAGCTTAGTGAGTGAAGCTTCTTAATGCTATTTTGTGGATACAACTTGAGCTTTATGACGACTCGCGTATTATCTTCTTCGTTCCTACTTTATCTGAATTCTTATGAGTTTATTGACTAAACGACATCACACGCCACATAAACGGGTGAAATGGCTACTAGCGATTATTGGCTGGGTGGTTGTCGTGTGTCTGATGCAAAATTCAGGTTTTGCATCGTCATGCTCTATGAAGTACGAGACGGTATCGCCTGCTGTTTCACTTACTGATGAGGGTTCGAGCGTCAAGTCGATTGATGCTAACGAAACCAGCAAATGCGAATTGTCTGAAAAGTTAATTCAATTTTCTCAACATCAACTCGATGCGTTTATTGTTGTTCTGTTTGTCGGTCTTTTAGCATCGGCTATTTGGATGTGCTGCACTTATATTCGCGCACAACATTGGACGGAGCCGATAGGTCGTAAGTATCGAGTCCATCTGACTTTCTGTGTATTCCAAGAATAAAAACGTGCTTTCTGACCAATAACGTCAGCGATTTAGCACATTTGTTTTTATTATTAGGAATTACTATGAATCAAATTACCAAACTGACTCAGTTCGCGTCTATGTTCTTTATGACGCTGGCTTTGAGTTTGTTCTCTCTGAATATTTCAGCACAAACTACCGATACCGGTTGGATGACCAATCCACAACATCCTCCAGTGCAAACGCGCTTTGTACTAACGGGTCAACAAGATCCGCAAGCCAAAACACTTACAGGTTATTTGGATGTCAAGTTAACCGGAGACTGGAAAACTTACTGGCGATCGCCGGGCGAGGGTGGTGTCGCGCCATCGATAGATTGGCAAAACTCGCAAAACCTGAGCAAGGTTGATTGGCAATGGCCATATCCGCAAAAGTTCGAGTTATTGGGCATTGAGACTCTCGGTTACAAAGGCGACACTTTGTTCCCAATGATGCTGCATATCGACGATATGTCGAAACCCGTCACGATTGATGCAGTGCTCACGCTTTCTTCCTGTACTACGATTTGTGTGCTGACGGACTACCAAATTCAATTGACGTTCTTACCTTCTGATCTGAAAGTGGACGAAGACGTGATGTTCAGTTACGCCCAAGCGGTGAGTAATGTTCCTCAATCTTCGCCTTTTGTTGAGGTCACGCAAACAAATTGGGATGCGACTCAATCCAAATTACAAATCAAACTAAAGAACACGCAAGGTTGGCAAAATCCTCAAGTGTTGGTAGATGGTGTTGGTGATGCGATTCGTGACTATAGCTTCAAGTTGGATGGACTTCAGCAAGAAGGTGATATCGTCACAGCAAATTACTCGGTTGATACCTGGCTGGGTGAGGTAGAGCTTAATGAACAATCGTTATATGTTTCTATCAAAGATGATAATTTGCTGGTCGAAGAGGTAACACAAGCACAAGCAGGAGCGGTTACATCGTCACTGCCAACTACCTCTTTAGCGAGTATTTTCTTATTTGCATTGTTAGGCGGTTTGATTTTGAACATCATGCCGTGTGTGCTGCCTGTATTAGGGATGAAGCTCAGCAGTATTGTGGCTGCGCATGGTGTAGAGCGCCGTCAAATTCGTACCCAGTTTATCGCTTCTTCTCTGGGGATTCTCACTTCGTTCTGGCTGATAGCTGGATTCATTTTGGTGTTGAAGCTTACGGGTAACGCGATCGGTTGGGGCGTGCAGTTCCAAAGCCCTTGGTTCCTAGGATTGATGGTACTAGTCACTGCTTTGTTCGGCGCCAATATGTTGGGGTTATTTGAAATCCGTCTGTCATCGGGTACTAATACATGGCTCGCATCGAAAGGTGATAACTCTCTAGTGGGTCACTACGTTCAAGGTATGTTCGCTACTTTGCTTGCGACACCTTGTTCCGCACCGTTTTTAGGCACCGCCGTTGCTTTTGCCTTGGGCGCGGACGTATTAACGTTATTTGCTACCTTTACAGCATTAGCATTGGGCATGGCACTGCCTTGGGTCTTAGTCGCTGTGTTTCCAAGTGTCGCGCTAAAACTACCAAAGCCTGGTCCATGGATGAATGTCGTTAAGATCGTGTTTGGCATAATGATGTTGGCAACCAGCGTTTGGCTACTTTCATTAATGGCAAATCATGTTCCGATGTTATGGATTGCAATCATCGCGGTGATTGCTTTTGTCGTCATGATGGCAAGAGTTAAGCGTGTGTATGGTGAGAAAGCACTTGTTGTATCAGGGACCGCATCGTTAGTGTTAATAGCTGGCGGCTTACTACTTGGCAGTGTCACTGCTGACCAATGGGCAACGCCACTTCCGGATGATCTAGCTTGGCAAAAGCTTTCTAATTCAGCGATTGAAGAGCACGTCAATAATGGGCGAGTGGTGTTTGTGGATGTGACTGCGGATTGGTGTGTCACGTGTAAAGCGAACAAGATCGGCGTAATCTGGCAAGATCCTGTCTACTCATTGCTGCAAAGCCCTAATGTGGCGACGTTAAAAGGGGATTGGACGCATCCGGACGGCTCGGTAACGGACTTTTTACGAGCTCATGGGCGTTACGGTGTGCCGTTCAACATCGTCTATGGCCCGGCGGCGCCACAAGGTATCCCGTTACCTGTGATTCTGACTGATGATGTTGTTTTAAGCGCGGTGAAACAAGCGAGTGGAGGATCCATTCAATGAGTTCGACAAAGGAGCGTAGAACAGTCCGATATTGGCTCGTTCAAATCGTACAGATGGTGCTCATTGTCACCGTTATTTCTATCGCGATGGATTGGTATCGCACCAAAGATATTCCCAAACAGGAGGCACCACCATTGAGCTCCGTATTGAGCGATGGTGAATACTTCGATGCAATCGCACAAAGTCATGAACAACCTGTCGTTGTTTATTTTTGGGCGACTTGGTGTCCCGCTTGTAAATTTGTAAGCCCAAGCGTGAGCTGGCTGAGTGATGACTATGCCGTAGTTGGTGTTTCTGGCTCATCAGGGCCAAATGAGCGTGTGGCGCAGTTTATGCAGGCAAAAGAATATCGTTTTGAAAACATAAACGATCCTTCAAGCGATATTATGCGTGAATGGAAAATTAGCGTGACTCCAACCATTTATATTTTAAGAAATGGTGAAGTGACCTCTATTACGACAGGCGTCACAACGCCGATAGGAATATTGGCGAGAATTTGGTTAGCTCAATAACTAAATAAAAATCCGATATTCAAAATACTGAATATCGGATTTTTTCTTTTTATTTTCTCGCTCCAACGGGAATCATAATGTGTGCGTATGGCGTGCCTTTCCACATCACGTATGGGCCACCATAACTTGGATCGGTTGGTAGAGAGTCGAGCAACGCTTGGTCTGGCGTAATAATCATCAAGTGTGGTCCTTCCACAATCCATTGATTATCGTCCGTCATCCCTTCTGCAAATGGGTCGGTGTTACTGGCACCGCCATCACCCGCTAACATGTAAGAAATACCTAATGCTTTGGCTTGGAAAGGTTTTTTGTTCATCCAAGCGTCTGCCCATTCCATCCAAGGACCATCCATACACATTGGAGCAATGCCTTCCAATTGAGGAGGCGTTGGGAAGCAAGTGTATTGGCTAGAACCTTCTTGCAGAACATTATTGTTCCAGTCCATCACTGTTACTTTATCGCGAATAGTCGGTGGTGCAGCACTCAGTGCATCTTCTAAAAGTGCTTTTGAATCATCGGCTGCGAATGCGCCAAAAGCGCAGCTGACCGAAACAACAGCAGTTAAATAAGGAGTTAGTTTCATAAATTAAACCTCAAGTTAATACAACATGAGAATTTGAGCACTTTAATTATAGGTTGATATTCAAAATAAGAATCATTATTTAAATGAAAAATAATAAGCGATAGGTTTGTTACATTAATTTAAGTGTTCTTTCATATACAGTTTATCGTCTACTAATACGTGTAGTTTAAAAACATCCGGCTGTTCTGCTTTGAAGCGTTACCAAAAGATGCTAGATAGGTATTTTTAGTGATATGAGCTGAGTTTATTTGTAATCTATATTTTCAACACCTAATTTCCCTCGTATGGCTAATCGTATAAAAAATATTTCATCTTTATTGTTGCCACGCTAAGGCGTACTTTCTTAAGTATATGATTAGCTATAAAGGTAATGAGAATGGGACTAAAAATCCGTGGTTCTGTTGGTATAAATGGCACTAACTCTAAAAATGATGTTAAAGCAGTTCAACAATTTTTAAATGATAACCAAAAGAGAATAGGGTTTACCCGACTGTTGGTTGTTGATGGCTCGTTAGGGCGGAGCCCTCATTTATCGAAAACAGTAGAGGCAATAAAAGTGTGTCAGCGTAAGCTGCTTTATATGGTAAAGCCAGATGGTCGGATTGATGTAAATGGTAGAACTCATCGTAAGCTCAATGGATTACCAACCTATAGCTCAGTGAAAAATGATCCTCATGATGCTCAAAAACTAGTAACCAAAGTACCTTGGATGAAAACAGCGTTGGGAGAAATTGGACAAAAAGAAGTTTCAGGCACTAAGGCCAATCCAAGGATTTTAGAGTATTTTACAGCATCTAAGTTCTGGGGCACTGATGACTCTGGAGGTCAAAATGCTTGGTGTGGTTCGTTTGCCGCTTGGGTTTTTAAACAACACGGAATCACTCCAGTAAAAGAAGCTTATCGAGCAAAGGAGTGGAAGGGTTTTGGTAAAAACATCTCAGAACCTATACATGGAGCTCTAGGGATTAAATCGAGAAAAGGTGGTGGGCATGTTGCTTTTGTCGTGGGAAAGAGCCCTGATGGTAGGCATTTGTACATGTTAGGAGGAAACCAAAGCAACCAAGTCAATATAGCAAAGTACTCTATTGATGTCTGGGACAAGTTCGTAGTACCGAGTAACTACGATGAAACAAAAGGTACTTTACCTGTATATACAAAAGGCTCTGCCTTAGCAGGAACGGAAAGTTAAATATGAAGAAATTTATAAGTTTGCTAGGCTGTGTAAGCTTATCAGCTTGTGCTTCACAGGGAGTGTACTCTCAGAATGAGGTACTCAAAGATGCGATAGTTCAAACGCCCTATTCTGCAGTGGTGAAAATTACAGGTTTTGAAAAGTTTGCTGAACACGAGGAAGATGTTCTCTTTAAAGTTCAAGCAGAAGTGATTCAGAAACTTCGTGGAGACGTTGGGTCTGAGATTACTTTCAGTATGTATGGCGAGCTAGGAGATGAGCCCAATATACACAATGATCCTGTCATTCTCACACTATGTCGTGATAAAGATACATATTATTGGCCTGGAACAGGGGCTGAGTTTGGGGCTAATCAAGAGAATATATTAAACGCTCAAGAAACAGCTGCTCACTTGGATACAGAGCAGCGCCATTTTGCACATTGTTCAGAATGAAATGGGGGGCGGTTGAAACGAGCGGTTACAGAGAATGTTAGTCGCCATCGTAGACAGCGTCTTTGCTGAATGATTCCTCGAGATTTTTTTAGTCTTTGATTGTCAGAGGCGACTGACAAAACCATACCAACTGTGACAACCAAACCTCTATTAAAGCAGGATATTATTCCTTCAACTTTGTGTTTTAGGAGTAGTCATTAGACTACCCAATAATTGTTGGAATAAATAATGACGAAACGTTGGCTTGTCTCCGCTGTGAGCATTGCGCTGCTCGGCGGTGGTACGTATTTCTATCTCCAATCTGCCGCTCAACCAGAATTGCTGCCTACATTGATTGTGGAAAAAGGCACGATTGAGAAACAAGCGGTGGCTGTTGGTAAAATTGTCCCTGCACACTCTGTGTCTATCAAGTCACAAATCGATGGTATCGTCGGTGAAATTTACGCGAAAGTTGGTGAAAAGGTGAAGCAAGGCCAGCCGCTGATCAAAGTGCGTCCAAACCCAACCCCCCAAGCATTAACGGATGCATCGGCAGAACTCATGCGTGGCGAAGCCGATCTGGAATCCGCCAAACAAAAACTGTCCAACTTAGAAAGCTTGGTCAAGCAGGACATTATTCCAAGTAACTACGACGAATACGTAAGTGCGCGCTCGGCAGTCAAATCTGCGCAAGCGGACGTATTGCAAAAGCGCCAGAATCTCGAACTCATCCGCAGTGGTGAAGCGTCTATCGGTGATGCGCGTTTAACGTCGACGATCTACGCGCCAATTGATGGCACGGTACTCAACCAGAAAGTTGAGGTAGGAGAGCCGATCATCTCGACTCAATCAAGCCAAGCCGCGACTGAAATGATGTCATTGGCCGACATGAACAGTCTGATTTTTAAAGGTAGCGTCAGTGAGCATGATGCTGCGCAGTTGTCTCCGGGAATGCCCGTTATGTTGACGGTTGCGCCTTATCCTGATGTGGCGATTTCTGGTGTGCTAACCAAAGTGGCGATTCAATCTGAGAACCTTAACTCACCAGAAGGCAACGCTTCGGCAAAAAGTTTTGATAACGGTTTTGAGGTTGAAGTGGGAGAACTCAAGATCCCACAAGATGTGTTGCTTCGTTCTGGGTTTTCGTCGACGGCTCAAATCATTCTTAAGAAGTCTGAAAACGTACTCACTCTACCGGAGCGCGCTCTGCAATTTGATGGTGACGCACCGAATGTTCTGATCCCCGACAGCTCAGAACAAGGGTTTCATAAACAACCTGTGAAACTCGGTCTGTCAGATGGCATCAATGTCGAAGTGCTTGACGGCGTGGAGCTTGATGAAGAGGTCATCGACAACAGCATGATGGGAGCGGCGCATGGTTAAGCAGCAACGATCAACAATCGCATTTGCATTGTTGGCAGCAATGCTCAGTTTGCCGACCTACGCAATTTCTATTGAACAAGCTTGGCAACAAGCAAAGCAGAACGATCCAAATTACGAAAAAGCGAAAATCGGCGTCCAGCTTGGCGAGGTTGGCGTACAGAGTAGCCGCAGTGCGTTATTGCCGGGTTTAAGTGCCAGTGCGTCAGCGGATTGGAATGAGTCCTCAAGCCATTCGAACAGTTACGGCGCTACCTTATCTCAAACTATTTGGGATAGCAGTTTGTGGTCGGAACTGGATCAAGCGAATGCCAATTATCTCAAAGCACAGTTAGAGCTATCTCAATCGCATAACGAGCTTGCGCAGAAGCTGCTCACCGCTTACCTAGATGTGGCAAGCGCACAGGGCGACCTCAAATTGGCGCAGTCCAAGCTGGAGGAGGGGAAGGAACTTCTCAACATCATTGAGAAACGCTATCGAGCAGGCAAAGTGAAGTCGGTTGATGTTGAAGAGATGCGAGCGAATCAAGTCTCTGAGCAAGCAAGTATCCTCAATGCAAAAGTCGATCTCGAAGTGAAAAAAGCAGAGCTTGCGGCGTTAATCAATCAAATGCCGGAGAGTGTCGACCAAATACGAACGGATTCTTTGATTCAGCCGCCGATGCTGGTGGACTCTCAGGAGCAATGGCTAAAGCTGGCGAAAGACAGCAGTCCAGAGCTGTTGGTAGCGGCGCAGATGGTGAAAGCGAGCGAGTTCGCGAAAGATTCAGCTAAAGGTGGATACTACCCGACCGTCAAAGGCAGTGTGGGCTACAGCGATGGTGACAATCGTTCAAACGGCGAGTTTAACGCTGGGATTAGTTTGAGTTTGCCGATTGACCTCAATGGTGCAGTGCGAGCGAAAGTGGACGAAGCATCGTTGAACATTTTAAGCGCCAAGCAAGATATGCGTAGAGTGGAAATTGATATTCAGAAACGAGTTATTCAGCAGTTTACTCAGGTCGATATCAACTGGAATCAAGTTTTGATAGCGAACGAGCTGGTTGAGTCGCGCGCCAGAGTGTTGCAAAGCAAAGAGAAACTTTACGACGCTGGTCTGCTTGAAGTGTCGGAAGTTATCAGTGCACACAACAGCTTGTTTGAGGCGAAAAACAGTCTGCAAACCAACTTGTACAGCTATTGGCGTAAGAGAATCGGCTTACTGCAAACCGCAGGAAAACTCGATGACGATACCATGGCGTTGATCTCTCGGGCTTTTCATTCATGAGCAGCCTGTTGCAACAAACTTGGCAAACGTTGATGGCGCACCGCATGAAGAGTGTGCTAGCCATTATCGCGATTGCTTGGGGCGTGATCTCTGTGGTGGTGTTAATCGCACTTGGCGAAGGCTTTTATCGCCATCAGACCCAGTCGTTTTCATTTATGATCAACAATGTGCAAGTGGTGTTTCCGTCGAGTACCAGTAAACCGTGGCAAGGGTTACCTTCAAGACGACAAATTGATATTCCACAAGAAAAAGTCGACATGATCAAACAGTCGGGCTTCGTGCAACAGGCGTCGAGCGTTTACGCCAAATGGGATGCGAATATCACCAATCTCAAAGGACAGAACTTATCGAGTACGGTCAGCGGTATTGATACGTCTTACTTTCCTTTAATGCAACGCAAGCTGCAATCCGGTTCGAGAAAACTGTCACCAAGTGATATGGAAAACCACACTCGCGTGGCGGTGTTAGGCGATCAAATTGCGCAAATGGGCGGAATCCAAATCGGGGATAGGCTCAAAGTCAACGGCATTCCGTTTTTGGTGATTGGGATAACCGTTGGTGAGGACACTGGCATTTCATTCGGCGATAGCCGCACGGTTTTCATTCCTCAAACAACGTACCGCGATTTGTGGGATGCGAAACCTTGGATGGTATTGATGAAGCCGAGAGACGGGATGGATGCACCGTCGTTTCGACAAAATATCGTGAACTTTTTCGCCAAGCAGCTTCATTTTGACCCAAGTGATAAAGATGCGGTCGAATTACCTGATTTTAGTGAAGGTGCGGCGGTCATCAGTGGAATTTTGCGTGGCATTCAGATTTTTCTCGGAGCGAGCGGCGCGATGACCATGGCGGTCGGTGCGCTTGGCGTTGCCAACATCATGTTTTTATCTGTCACGGAGCGCACGCGTGAAATCGGTGTGCGTTTGGCGATCGGGGCGACTCAAAAATCCATACTCAGTCAGTTTATTCTTGAAGGGCTTATTTTGGTAGCCGTGGGCACGGCATTAGGTCTGATGTTTTCGTATGCAGTGGTATCTGTCCTAAGCAGCATGGCATTACCGGAATGGATTGGTTTGCCTGTGATCACGCCAGATTCCATTGCTTGGTCTTTACTTGTGACGCTTATCTTGGCATTGATGGCATCGTATTTCCCAGCAAGGCGAGCATCGCGTCTCACGCCAGTCATTGCTTTGAGTGCGAGGGCTTAGTCATGTTGTTACCGATGAGACAAATTTTCCAAGAAATGGCCGCAGAAAAGCTGAGATTGGGTTTGACCATTCTGGCTGTAGCGTGGGCGACCCTCTGTATCGCTGCTATGTTGGCGGTAGGTGAGGGCATTCGTCAGGGCGTATTGAAAACCGCACAAAATGGTAACGGCAACTTGATCTATTTGACCGGAGGGATGGCCACCGTCGACCATGGTGCTTTTCACCAAGGTAAATTTCTGACATTAAAAATGGACGATTCAGAGATCGTTCGAGCGTTACCCGATGTAAAAAGCGTTGCGCCAACTGCGAAGTGGAAAGAGCGCATCACCGTTGGTGACAGAAGCTCATGGCAAGAGCCGCTAGCAGTCACGAGCGAGTTTCAATCCATGACCAATTTGGTGCCGATGGCGGGGGGACGATGGTTAAATCCACTCGATCAAAAAGAGACGCGCAAAGTCGTTGTACTGGGTTATGAACTGGCAGCCGACTTATTCAACCCGAATGAAGACTTTAGTTGGTTTGCGACAGTCACATTGCAAGTCAACCCTGTGGGGAAAAAGGTAAAAATCGGCAATGAGGAGTTAACCGTTGTGGGCGTATTGGAGAAAAACAGCGCCCAAATAGAACAGGGGGATCTTATCAACTATTCCAGCTTTGTGCCGTTATCGACGTGGAAGCGATTTCATGTCAACGGTGAAATTGGTGGCATCAATGTGCAGCCACAAGCGGATGTAGACCGAGAAGCCTTAGCAAAGACGATCAGGCAAGTGATTGCCCGTAAACACGGGGCAAGTGTCAGTGATGAACAGGTCGTCCAAGTCGATGATATGTTCCTTAAACAAAAGAGTATGCAGCAGTTTCTGATAGGTTTGCAGAGTTTTCTTGGCATTATCGGCTTCGTGACGTTAGCTGTTGCTGGCGTCGGCATTGCCAATGTGATGTATGCCACCGTAAAGCGATCTACGCGTGATATCGGCGTGCGCATGGCAGTCGGTGCAACCCCAACGGCCATTCGCATGCACTATTTAGTGCAGTCTTTATTGACAATGATGATGGGGGGCGCGCTTGGGTTAGCCGTGACGTACGCGCTGGTGTCTGCCATCAGTTCCATTCCTTTAGAGGGCAATGCCTTTTATGAACAACTGGGTAAACCTGTCCCTGAGTTGTCGTGGGTCGTTGTCGCGATTGTCATCCTCACCTTAGTGATAATTGGTGTGGCATCTGCATGGTTACCTGCAAACCGAGCCGCAAAAGTCAGCCCATTGGAGGCGCTACAAAGTGAATAACAACAATAACTCTGGAGAGAACATGTCGAACCAGCCGCTTGTTGAGCTAACCAACATCTGCAAATACTACTCAAGCGGAGAGGCGGAAGTACGTGCGCTCGACGGCGTAGACTTAACCATCAATCAAGGTGAGTTTCTTTCGATTCTTGGCCCGTCTGGCTCGGGTAAATCAACGCTAATGAACATGCTCGGCTGTTTAGATAAGCCCACCGATGGCGAGTACCAACTTGGCGGCCAAAACGTATCAAGTTTAAGTGCGAATGACCTCGCTGGCATTCGTAACCACAAGATTGGATTTGTCTTCCAAAGCTTTAACTTATTGGAATACGCGACGGCGCTCGATAACGTGGCGCTGCCGTTGGTTTACTCTGGCATCAAAGCCAAAGAACGTCGCCAGCGCGCTGCCAAATTGCTAGAGCAAGTCGGGCTAGGGGATCGTTTAGACCATAAACCAAACCAGCTTTCTGGTGGTCAAAAGCAGAGAGTTGCGATTGCAAGAGCCTTGGTCAACGACCCTCAAATCATCCTAGCTGACGAGCCAACCGGCGCGCTCGATTCAAAATCTGGTGCTGAGATCGAAGCTCTGTTCAACCAACTCCACGCCGAAGGCAGAACATTGATCATCGTGACTCACGATAACGCTCTGGCAGAGCGCACTAAACGCATCATCACCATCAAAGATGGTAAGGTGATTTCGGATAGAGCTCCGGAGGGAAGATAAATGAATTTTTCTTGATTGAGACTGGAGTTACTTTAAGGAAGATAGCCATGGAATAGGAGAAGCCATCTTCCTTTATTTTTATTCGCGATGTTCGCTTTGTCTCTCTTTTATCAAGTCATGCTTTTGTTCTTTCAGTAGAGTGATTGCGAGCTTAGTGTCCTCAATCAATTTACTGTTATCGTTGAGATCTTTGCTCTTCAAAGGCAAAACCAGATAATGAATGCTGCCATCCTCATTCTGTACTCCGGTAGCAATGATGACATCACCTTCAGACGCCGTACCAAAATACTCTGAAACCACTTTGGTTTCGCTGACGCCGTAGCTATCCAAATAGGATGATTCCGTGTTGTCAAACAAGATAGGAACCCCTTGTTTAGCTAATGTTCGCAATTGTTTTTGCTTTTGCTCGTCGAATGGATAGTCGGTTGTGCTGATGTAACTTACCTGTTCAGCTTCAATAAAATCGTACAGTTCATTGCTCAATTCATTTAATGGGGCAGATATCCAAGGTGTAGCTGGAATGACATCGGAAGTAGCGTCATTGTTATTTTGTGGTGTTGGAACGGTAACCACCTCTTGAGCAGCATCGCTCTCAGGAGGGGGTACATTCATTGTCGCAGCATCTTCTGTCTTGATTTGCTCGTCTAGGCTTGCAACAGGTTCGGTCTGGGTATTCTTGTTATTTGAATTAATTAGAAATATGGCGAGTACTGCACCAAGTGCTAGCGCCGATCCAGTCAAGAGTTTTTTATTACTTGTCATGTCTTACCGTTTATTTCATTAGTAAATACGGCGGCCACTTATTCATTCCGTGGCCGCAGGCTAATAAGTTAGTGGTAGAGCGCGTCATTCCAAGAGATAGTTACGGCTCGGCTAGTCTCTGTCCATTGACTGCTATCACGATTTTTCTTCCAGGTATTTTCTGGGGTGGTATACCAGCTACACCAGTCACGACCAAAGTAGTAATTGGTTTTTCGCCAACCTGCAACCAGCTTGACTTCTGACGTATCTAGGCCATCTTGAATATCATTTTTTCGATATACAACACCGACTTGCGGTTTAAAGTCAGAGCGCATCACGACAGGTAATTCGCTATAGTCAATTAGGTTGCCCATGTCACAGCTGGTCCAACGGTACAATAACCAGTCTTTAGGTGGAGTATTGTGGCGGATAGTCTGGTTTTCGATAAGCCAATTAATGCTCTCATTGGTCTGATCAAAATCAGCCACCGTCTGAAATTCTGGTTGATCGTAAGTTACGCGGTTGCTCCAGGAGATACCACCGCTAATATTTGGAGAATCAGAAGCACTGAAGCCAAGATTAAAGTCCAAAGACTCACTGACAGATGCTGTTGCAATAGTGTTTTCTGGAGCATGGCTCATATGACGTAAAGGGGCACCATTTAAATAACTCAGTGCCAGTTTAAAGGCTGTTGGGATTGTGTAACGGTAGTCTCCACCGGTGGCAAAACCATAGATCTGCTCTTTATTCGGTACATTAGTCATGTCGAAACCAGAACCTCCGTTTAGAAGCAACTTGGCTTCCTTAGCTCCATTCGGCAGCAAAGATTGATTCCAGACATTTTCTAAGGAGTAAATTAAGCGGATTTTCTTCGAGCGTGCATCGCTATCATCGAGCTGTAGCAAGGTCGAAGTGTAAGCTTTTAATGTATCTTCAGCATGTGCTGGAGCTAGAGAACCAAGTAATGCGAGCGCGATAATACTCGCGGAAAGATGCTGTTTTTCCATTGTTTTTTCCTATTAGTCAGCCCATAAAGGTTATTATTGGGTTTTAACAATAACTCTATGGGTGTTTTATAATTATGGACTGGTTATTAATTGGCGCTCAATAATTGAGCGGTGAAATGTTGCATCTTGTATTTTAATAAAAAAAGGAAAAGTATAGATTCGTGGGATTAATGTCTCATAGTTTTTAAA
This sequence comes from Vibrio sp. 1562, assembly GCF_033340155.1. Taxonomy (NCBI): domain Bacteria; kingdom Pseudomonadati; phylum Pseudomonadota; class Gammaproteobacteria; order Vibrionales; family Vibrionaceae; genus Vibrio; species Vibrio sp. 1562. The sequence goes on from NZ_JAWOVY010000007.1 coordinate 227,761, forward strand.
TTCATTACTCAACTATAATAAATAAGAATGTAGTTATTAAGTCTTACCTTTTTAAGTTATTACTTAATTTTTATTTTCTAATGTATGTTTAAATTTTCTTATTGATAGAAGTGAAATTTACAAGTGTTAACCATGTTATTGTTGAGGTTTTTGTTATGCCAAACTAAGTAAAGTGTCGTTATGTGGTCATTACAGCTTCCTGAATTTAATTTAAATTAAAACAGTGGCTTATGTTTGTTTTATTATTGGTTTTTTCGAGCTTCATGTAATAGTTGGGTGACAAAGCTCGTCAATGAAGTTGTCATATTCGTGTATGAGGTTATATGTGCTTTTACAACAGAAAAATGAAACTTTACGTTTGAGATGGCAAATACAGGAAAAGAAATAAATAAGATAATTAAATAATAATGTTTCCGAAAATATTAAATGTAAGGTACTTCTGATTAAACGAATGCTTGAATAAATGATTGAATGTGAAAAGTGCTATTTAAGCTACGCTGTCCTATATTCCAGTTAGCATCGGCTTTGTTGCGTAATTCGATGGAACTAAATCAGGAAGTTACGATCTGATCGGTTACATCAGTTAATCATCGTAGC
>NZ_JAWOVY010000008.1:0-217628 GCF_033340155.1 Vibrio sp. 1562
TTGGCGCTGGACTAAACAAAGGCCCCCTTTTAGGGGGCTCACACAAAGCCACCTTCTTTAGAAGGTGGTAATTTACTATCTATTATTCACATTTGGAACGAAAATAGTTACATTGTCACATTGAGTTGAAATTAAAACAGAGTGAAATCGATTGCTTTTAAGCGGTTAGTTACGATTTTTATCGCAGAAACTTGATTGTAATTGTTTGTTTTATATTTGAAAATCTTATAAAGATATAGGTTTTTACTTATTACGTTCATTTTCATTGAATTACGATGAAAAACGGTAAATAATATTGTCCCGTTTATACGGGGCTTTTTTCTTTCGGAGGCACAATGCTTTACCGTCTAGCCAGAACTGGCTTTTTCCAACTCGATGCCGAGAAGGCACATGATCTTGCAATCAAGAACTTCCAACGCTTTAACGGCACACCACTTGATCTCTTTTACCGCCAACAGTTACCAACTCGTCCAGTTGAGTGTATGGGTCTAACATTCCGTAACCCTGTTGGTCTTGCGGCTGGTTTAGATAAAAACGGCGAATGTATTGAAGCATTTGATGCCATGGGCTTTGGCTTTGTCGAAGTCGGCACTGTAACGCCACGACCACAACCAGGTAATGATAAACCACGCCTATTCCGTTTAGTGGAAGCAGAAGGGATCATCAACCGCATGGGCTTTAATAACCTAGGCGTTGATAATTTGATCGAGAATGTTAAACGAGCAAAATTCAATTGTGTTCTCGGAATTAATATCGGTAAAAATAAAGATACGCCAATTGAGAAAGGGGCAGAGGACTACCTGATTTGTATGGAAAAAGTGTATGAGTATGCTGGCTATATTGCAGTAAACATCTCATCGCCAAACACTCCAGGTCTTCGTTCACTTCAATATGGTGAAGCCCTTGATGAACTGCTTTCCGAATTAAAGGCGAAACAAGCGGAGTTATCAGAGAAGTACAACAAGTACGTCCCGTTAGCATTAAAGATTGCGCCAGATTTAAGTGACGATGAAATCTGCCAAATTTGCGATTCTTTATTGAAAAACAATATAGATGGTGTGATCGCGACTAACACAACTTTGGATCGCACGATCGTAGAAGGGATGAAACACGCCAATGAGGCAGGTGGCTTGAGTGGTCGCCCTGTGCAATCACGCTCTACGGAGGTCGTACGTAAGCTTCATGAAGAGCTTGGAGACAAACTTCCAATTATCGGTGTTGGTGGTGTAGATTCCTATGTTGCAGCCAAAGAAAAGATCATGGCAGGCGCTAAGCTTGTTCAAGTCTACACTGGCTTTATTTACCACGGCCCAGGTCTCGTACGTGATATTGTTAAGAATCTTTAACATATACATCAAAAACTACTGAAAAATCAGTACCTGTTACATAAAAAAGAGGACTTTGTTTCCTCTTTTTTTTTATCCGTTCGTTTGTAGAATTTAAAAATCACGAGTAGGTAATTAAGCGTCTTACCTCTTTACCACTGATTTAACTAGTCAAGAGAGAACGGAATAATGCTTAAACCCAGCGACAAATGGAATTGGTATTTTGACGAGCAAAAAGCTTGCTTAATGCTGGATCTGGGGGAGGAAATGATTTTCCAAACCAATCTATCCCGAAAATTGTTGGTTAACTGTGCCTTCTCAAACAGTGAATTTACCGTTGATGACGCCAGCGCATTTCAAACGTTTAATGAGCGCATTCGCTGTCTCGATATCAGTGAATATCGCCAAGCTGAATTAACGCTGTATTGTGTTGCTGCAAAGCGTTTTCATAAACCTGTACAGCCTAAGAGCTGGTTCTTCGATGCACAGTCCTCTGATTATGAACCTCAAGAAGGGGACATGGTCTTTCTCACAAATCAATATTCTGATGGTATGTTCATCGTTCTAGAACCAGGCGAAACATCGAGCTTATGTGCTTATGTTAACCAAGAAGCCTTTGTTCTTGATGGCAATAAGGCGCTTCAATTTGGGCAGCCGATTAAAGTAATGCATGATCGCATGGCTTGTGCAAATCACCTCTTTGCAATGACCCCTATGGCAATGGTGGGTTAAAGCGGTTTAATTTTTCTTTATTTCGTTCCTTTGTTTGCCTTAATCGACCTTATTGGGTCGATTTTTTTTGTCCTTTCCTCTGACACTCCAATCCGAAAGACCATGAAACTGTTTGTTTTCTATGCATGCAAACATGAAGCTGGTCACTTTTATTTTACTTATTTCAATTTGATTACTCCTTTAATTAGGCAACCTAGCGCCTAAAACAACCCTATTTATTCCCCTATAAAGGGCATTTGTAAGTAATTTACATCAACCAATCACGACTGGTATATACCAAAATGCATGTAAATAAGTATTCACTTCTTCTAAAGGAAACAAAATACGTTCATGAATGAAAAACATTCAAACTAAAGATGTTGAAAGTTTTAGATCATTTGAGTGGTGATGATTTGAACTAACGGGTGGGAAAATACCTTTAAAAACGAGGCATTGATCGTAAAGTCAGGTATAATTGAAGCCATTTTTTATCAGCGAAAGAACACTATGAATCAATATCTCGCGGTAACTTCAAATGGCATGGAAAATTTGCTTGTTGAAGAACTGACTAAACTAGGCATTGAAAATGCGAAACCAGTACAGGCAGGCGTAAAATTTAAAGCGACAAACGAACAGGTTTATCGCTGTTGTTTGTGGAGCCGTTTAGCGTCTCGATTTGTACGTGTTTTATCTGAGTTCACGTGTAACAACGACATGGACTTGTATCTATCCACTTCCACTATTAACTGGGTTAACCAATTTCATAGCTCTAAACGCTTTGTTGTGGACTTTAACGGCACAAACCGTGAGATTAGAAATAGCCAATACGGAGCTATGAAGGTCAAAGATGGCATCGTAGATTGCTTTGAGAATAAAGACTTGCCACGTCCTAATATCAGCAAAGAACGCCCAGATATTCGTATTCACGTTCGTTTGCATAAAGATAAAGCGTTGCTTGGGATAGACATGGTAGGTAGTGGTCTTCATCAGCGTGGTTATCGACCAGAATCGGGTCGTGCGCCATTACGTGAAACGCTTGCTTCTGCGATTATCATGCGTTGTGGCTGGGATGGGCATCAACCATTACTCGATCCAATGTGTGGTTCTGGTACTTTGCTTATTGAAGCGGCAATGATGGCAGCCAACATGGCACCTGGCGTTAAGCGCAAACAATGGGGCTTCGAAGTTTTGGAAGATTTTGAACCGGAGACCTGGGCTGAGATTAAATCAGAGGCTAATGTTCAAGCTAGACGAGGTGTCAAGAAAGTTGACGCTAAGTTTTTTGGATTCGATAACGACTCCAAAGTATTAAAAGTTGCTCAAGAAAACGCCCGCAGAGCAGGTGTTGAAGAGTTGATTGAGTTTGCGCAAGGTGATGCTGCAACTATTACTCGTCCCGCAGGATTTGAACACGGTGTTATCGTTTCAAACCCACCTTACGGTGAGCGTCTAGGAACTGAGCCGGGGCTGATTGCGCTATATACCGCATTCGGTGGACAGCTAAAATCTGAGTTTGGCGGATGTAAAGCATCTATCTTCTCTAGCTCAGACGAGCTCTTGAGTTGCCTTCGTATGCGCGCTGATAAACAGTTTAAATTGAACAACGGTGCGTTACCGTGTCACCAAAAGAACTACAGCATTGCCGAGCGCAGCGCTGATGAAGTTAAAGGTGCAGATACTAACGTTCAAATCGCACCAGACTTCTCAAACCGTTTGAAGAAAAACATTGGCAAGATTGGCAAGTGGGCGCGTAAAGAGAAACTAGACTGCTATCGTATCTACGATGCAGACCTTCCAGAATACAACGTAGCGATCGACGTGTACGGCGATCAAATTGTGATTCAAGAGTACGCAGCACCTAAGAACATCCCTGAAGAAAAAGCCAAGCGTCGTCTAACGGACATTATCCGTGCGACGATTCAGGTGACCGGTGTCGAAGCGAACAAAGTTGTACTGAAAGTTCGTGAGAAGCAGAAAGGTCGAAGCCAGTACCAAAAATTAGGTCAGGTATCAGAGACGCTCGAAGTAAACGAGTACGGTGTGAAGCTGATCGTGAACCTCCATGACTACCTAGACACAGGCCTGTTCTTGGATCATAAGATCACTCGTCGTCGTCTTGGCGAAATGGCACAGGGTAAAGATTTCCTTAACTTGTTTGCTTACACTGGTAGTGCAACAGTGCACGCTGCAGTTGGTGGTGCGCGGTCCACTACAACTGTCGATATGTCAAACACCTACTTGAATTGGGCGAAAGACAATATGCAGCTTAATGGCTGTGTAGGGCGCCAACATAAATATGAACAAGCGGACTGTTTGCAATGGCTAGAAAACGCAGAAGGTGAGTACGACTTGATCTTTATTGACCCACCTACGTTCTCTAACTCTAAGCGTATGGAAACATCATTCGATGTACAACGTGACCACATTAAGCTGATGAAGAATCTCAAACGTTTACTGAGAAGTGAAGGCACAATCGTATTTTCAAATAACAAACGTCATTTCAAGATGGATGAAGAATCACTCGCTGAATTGGGTTTGAAGGCTCAGAATATTTCTTCTCAAACGTTACCATTAGATTTTACGCGTAATAAACAGATTCATAACTGTTGGCTAGTAACGCACGCGTAGTATAAACAAAAGGATTAATACGTGCTGATATTGTATAGCACGGAGGGATGCCATCTTTGTGAGATGGCATTTGCTCTAGTAGACCAAGTCGGTTTGGCCGAGCAAACAGATATCATCGATATTGCGTTCGATGATGTACTATTTTCTCGTTACGGCGTCACAATACCCGTATTAAAATATCAAGATTCTGAGTTGAACTGGCCGTTTGACTTAGAACAACTCACACATTGGTTGGATAATAATGGCATTACTTACCATTCATAACGCACAACTTGCATTTGGTGACCACCCATTGCTAGACAAAGCGGAGTTCGCTCTTCAAGAAAACGAACGCGTTTGTTTAGTTGGTCGTAACGGAGCAGGTAAGTCCACGTTAATGAAAGTGCTTGCCGGCGACATTTTGTTGGATGATGGCAAGATTCAAATAACTCAAGACGTAGTAGTTTCTCGGCTTGAACAAGATCCACCGCGCAATCAAGAGGGTACGGTTTACGAATACGTATCTGGCGGTTTGGCTGAAATCGGCGAACAATTGAAGATCTATCACGATTTTCTCGATCTTGTTGCTCAAGACCCAAGTGAGAAGAACATTAACCGTTTGGCGAAAGTTCAAGAGCAACTTGATCATTCTAACGCTTGGCGCTTTGATGACCGTGTTAAGAACGTACTTGGCGCTTTAAAACTAAGCCCAGAAACCAAACTGACCGATCTATCCGGTGGCTGGCAACGTAAAGCTGCTTTAGCTCGTGCGCTGGTTTGTGATCCTGATGTATTGCTTCTTGATGAACCAACAAACCATCTCGATGTGACAACGATCGAATGGTTAGAGAACTTCTTAAAAGACTTCAAAGGCTCGATCATCTTTATTTCTCACGACCGTGCATTCATCAAGTCGATGGCGACACGCATCGTTGACTTAGATCGCGGTCAATTAGCTTCTTTCCCTGGTAATTACGAACAGTATTTGAATGACAAAGAAGAAATGCTTCGCGTCGAAGAAATGCAAAATGCTGAGTTCGATAAGAAACTAGCTCAGGAAGAAGTGTGGATTCGTCAAGGCATTAAAGCACGTCGTACTCGTAATGAAGGCCGTGTTCGAGCCCTTAAAAAACTTCGTGAAGAGCGTCGTGACCGTCGTGAAGTTCAAGGTAAAGTTAACCTAAATATCGATGATGCTTCTCGTTCAGGTAAGATTGTATTTGAAGCAGAAAATGTATCTTTTGCTTACGAAGGTAAGACAATTGTCGACGACTTTAGCTTTAACATCATGCGTGGTGACCGTATTGCACTTATCGGACCAAATGGCTGCGGTAAGAGTACGGTACTTAAATTGCTACTAGGGCAATTGGAAGCGCAGTCTGGTCGTTTACACTGCGGAACAAAATTAGAAGTCGCGTACTTTGATCAGTACCGAGAGATTTTGGATCCAGAAAAGACAGTGATCGATAACTTAGCGGATGGGAAACAAGAAGTAATGGTTGGGGGGCGTCAGCGTCATGCGCTGAGTTACCTTCAAGACTTCTTATTTGCACCTAAGCGCGCCAGAACCCCGGTTAAGGCACTTTCTGGTGGTGAGAAAAACCGATTATTGCTAGCCCGTATCTTGTTGAAACCAAACAACTTACTTATTCTTGATGAACCAACTAACGATTTGGATATCGAAACGTTGGAACTTTTAGAAGAAATGCTTGCCAATTATCAGGGTACATTATTGTTAGTGAGTCACGACCGTGAGTTCGTAGACAACACAGTGACAACCAGCTGGATTTTTGAGGGTAACGGTATAATCGAAGAGTTCGTTGGTGGTTATCATGATGCTAAACAGCAGCGTGACCAAGTTCTTGCTTCGCGCAGTCAGGTTGAAAAGCCAACGAAGAAAGAGAAAGTGGTTGAGGAAACTCCCAAAACTACGCAACCTAAGAACAATTCGAAGAAGTTATCGTATAAGCTGCAAAGAGAATTAGAGGCTCTACCAGCTAAACTTGAACAATTAGAGTCGGATATCGAGAGCCTTCAGGAGCAAGTGAACGATCCAGAGTTCTTTGCTAAACCTGTAGAGCAAACTCAGCCGGTATTGGAACAGCTTGCTGCACTAGAGCAGGAGTTGGAAATCGCATTCGAGAGATGGGAAGAACTCGAAGCAATGCAACAGGATAGTTAAGAATTCAATGAATTGTAGTAATAAATTCAAATTGACCGCCATTGCAATGATGGTTGGTACCACAATGAACGCACAGGCGGCATTGTATCAAGTTGTTGAGGTTTCACCTCAGGATCATGGTTCAAACGGTGACTACCAAACGGCTTACGGGGTTGCAATTCAACAGGGCGATGCAGGTACAGATCCTTCAACAGGTTCACCTTTCGCTTTAGGCTGCTTTGATGCAGCAGCAAACTGCACGCCAGAGCAGTTTAAACTTGCAATGGAAACTCGCACTACACCGATTTCAGCGACACAAGCCGTGGATGGGAACAGCTATCGTGAAGAAATCCCATTCGGATTAGACGCTGGCTTTTATTACATCCAAGAACTCAAAGACTTTGAGCGTTACTGTTACAACCAGCTTCGCTATTCCACCTGTGACTCTTGGGCTTCAGTAAACTGGACGCCGTGGAATAAAGAACGTAGTAAAGACTTTACTTCTAATGCGTTAGCGTTCATAGAAGAAGATTCTGCTGCTTATAAAAATGAATATAACAATGTTATCAACCAGCTTACCGAGGATGGTGCAGCTGTCGGTAATCAGAGTAAAGTTAGCACAGAAAATGCTTCTACATTAGAAACACGAAATACCGTAGTTGCACCAGTAGAGCCAAATATTCTTACTGGCGATAATGACGCAAGTGTTGTGCAAAGCCATGCTTGGAGCACAGACGGCATTTTTACTGTTGGCAGTGTTTCTCGAACAGCAAGCAATACCAATGGATCTCACCACACATCAAAAGCAGCGATTTGGGATCAAAGCGGAACCGTCAGTGAATTGGCTTGGCCTAGTGGCACATCTAAAGATGGAGAAAGGTTAGCTCAAGGGAGCATGCGTGACCTTGTCACTGATGGAACAACGGTCTATGGCGTAGGTTACAACACTTACAGTGATGATAACTACCTGAATGCGACCGTCTTTGTCGGAACTCTAGAAGCCGAAGGTAGCGTTGAAAACGCAACTTGGAAAAATAAAGTTGTTGTAGGAGCTAGACAGCGCGAAGGTGATGATACGGTTCATACAAACTCACGCTTAACCGACGTTAACTCTAATTTTGTTGCTATTGGTGAAGCGAAACGTTCGGGCGGATACTTAATGCCAACGGGCTCTGCTCCGAATCGTCTCTTTATCGTAGATGATGTTCGTAAGGATTCTATTAGCGCTTTTTACCCAACTACTGGCATTTTCTTTAGCGGTGCGGGCGGTAAGATGGGCGGTATCAACTCTTACAATGAGATCGTCGGGCAACTTGATGCAGAAACGACTCGTGAAGACGATGGCAAGCCACGTCGTAAGCGCGGTTTTATCTATCCATATAGCCTAGGTGGCGAGACTAGTGAACGTGCTGCAACATTGTTTAATGGAAAAGCTTGGTTCCTAGACAGTTTGACTAATGGCGGTGATTACTCTGAACAAAACAATCAGTTTCGTATTATCGACGCAACTGATATCAATGATGCAGGTGTGATCTCTGGTACTGCTATGAAATGTGCAGGTGGTTATAGCACAACAGCAAACAATGCGACATGTAGCTCTGAAGAGCAAATTGTAGCCGTCAAACTAGTACCTATTGCTGACGCAACGAAGGACGACATCGTATCTCGAAGCATTGACTCAACGACGACAGAGCGTCAAGGTGCAGGTCTTGGTTGGTTAGCTTTGACCATGCTTGGATTGTTTGGGTTCCGTAGAAAATAGTTAAAAATCGTCAGTAATTTTTAAATCAAGCAGAGGCTCACACATTTGAGTCTCTGCTTTTTTTATGCCTTGAGAAATTGCCTACTTTGATCGATTCTTATAAGTGGAGTCATAAAAACTCCATCAAAGTTTCACAATAACAGCTGTACGTTAGTAAATGGACCTGTATGAGGAATTAACTATGAAGAGACAAAAGCGTGATCGCCTAGAACGAGCTCAATCTCAAGGCTACAAAGCTGGGTTGAATGGAAGGTCTCAAGAGGCTTGCCCATATCAACAAGTTGATGCTCGGTCGTATTGGTTAGGTGGTTGGCGTGATGCCAGAGATGAAAGACAATCTGGTCTCTACAAATAAACTCTCCACATACAAAAAGAAGGATTCGAAAGGGCTCTACGGAGCCTTTTCTACATTATAGGGACATAGGGAAGTAGGTTAACACTCGATAACAAAAAGGCTCCTAACTAGGAGCCTTAATAAATCGATTAAAATCGTGATTAGAAGCTTGAAGTATCTTGGAACAAGCCAACTTTCAAATCTTTTGCTACGTAGATTTCTTTGCCGTCCACACATACACGACCGTCAGCCAAACCCATCACAAGCTTACGGTTTACAACGCGTTTCATGTGGATTTCGTACGTCACTTTTTTCGCTGTTGGCAGGATCTGACCTGTAAACTTCACTTCGCCAACACCCAGAGCACGACCTTTTCCTTTGCCACCAACCCAGCCAAGGAAGAAACCAACAAGTTGCCACATCGCATCAAGGCCAAGACAACCCGGCATTACAGGGTCGCCAGGGAAGTGGCAGTCAAAGAACCACAAATCTGGAGTAATATCCAATTCCGCCAAGATCAAACCTTTACCAAAATCGCCTTCAGTCTCAGACATTTTAGTAACACGATCCATCATTAGCATGTTTGGCGCAGGAAGCTGAGGGTAACCAGGCCCAAACAGTTCGCCTTGGCTAGAAGCAAGTAGATCGTCACGGTTATAAGAATCACGTTTGTTTTGCATTATCAATTACTCCAATTTTTGATAGCTGCATCTTAGTGAACACGTGTACGCTAAACAACTCCGATCAGTACTAGACAAACCAGTTTTTGATGCGCTGCACAATTCCTTCTGGATGCTCATGTCTTTCAAAGTTTTCAATACGTTCCGCTATTTTGCCAATAATGCTATCGTCTTCACCTCTAAAAGGTTTATTCATTACAATCGGAATAGCTTCATCTACGGTAGAAACGGACCAAATATGGAACTCACCATTTTTAATGCTTTCTATTACATCTTTATGTAATGCAAGGTGTTTAAGGTTTGATTTTGGCATCACAACACCTTGATTTCCTGTAAAACCTTGATGTTTACAAACCTGATAAAAGCCTTCAATTTTTTCGTTCAAGCCACCGACGGCTTGCACTCGACCAAACTGATCAACAGCTCCTGTAACAGCAACTTGTTGATTAATTGGAGATTCAGATAAAGCACTCACCAAGCAACAAAGTTCTGCAAGAGATGCGCTGTCACCATCAACTTCACTATAAGACTGTTCAAATACGATGGAGGCAGAGTAAGGCAGTGGTTCATCCAGTTTCAGAGCAGAGCTCAAGAAAGCTTGCATAATCATCATGCCTTTTGCATGTAGATTGCCTCCAAGCTCAGCTTTGCGCTCAACATCGGAAACATCGCCATCACCAAAATGAATCACACAAGATATTCGTGCAGGCTCACCATAGCTGACAGGGTGCCCAGCCATATCAATAACGGTTAGGCCATTGATTTGACCAACTTGTTCCCCAGTTGTCTCAATGATGACTTGGCCATCTAAAATATCGTACACGGCACGCTGAGGAAGGTAAGATTCTCGGTAATACTTGTCGTCAATCGCTTTATCTAACGACTTGTAATCTAATGCGTGACCATCACTGAACTGGCTGGCAAGCGTTAGAAGTTGAGAGTGCCACATTACTCCTAAAGGCAGATAATGTTGATCTTCAGTAAATCTCATACCGGCTAGCAACAATCTTCTAAAACCACATTCAGTTAAGTGAGGCAGCTGATATTGAGAACATATCCAGTTCACTAAACCAAAGTAATCTGTCAAATTCTGCTCTGACAGATGAATATCTTCTTCAACTTCCGTATACATGGCAAAGCCAGAACAGAAGTCTTCATCGATGTATTCTAGCTCTGCTAACTGACTTCTTTCTCCTGTTACAATCAGTTTTACTTCATAAGCTTTAGCTTGCGGTACTGAAGTAGGTAAACGAGTAGGGCTTAGGTTCAGTGGCTCGATAAGGTTTTGTTGAATTGCAGACTTTATATTTGGCCAAAACCCTGGGTTAGCCAAAATTAGATTAGCCGGTACAATTAAGTAACCGTTATCTGCCTGTGAAATTAAACCAGGTTGGAAGGCAATATCACCACTTACATCAACACTGTAACGGTCAAATAAACGTTTGGCATCAAGTGATTCCGAAAAAACTATCGCAGCGTTAGACTGGCTCTGAAGAGCTTTACTGATGAACTCTCTATATACAGAATTATCTACGCAGTTAATGAGTAGTACTCGCGTCAATCCGGAAATTTTTGAAAAACGAGATATCGTTGCCGACATTCTCGGTTGGAGATCAGTAAAAGACTTCTTTGGTAACGAAGGTGCAGACTTTAAAAGTGCTTCGTACTGCTCAAGTGAAGGTGTTACGTCTTGCCAATTAAGTTGGTTCATTAAAATTCATCGTAATTCAATCTTGCCGACATTATAACGAAACGGACTATAACACCCTAGCACCAATTTGGTTTGCTCTCGGCATTCATCTCTCAATGAACAATACTTAGACAAATGAGTGATCAACATCGATACTTCTAAGAGTTTTATTTGCCCAAGTAAACCATCTGGGTTACGCTGTCACTAGGTTATGTTTATGGGTCGGAACAAATGAAATATCAGCAGCTTGAGAATCTAGAATGTGGGTGGAAATGGAAGTATCTCATCAAAAAATGGAAAGATGGTGAAGCGATTACCCGACATATTGATACAAGCGAAGCAGATGCAGCGGTCGCAGAACTAAAACGCCTTGAACACGAGCCTACACTTGTCTTAGCTTGGATAGAAAACCACATGTCAGAAGAGTTAGATAATAAACTCAAGCAGGCTATCCGAGCGAAACGGAAACGTCACTTCAATGCAGAGCAAGTCCATACAAAGAAGAAATCCATTGATTTAGATTACCGAGTTTGGGAAAAGCTTTCTAGTAGAGCGAATGAACTTGGTTGTACGTTATCTGACGCAATTGAATATTTGCTTTCCGAAGCGTCGAGAAGTGAAAAAGCGAGTCAAAAAGTTACCTCAATTAAAGAGGATTTGAGTAAATTGCTATCTAGCTAGGATAGGGAGTGCCAAATGTTATATGTAATCTTAATTGCAGCCATCGTGATCTTTTGGTTGATCGCAGTCGATAGGCCGGTGTTAAAAGTAAAGTTCGATAATGGCCATATTAGTAACGTAAAAGGGCATCTACCTCCTTCTTTCAAACACAACTTACAGGATATTAGTGAGCATAACCCGTTTACTGGTGAAATGAAGGTGTATAGCCAACGAACAGGAATGCGCTTAAGCTTTTCCAAAGGCATTCCCAAAAAAGTTCAACAGAGGATTCGTAACGTTTTTCCGCACCAGGGCTTCAAAGCAAACAAAGGCAAGAAGCGCGCTTAATTACATATCAGTTACTTCATCATGTTAAATGGGACGCAATGTGGCGTCCCATTTTCGTATCTACAGAAAAATTACTTATCATCGAACAATCAACAACATAAACGGACCAAAACGATGAGATACGTTGTAACTTTAATGGTATTGATCTTTGCAAGTAATTCAGTTTTTGCTGACGATTCAGAAACGAACCTGTTGGCTAAAAAGATTAAGACTAAGCTTCAAAAGAAAGTAGACAATAAGTTTGATGGCTATCAAGGTTATTGTGACGTCATGATAGAAATGGAGCACAAAAGTAAAAACGCAGTAATAAAAAGAGTAACCAGCAGTGGTGACCAAAAAGTGTGTAGGTACGTTAAGTCCAACTTGAAGAAAGGAAAACGCTATCGTTACAAATACCCCGAAAAGTACATTCGCCTCCATATAACCACAGGCTTATAAATGTTTCAGAACGCAACTGAGCTCGTGATTTTTGGCAGATTTCGTTGCGGAGCGATTAGAGCGTTTAGCTGATTTTTGCTGTTGTACGAGGCGAGTATGAAAGGCTTTTTTGTTTGGTAGCGCTTAAGTTAGTAATCGTGATGCCATTGAATGGCAAATTCAGTGAGTTGGCCATCATCACCATACATAGATTGATTCAGGTGCTTACGGAAGGACACGCCAGTAAGTCGGGGACTAAGCGCGCATCAATTTTCAATAAGAGATTTGATTTGCTTCGTAAGCATAACCACAAACCAAACTAGCGATTGCAAGTCCACAGGAACCTCGGTTAAAGCCTCAAAAGCAAACAATGTTGTTAATCTTAGGAGGACATTTTAAAGTAGCTAAAACCGGACATTATTGCTTTGAGATCTTACTCCTTGATGCGCATTATATGTGTTATGTTAAATTATGTATTGCTGTACGCTAAATGTTGTCTGAGTATGCTCCTATTCCCTTGCAGATTTTAAATTTAAGGGCTTTAGCATTAAACATAATGGTTATTTACCATAAAATACTTAATATAGATCTTAATAATCTATCGATTGTTAAGATCTATATTAACGCCTTTTTACTTATTGAAATGACTGTATAGCTTCAAAGATATCTTGTCTTCTAACTGGCTTGGAAATGAATCCGTCCATACCAGCATCCAGGCATTTATCTCTATCGCTTTCTAGCGCATGTGCAGTTAACGCTATAATTGGGGTCCTGAGACCTTTATCTCGAATAAGTCTTGTTGCGGTAATTCCATCCATCACTGGCATCGAGACATCCATGAGAATCAAATCGATTAAAGCCTCATTCTCTTCTAAAAATGTTAATGCCTCTGCTCCATGGCTTGCGATATGAACATTATGGCCAAGCTTATTTAAGATAAGCTTTATTACGAACTGATTCGATTCGGTATCTTCTACGACGAGAAGTTCCATTGCTTTTGTCGGTTGATTGGTTTCGATTCTAACTGGACGATTTTGATTACAACGAGTCAAAACTGGAATCGAAATCGTAAAGGTTGAACCAACATGCTCATCACTTTTAACGGCAATCTTTCCACGCATCATTTCGACTAAATGCTTGGTTATTGCGAGCCCCAGTCCTGTACCACCGAAGCGTCTCGTGATGGAACGGTCTCCTTGATGAAATGCCGTAAACAAGTGCTCTTGCTTTGCTTTAGATATACCAATTCCAGTGTCAGATATTGAGATCACAAGTTCAGCATCTTGCTCAGATACAGAAACTTTTACTTCACCTTCGTCTGTAAACTTTATTGCATTCCCTATTAGATTAAACAGAATTTGAGATAACCGCGTGGAGTCAATCCAAAATTGTTTGTCATTAGTGACAGTACAGTTGAGCTTGAATTTAAGATTTTTCTTCTTAGCTATTTGTTTTTGCTGAGAAATAACAAAAGTGACAGTGTCTCTTAAGTTAATCCATTGTTCATTGAGCTGAAAGCGACCTGACTCGATTTTAGAAAGATCAAGAATGTCACTGATTATCGCGAGAAGTAACTCTGCAGAGCACTCCATTTGGCTCAAAGCATCAATTTGTTCTTCTGACAAGGTTGATTGCTTCAGTATATCTAGCATTCCAAGAACGGAATTTAAAGGGGTTCTTATTTCATGACTCATCATCGCTAAGAACTCCGACTTAGACCGGTTCGCAAGCTCTGCTTCTTCTCTTGCTTTAGCGAGCTGAGTTGTTCTTACTTCAACGATACGTTGTAACTTCTCTTTGGTCTCGATATCAATGACCGCCCTTTCAATTAAGGGACGAAACCGCCTCAAGGTTTCCTTATTCTCTATGCTAAAGTGCCCTTTCTGAGCTCCAATAAGTAGGATTACGGTTTGCGTTACTTCTGAACGTATACCAGTTAAAACGACCGAGTTTACATGGCTTTTTATAAAGCTGTTTAAGTTAACAAACTCAGCGAGTTTATCTGGCTCGAACAGTAGAATGCATTCACCATTGAGAGCTCTTTGATAGGTGTTACCGTGTAACCAGGATACATTATCAAATACGCTATTAGTTGATATCAATGTCTTGAAGGGATATCGTTCACCATCACGAGTCAGTACAATAAAATCATCGAAGTTGATGTACTTTTTGAGGACATTGTTTAATCCCGTAAATATCTCATGCCGATTCTTTGCCTCACTCATCGCAGATATCGCGGAAAGAATGGCCTTGTTTTCATCGGCGAGTAGTCGTTCTCTTTGTCTAGCCTGCTTTAGCTCAACTAACGCTTCTTGAAGCGCTTCCTGTTGATATATGTCTAAGTATTTATCTTTCATAAGGTTTATGGAATATAGCCGATGAAATCATCAGGTTTCCATGTCCATTCTCACCACCAATAAATCTACCTTGCTCGCCGAAAGTAAAAGGGCAAATAAAAGGCAAATGTTCTAGTTCTTGGTTAATTTGTTCACAAACGCTATTCATGTCTTGCATTAAGTGCAACATGGGACCTGCGCAAAAGATATTTATCACTCCAATTTTTCGAGACTCTTCTAATTTTTGGTTAAAAGCGGCATTGACGACTTTTGCAGCGCGCGCAACGAGATGCTCACGACTTCCTTTCATTAATGTGAGCTCGTCACCCTCTTCTATTCGTGTAAACAACTCGATTCCACCATCTGGCGTCTCACGGATCGGATGGGATAACTTGTAATATGGGCGATCATAGAGATGACCTGCGATCCGCCCTAATGGATAAGCACTCGAGTTTGTAAACAGCATATTATCTTTACCTACTTGGTTATCCTGGTGATTTGTCCACCTTCTATAAACATTGAGCGCAGGTTCATTATCAATTTCAAGTAAGCATCTATCGTTGGTCTTGGTTGCAACACCTTTGATATTAGTTGGTGTATGCCCAGCGCTAAAAGCGATATCAACAGGTTGAGAGGAGTAAAAGAGAGTTAAGCTTAAACCTGAAGTTTGAGAGCCTTGGGCGGTTATCACAGACCATTTCCCAGCGATGTTATTATCAGCGGCCGAACCACCAATAATTGGAATTAGAGTTCCAAATCTTTCATCTATAGACGCAATGATTGATTCCTCTTGCCCTGGTGTAGCATGAAGTAGAATTAAGTTTGGTACCTCTCCTACACGGTTTGCGTTCTCAAGGGCCATATCCAAAGCCTTGGTGACGCTGTCACCTGAGTTGTGATTAGAAATACCAGTACCATAAGCATGAGGACCTGTATCATAAACAGCAAGTGCCGCAATTACTGGTCCTGTATGAAAGCCCTGATCTGTCATTACGGCTTGACATGAACTGGCGCCATGAAAAGGCACACCAGGAAAATGCGCAAGAAACGCTTCTCGAATCAACTCGAAATTGTATTCTTCCGTGTAGTAACACATCACGTAAGACAAGTTCTGTTGTGTCAATTCGGACCTGAGCGTTTTTATCGCTGAGTCTTCATCTTTAATATGAGTAAAAACTGATTGGCAATGCATACGATTTTATAATTGGATATCACTCTGCTGTTATACCATTCCAACCAATTTTCTCTAGGTAAGAAGGTGTTAATTTCATTAATAAGTTACGATTATCTCGTGATAGATCGTATTTATAATTGAACTACAACAATGTTTTCACCTTTTTTAAAGGTGATTTTTTTCGATTCAGGCATGATGTCCCATTCTACTGACTTATGCTTTTCGTTGAGATTGATAAAATTACCAGATTGATTTAGATCAATTTTTAGAGTGCTACTTTCTGTCGTTTCGAGCGAAATTCCCATTGAGTCACGATTAATCGTGATTATTTCTCCTTCAATTGTTACATCGCATCGTTCTTTTTGTGAACAGTCAACGCTATTAACACTCTCGTGTGTAAAGGTACGCCAGAAAAATGCGCCTATTAAAACACTGAGCATGATTAAGATTTGTGCAAGTCGCGCCTTTGTTAACTTTTGTGCAGGCATAATTACTAATATCCTTGTTACAAACTTCAAACTTTTTAAATAAAAAATGATTTCCAGAGGTCCAGTAAGGTTACTACCCTGTCATTGAATTGTTAATTCAAGTATAGTGTCACGCTGAAAATGCCACTTTTTATTAAAGTCAGCAATGGAAATAAGGTGATGATAACACTTGAATTCTAGAGTTTACTTGGGTGGTGTTACGACGCAAGTCGTGTTGGAAGTAAAAGTGTAGTTAATTAGAAATTGGAAGCATGCAAATGAGCCAAGTAAAGCAGCTTGAACAAAACTACAACTATACAGTCGTTCGCCAATTTACCCTTGTGACCATTTTATGGGGCATAGTTGGTATGGCTGTTGGTGTTTTGATTGCCGCTCAATTAGTTTGGCCACAGCTAAACTTTGATACGCCGTGGTTGACGTACAGTCGCTTACGTCCACTGCATACTAATGCGGTAATTTTTGCGTTTGGTACCAGTGCTCTGTTCGCAACGTCTTATTATGTTGTACAGCGCACATGTCAAACACGTCTTTTTGGTGGCCCACTCGTTGCCTTCACCTTTTGGGGTTGGCAAGCAATCATCCTGGCAGCAGCCATTACTTTGCCTCTCGGTTTAACATCGGGTAAAGAGTATGCTGAGCTAGAATGGCCTATTGATATCGCAATTGCGCTAGTATGGGTATCATATGCGGTGGTGTTCTTCGGCACACTAGTGAAGCGAAACACGTCACATATTTATGTGGCAAACTGGTTCTTCGGTGCCTTTATTATCACAGTAGCAGTACTTCACATCGTGAACAGCATGGCTATTCCTGTGTCACTTGGTAAATCTTACTCGATTTACTCGGGCGCAGTGGATGCGATGGTTCAGTGGTGGTATGGACACAATGCGGTAGGTTTCCTACTGACCGCTGGTTTCCTAGGTATGATGTACTACTTCGTTCCTAAACAAGCTGAACGTCCTGTTTATTCTTACCGTCTATCTATCGTTCACTTCTGGGCACTTATTTCTCTATATATTTGGGCAGGCCCTCACCACCTTCATTATACAGCGCTACCAGACTGGACTCAGTCTCTAGGTATGGTTATGTCGCTGGTTCTATTTGCTCCTTCTTGGGGTGGTATGATCAACGGTATTATGACGTTATCTGGTGCATGGCATAAGCTTCGTTATGACCCTATCCTACGTTTCCTAATCGTTTCACTGTCGTTCTACGGTATGTCTACCTTTGAAGGCCCGATGATGTCGATTAAGACGGTTAACGCACTTTCTCACTACACAGACTGGACCATTGGTCACGTTCACTCTGGTGCGTTAGGTTGGGTTGCGATGGTTTCTATCGGCTCTGTATATCACTTGGTACCTCGCCTATTTGGCCAAGAGCGTATGTACTCTGTTGGTCTAGTTAATGTGCATTTCTGGCTAGCAACAATCGGTACCGTTCTTTACATCGTTGCGATGTGGATCTCTGGTGTAATGCAAGGTCTTATGTGGCGCGCGGTTAACTCTGACGGTACGCTAACTTACAGTTTTGTTGAATCTGTAGAAGCGTCTTATCCGTTCTACTTTGTACGTTTCCTAGGCGGATTTATCTTCCTATCTGGTATGTTCCTAATGGCATACAACACGTACAAAACGGTAAGTGCACCTAAAGAAAGCCTAAAAGCTATCCCACATCCGGCATAAGGAGATTTAAGAATGAGTAATAATTCTAATAATCGCCATGAAATCTTAGAACGTAATGTCGGTTTGTTGGCTATTTTTATCGTGTTTGCTATCAGTTGGGGTGCTCTTGTAGAGATCACTCCTCTGATTTTCCAAAAGCAAACGACTGAACCTGTAGAAAATCTGCGTGCTTACACTCCTTTGGAGATGGAAGGCCGTGATATCTACATCCGTGAAGGTTGTAACGTTTGTCACAGCCAGATGGTTCGTCCTTTCCGCTCAGAGACTGAACGTTACGGTCACTACTCTGTTGCTGGTGAGAGTGTTTGGGAACACCCATTCCTTTGGGGCTCTAAGCGTACAGGCCCGGATTTAGCTCGTGTTGGTGGTCGTTATTCTGACGAATGGCACCGTGTTCACCTGTTAGATCCTCGTGAGCTTGTACCTGAGTCAAACATGCCAGGTTTCCCGTGGCTAGCTGAAAACGTTTTAGACGGTAAGTTAACTCAGAAGAAACTTGAGCTATTTCGTGATCAGTTCGGCGTTCCATACACTGATGAAGAGATCGCGAATTCGGCTAAAGAAGTAGAAGGTAAAACAGAGATGGATGCAATCATCGCTTACCTTCAGTCTCTTGGTCATGCAATGAAGTAAGGGGATCATATGGATTTCGGTACAATTCATAGTATTTATACCGTTGTACTCTTCGCTAGTTTTATTGGCATCGTATGGTGGGCATTTAGTAAAAAGCGTAAAGCACGCTTTGAAGAAGATGCCAACTTGGTGTTTGCTGACGAAGAACAAAAGACCCCTAATAACCAAGGAGTGAAGAAGTAATGACTACATTCTGGAGTCTCTGGATTATCGTGATTACTGTCGGTACGCTAGTAGGCTGTGCGATTCTCCTGACTTGGTGCGCTAAAGATAAAATGGGCGTCGAGGAAGGGGAAGACATGGGCCACGAGTACGATGGTATTCGCGAGCTAAACAACCCTCTACCAAAGTGGTGGACTTACCTGTTTGTAAGCACATTTGTGTTCGCAGCAGTTTACCTTGCCCTATTCCCAGGTCTAGGTAGCTTCAAGGGCTTTTTAAACTGGCAGAGTTCGGCTCAAACCGTTCGCTCACTAGAAGAGTCAAAAGAAGCCATCGCTGCAGCACAAGAGAACAAGCAACTAAACCAATATGCAAAAGAACTGGATGATGCCGACGCTTACTTCGGCGAAGCATTCCGTAAACTTGCGCACAATGACAGTGGTCTACGCCCAATTCCTGAAATTGCGCAAGATCCTGAAGCATTAAAAGTTGGTCAGCGTTTGTTTTTGCAAAACTGTTCTCAATGCCATGGCTCTGATGCACGTGGTCAGAAAGGCTTCCCTAACCTGACTGATGATGCATGGCTATATGGTGGCGAGCCAGCAGCGATCGTTACAACCATCATGCACGGCCGTATTGGTCAAATGCCAGCATGGAAAGATGCCCTTGGTGAGCAAGGTGTTCAAGAAGTTGTAAGTTACACACTTAGTCTATCTGGTCGTAAAGTAAATGCTCGTGAAGCCGCGGCAGGTAAAGCACGCTTCGTAGTGTGTGCAGCTTGTCATGGTACCGATGGTAAGGGTAACCCTGCAGTCGGTGCGCCTGACCTTACAGACCAAGACTGGTTGTTTGGTGACTCTCGTGCAGCTGTAACAGAAACCGTAATGAACGGACGCTCAGGCGTAATGCCTGCGTGGAAAGACATTTTGGGTGAAGATAAAGTTCAGCTTGTTGCCTCATATGTCTGGAGTTTAAGTAACTCAGAGAGTAAGTAACTGAGATATTACGTAACATAGCAATAACAGCCCCTTTCATAGGGGCTGTCTTTCCTTTAAATTTAACGCCTTACATTTTTTCATTTAGCTGTTGAGAACTTTTTTATGGTAAAGCCTTGGTATAAACAATTTTGGCCGTGGTTCCTAATCATCCTTCCTCTTACTGTCGTAGTTTGGACTGTGATTACTGTGGTCGTTTTCTCGAACAACTCTGTTTCTTTAGTCGCCGAGGATTACTATAAAAAAGGCAAAGGCATTAATATCGACATTAGTAAAATGAATGTCGCTCGTGACCTAGGTCTTAACGCTGAGATTTCCTCTGAAAATAACAATGTTGTGATTGTTTTCGCTAAAGGGAAGCTACCTCATTACCCTGCTCTAACGGCCACTTTCACTCATCGTACTCTTCCTGATCGTGACTTCACAAAGCTTGTAACAGCGGATGCATCTGGTAATTACCGACTAAAAGCTGAGGAATCTATTCAAGGACCATGGTTTGTTGAACTACAACCACACGACAAGCAATGGATGATCCAAGGTAAAGTTGAGTTTCCTGCCTCTTCAACACCGTTAATGAAGTAAGCATATGTGTAAATCCTGTTATCACTGCGGTGAAGATGTACCAGCCAACACGGATTTCAAAGTAGAAATATTGGGTGAAATTCGCGACATGTGTTGTCCGGGCTGCGAAACTGTGGCGCAGACTATTGTCGATAGTGGTCTTGTATCATATTACCAATACCGCACTGCGCCTGCAGAAAAGGCAGATCTAATACCAGAGCAACTCCAAGCTTTAATTCATTATGACAATGCGGATGTACAATCTGAATTCGTACGAAATCGCGAAAATGTTTCTGAAGTAACCCTTTCTTTGGAAGGCGTTTCATGTGCCGCTTGTGCGTGGTTAATCGAAAAGCAAGTTTCTAATACGGCCGGGTTGGTATCTATCCGTGTTAATACAACCACCAATCGAGCGTTACTAGCCTGGGATAAAACTCAGGTACGGTTAAGCGAGCTCCTTTCCGTTATTCATAAACTTGGTTACAAAGCTGCACCTTTTGAAGCAGATAAGCAAGAAGCCTCTTACCATCGAATGATGAAGCAATATCTATATCGGCTAGGTATTGCAGGTTTAGCAACCATGCAGGTCATGATGCTCGCCGTTGCACTGTATCTCGAAGTCTTTGGTGATTTAGAGCCAGAGTTTAAAAGTTACTTTCGTTGGGTAAGTTTGATTTTTGCTACTCCTGTTTTGCTTTATTCCGCTCTTCCATTTTACTTAAACGCATGGCGCAGTATCAAAGGCCGAACCCTTGGTATGGATGTCCCGGTTTCTATCGCGTTGATCTTTGCCTATGTTGCAAGTTTAGTTGCAACAGTAACTGAACAAGGCGAAGTCTTCTTTGAATCTATCTCGATGTTTACCTTCTTTTTGTTAGTAGGTCGATTCTTAGAGATGCGCGCTCGTCGCAAAGCTGCTGCAGCGAGTGGTAACCTTCTTAAGTTGATTCCTGCAATTGCTACAACGCTGGACGGTGATCAGATACCCGTGAAGACGCTAAAAGTTGGCGATCGTATTCGCGTTCTACCTGGTGAACATATCCCCGCTGACGGTAAAGTTATTTCAGGCCGTATTCATATTGATGAATCCATGTTAACGGGTGAGTCAGTGCACGTTGTGAAACGAGAAGGCGATGTCGTCTATGCGGGAACGCTAAACGGAGACGAATCATTTGAACTTGAGGTAGTAAGCTCAAAGGCCGATTCAATGATTTCTAACATCGTGCGTTTACAAGATGAAGCTCAACACTCCAAACCTAAAATTGCGGAAATTGCAGACATTGTCGCCCGTTACTTTGTTGGTGTGATTCTTATTATCTCTGCTGGTACTTGGTTTTACTGGCATCAAACAAAACCAGATGATGCGTTTTGGATCATGCTGTCTGTGTTAGTCGCTACATGCCCATGTGCGCTATCTCTGGCTACTCCGACCGCTCTCACTTGTGCTACCTCTAGAATGGGTAATTTTGGCATTTTGCTTCGTAAAGGCCATGTGTTTGAGACACTATGTAAGATCAACCACTTAGTTGTAGATAAAACAGGCACTCTAACGAAAGGTGATATTGAGATCTGTGAAACAAAGGTACTTAGTGATCTCCCACAGAAAGATTGTCTATCACTAGCTGCAGCTTTAGAGGCTCATGCAAACCACCCTATCGCTCGTTCTTTTGCAACTTACACCAATGATGACTTTATCGTGTCTGACGTGCAAAACGTGATTGGTTCAGGGATTGAGGGTATGTGGAATGGCAAAATCGTTAAGATAGGTAGTGCTGCTTTTGTTCAAGGCAAAGAAAGTGGTGAAAGCCAGGCGGTCTATCTGTCGGTTGATGGCAAGCATGTCGCTAGCTTTTACTACCGCGACCCTATCCGAAAAGAAAGCAAAGCCTTTATTCAACGTTTTGCTGACGCTGGAATTAAGACAACCCTGCTAACTGGTGATTCTCTCTCAAACGCCCAACCAGTGGCGAATGAAATTGGTATCGATCACATCGTCGCGTCAGCAAAGCCAGAAGATAAGCTTGCATACCTTAATAGCTTGGACGAAAACAGTATCACTATGATGGTTGGTGATGGAATCAATGACGCGCCGACTCTCGCCGGAGCTCACCTTTCTGTCGCAATGGGCGGTGGTACAGATGTCGCTAAAGCTTCTGCAGATATGACGTTACTTGGGGATAATCTCGAAAAGCTACTAGAAGCACGTTTGCTTGCACTGCGTACAAGAAAGATTATTCGAGAAAACTTGGCTTGGTCTTTGGGTTACAACCTGTTAATTTTGCCTTTGGCGGTCGCAGGTTTAGTGGCTCCCTACATTGCAGTAGTTGGCATGTCTGCAAGCTCAATTATCGTTGTATCTAACTCTTTGCGCCTGCTCAAAGAGAAATAAGTAGAGAAAGCAAACATGGAAAGTCTTTATATATTGATTCCCATCGCTATCGTTCTCGTTTGTGTTGCTGTCGCCGTTTTTCTTTGGGCGGTAAGAAGCGATCAGTTTGAAGATCTTGAACGGCAAGGGCACAACATTCTTCTCGACGAAGAAGACCAACCTAATAGTGATAAAAAGTAGCGACCTTTATGACTCCTGATTTTATCGGTGCGTTGATGATCGGCTTAGTAGGAGCCGGTCATTGTATGGGTATGTGTGGTGGTATCGCGTCTCTACTTACCATGGGCTCTTCTGCTAAAAATAAAACTACCCCTCTTATCCCCCTCTTCTACAACCTCGGACGATTGATCAGTTATACCTTAATAGGTGCATTAGTGGGTGGTGCTATATCAGGTTTATCTGAGCTTAGTGGGTTAACGCACTCTCTTGCTTGGTTAAGGCTGATTGCTGCGTTATTCATGATCCTGGTCGCGCTGTATATTGCTAAATGGTGGCAAGGCTTACTTTTAATAGAAAAGCTAGGGCAGTATATCTGGCGCTTTATCTCGCCGGCAGGGAAGAATCTGTTGCCACTAAAGCATCCTCTTCACGCGTTGCCATTTGGCTTTATTTGGGGTTGGTTACCATGTGGCTTAGTTTATTCAGCGCTTACTTGGTCGGCGGTTTCTGGTAGTGCGATGAACGGCGGCCTAATTATGCTTGCGTTTGGGCTTGGAACGCTACCTGCAATGCTTATTATTGGATATGGTGCCAATCATTTTCAGAAATTACAAAAATCATTAATATTTAGAAATATTTCAGCATTAATCCTTATTGGGTATGGTACGTATACCGCTGTAGGAGCCTTAGCGTTACTCGGTTTCATATAACGTTAAACTCTATTGAGGTGACATTTTTGCTACCCTTTAGGATTAAGCGATGCTAAAATATTGATGTATATCAAATAGTGAAAGGTTGTTATGATTTCTGAAAAACCTGCAACAAAGCGTATCCAATCAGGCGGTTGCGCCATTCATTGCCAAGATTGTAGCATTAGTCAACTGTGTATCCCGTTCACTCTAAATGAGGCAGAACTTGATCAGCTTGACCAAATCATCGAACGTAAGAAGCCTATTCAAAAAGGACAAGAGCTTTTTAAGGCCGGTGATGAGCTAAAATCGCTATACGCTATCCGCTCTGGTACCATCAAGAGCTATACGATCACAGAGCAAGGTGATGAGCAAATCACAGCGTTTCACTTAGCTGGAGACTTAGTCGGTTTCGATGCTATCACTGGTGACTCCCACCCTAGCTTTGCTCAAGCACTCGAAACGTCGATGGTATGTGAAATCCCATACGAAATTTTAGACGATCTATCGGGTAAGATGCCTAAGCTTCGCCAGCAAATCATGCGTTTGATGAGTAACGAAATTAAAGGTGATCAGGAAATGATTTTGCTTCTTTCTAAAAAGAATGCAGAAGAGCGACTAGCTGCTTTCCTTTACAACCTATCAACGCGTTTTTCTCAGCGTGGCTTCAGCCCTAGAGAGTTTCGTTTAACTATGACTCGTGGTGATATTGGCAACTACCTTGGTCTTACAGTCGAAACGATCAGTCGTTTGTTAGGTCGTTTCCAGAAATCAGAGATCCTAAGCGTAAAAGGTAAATATATCACTATCTTAGACCACGATGCATTGATGGAACTTGCTGGTGTAACTAAAGAATAATACACCCTAATTATTGATGTAGCTCGAAAATGAGCTACATCATATTTCTCATAAATTCCTTTCGAAAGTCCTCAAAAAGTTCTCCAAACTAAGCTACAGTAAAAATGTACGGTGAGTACTCCAAAATACTGATTTAATTTACATTCAGTATCTGGTTTTGCAATAGAAGTGGGCTTAGTTATGAGTATATACAGTAAGATCCTTGTTGTCGCTGACATCAATAATGATGAGCAGCCCGCACTTGCAAGAGCTGTTCAATTAGCTCAGAAAAGTGTATCTAGAAGCCGAATCACTTTCTTTTTATCCATTTACGATTTCTCGTATGACATGACGTCAATGCTGTCAGTGGATGAAAGAGATGCTATGCGTCGAGGTGTCATTCATCAGCGTGAGCAGTGGATGCGTAAAATTGCTCAACCATACCTAAACGATGGCTTCGACTTTGATGTTTGTGTTGTCTGGCACAACCGCCCTTATGAGGCGATTATTGCTGAAGTCTATGCAGGCAATCATGACCTAGTCATCAAAGGCACACGTAAGCATGATGTTTTAGAGTCTGTCATTTTCACACCGACAGATTGGCACTTGTTGCGAAAATGCCCTATTCCAGTGCTTCTTATTAAGAATGCTGCTTGGCCGGAACAAGCAAGTATCCTTGCCTCAGTACATGTGGGCTCAGAAAACCCGACTCATATTGATCTCAACGATACGATGGTCGAGCGATTAAAAGAAATCACCACTCGGCTTGAGGCCAAGCCATATCTTGTTAACGCCTACCCCGTTACACCGGCGAACATTACGATTGAACTTCCTGAATTTGACCCAACGACTTATACCGATGCGGTGCGAGGTCATCATTTAACGGCTATGAAAGCACTACGCCAAAAACATGGTCTTGATGAAGAACAAACGATAGTTGAGCAAGGTTTACCTGAAGATGTCATTCCGGCAGCTGCAGAGCGCTTGAACGCAGCAATGGTTATTTTAGGTACCACAGGGCGAACAGGGCTTTCTGCTGTCTTTATTGGTAATACAGCGGAGCACGTAATTGATAAAATAAATTGCGATGTGTTGGCTCTAAAACCAAAAGGCTACATTAGTCCTCTAGATCCAAATACAGCAACCTAATCTCTCTTTAGTATTGTTATGTATTGAGCGCTTTCAAATAAGCGCTAATAAATCCCCCCAATACAGGGGGATTTTTGTTTGGGAACAGTTAAAGCATTGGGTACAAAAAAGGAGGTCTAATTGACCTCCTTTTTTACGAGTTAGATGTTCGTAACATCGATGAACATTGATTCATCAATATTCGTCGAAGAAACGACAGCCTCATTAAATTCATACTCTTCGCGGTTACCTTCACGATCTAGCGGTAAGTTAACAAAGTCGAACAATTCGCGGTCTGCTAGTTGGCTTGGGCTTACGTTTTGAATTGATTTAAAAATTGCTTCCACACGCCCTGGCGTCTTCTTATCCCATTCAATCAACATTGCTTTTATAGATTGACGCTGAAGGTTCTCTTGAGAGCCACAAAGGTTACACGGAATTATTGGGAAATCCTTGTGCTCAGCGTATTTGATCAAATCTTTTTCACGACAGTAAGTCAATGGACGAATGACCACGTTACGACCATCATCAGAGCGTAGCTTTGGTGGCATCGCTTTAAGGCGAGAGCCGTGGAACATATTCAAGAACATTGTTTCGACGATGTCATCCATGTGATGACCTAGCGCAAGCTTAGTTGCACCAATCTTCTCTGCAAATGAATACAGCGTACCACGTCGCAGGCGTGAACACAGACCACAAGTGGTTTTGCCTTCTGGTACCTTCTCTTTTACGACGGAATACGTGTCCTTATCGACGATATAGTAAGGGATATTCAGTGTTTCGAAATACTCTGGCAGAATGTGCTCAGGGAAGCCCGGTTGTTTTTGGTCTAGGTTTACCGCAACCACTTCAAATTTGATCGGTGCGGCTTTTTGAAGATTCAGCAGGATATCAAGCATCGCGAATGAATCTTTACCACCGCTAATACATGCCATTACAACATCGCCTTCTTCGATCATGTTGTAATCAGTAATGGCATTTCCAACATGTCTTCTTAGGCGTTTCTGAAGCTTGTTGAATTCTAGGGTTTCTTTTCTTGTATCTATTTGGTTCATTGCGGGCTCTCACATCGCCGATAAATCGACTAGGACTTCCTAACATGGGTTTCTTTGGGGCGTGGATTATACGAGCTTTTTACGCAGGATTAAATGTTTGTCTTATTGAGTCTTTAAGAAAAGAGTGTGAAAGATACTTTAGTTACGGTCAAAATTAAAAAAGAGCTGCGATTGCAGCCCTTTCTAAACGTTCAGTGTTCATTTCTTTGCGTTAGGTAGATAAGGTAACACTCGCATCGTCGGTTCTGGTAGTGTCATTGTGCCACCTTGCCCTATTTCACTTAGTGCGACTTGTATCTTGCCATTGACAATTGGCTTTTCGGTTCCGTTTGAGAAAATCACTTTATCATTCAGTTGATTTGCAAACTCCATCGTCACACCTTGAACCTCCGGTGTAAACCAACCCGCAAACATACCGCCTAAATCTTCCAGCATCGTCTGCATTTGAGGTAAAAGAGGCTTAAGTTGGTCGTAAGAAACGTTACCCTGTAATGGTTCTTTGGTCATCACAACAAGTGAGTAATCGCAACGTGTAT
Organism: Vibrio sp. 1562; assembly: GCF_033340155.1. NCBI lineage: Bacteria > Pseudomonadati > Pseudomonadota > Gammaproteobacteria > Vibrionales > Vibrionaceae > Vibrio > Vibrio sp. 1562. Next base: position 27,523 of record NZ_JAWOVY010000008.1, read on the forward strand.
CTTTTGGGGTATCGACAAAAACCAACGGATTCGCTGACTTTAAGTTTTTATCAACAGGTAAAGGCAACTCTTGTGAAGCAGGGATAACAAACTCTTCATAGTGCTCTTCTTTTTCCATCCAAGCTTTTTCTATCATACAAATTTGTTTAGTTTTTGCGTCCACAAAAAAGACACCAACTTTCACATCGTCATGCCCTTCTTTATTGTTGTTTTTTAGTTGAGTATATAACTTTGAGTACGTGAACATGTACTCTTGAGCTTGGGTTATCGGCGATGCAAGAATTAGCGCCGCACTTCCCAACAGACTTAGGCTTAACTTTTTCATTTTATCCGTTATTTTATTGCGTCCAGTAGGCGTTGTTATGACGAATCATAGCGCGAAGATCGTGTACATAGGCGATGCCACGTTCAGAATAGGCTAGCAACCCATGCGTTAACTCTGACGCGGTTGCGACCGTTAACAAGCCCTTGTTCTTTTCAGCCAGAGATGTTCTGATTTCACGCAGGTCTGCATACGCTGGGTTTCGATTAACGTTCATAAAGTAGCCATGAACAGACTGTTGTACAGAATCGAATTTTTCAACTTCATGAACTTTGTTAGCGCCACGTTGCGCTGGAACAATTCCACAGCCCTTTTTATAACACCATTGGCCGAACAAGTTGTTTGCTTGAGTAGCAAAACGAGAAGTGCCCCACGCAGATTCATTTGCCGCTTGAGTTAGAACCAAGGCTTCAGGTAAGACGTTCACTCGCACAAGCATCTCGTCTAGCCATGCTTGATCAATCTTATCGTTACTCAAGGGCAACGAATACAGAGATGATAACCGCTGAGCATACTCTTGTTGTTCTTGCGTCATTTGTCCCACCTTTAAAGAGGTAAGAAAGGCCCGCTCATGACGAATTCGTTGATTCTCAAGAGCAATTTTAGGCCTTAAAAAATCAAAAAAAGCAGCTTTTTTCTCTTTCGTATCTTTTATTGAATTGAAGTCTGGGATATCACCGATGTATGGCAAGTGTGATAAATCGACATGCTTAATCTTGCCAGAGAGTACGTCAGGATTTTCCACATATTTAAACTGTTTCTCGTAGTGTAAATATGGGCCTATAGAAATAAAAGTGGCGGCTATACAGGTTGCCGCCACTCGTAAACTTATTGATTTCAAAGAATTAGGCATCAAACACCTGTGAGTTACCATCGTGATCATTATCGTTTTTCTGTGTTGTAACGATCTTAAGCTTAATTCCAAACATTTCGCGGTAGAGTATGCCTTTCAAATGGAAGAAGAATGGCAGCACAAAAATCAAGCCAATACCGTAGAACATTGCTGCAATAATAAACATTAACATCACGCCTAAGTAAAGCCCCGCGACCACAAAAATCTTCTTGTTGATTGCGCGAAGTGATAACAGCAACGCTTGCATTGGTGGCACCCTTTTCTCACAAATCAACAAAATAGAGTGACTAAATGCCAAGGAAAGATACAGCGACAGTAAAGGAAAAATCATACCAACCACACCTTGTAGCATTAAGCTCATGAGCGTTGCTAGAATAACAGGAATGGTGAACTGCAACCCCTTTCCAACATGGCGCAACTTAGTCTTCAGGCCGGCGACATGGCTCATAGCCATCAAGCTGATCCCCGCATAAATTGGTGCGCTAATCACCTCATAACTGAAATTCGCGACATAAATAGAAGACACAATATCGTTTGTGAACGACTCTGGGTTCTCAAATGCATCAAGAATAACGCTCAAATCGCCCAACTGCAGTTTTAATGCAATATAGAAAATACCTAACTGGACAAAAAGCAATACAATAATGGCAGGAGAAAATGATAAAAAGTGCTGGATGGTTGCTCGCCAAGCTTCGTTAAAAACCGCGCCAGCTTTAAGCTCGTAGTTGCCAGACAAAGCTCGCTCTACACTCCCCCCAAGATTGAAATCTTTCTCAAAATCGTCGTTCATAGTTTATCCAAGACTAACTTGTAAAATTTTGACTGGAATTCCAGTCAATTAATGTAATCGTCATTATAAAGAAATCTTTCCACATCTAACATCACAACTCACCTACAATCCTTGCAATCTCAACTGTATGGTTGATAATTAACCACTTTCAAGGTCATGAAATTGAAACAATTGTTGAACAAAGTTTAGTGCTATCAAACTGTGTCTAGATGCCAATTAATCTCATAAAAACAGTATGGTAAGGAATGATGGCTTTTTCCTGCAAAATTATTTCTGTTTCAAGATAAGAAAATGCTTTAATTTCACACTTTTGGTGATTATGATGCGCGCCTCAAAAGTGAATGGTTAGTGTCACATCAGCTGGGATAATCCCGGCTTGAACGTGGGGGAAATACAGACGTTGAACGCAAAACCGCAAGCAGGAAAGCCAGTTATTCGTTTATCTGGTATTAGTAAAAGTTTCGATGGTAAGGAAATCATCGGTAATTTAAATCTGGATGTTAATCATGGTGAATTTCTGACGATTCTCGGGCCTTCTGGTTGTGGTAAGACAACAGTTTTACGCATGATTGCAGGTTTTGAAACGGCAGATAACGGTCAAATTATTTTGGATGACCAGGATGTAACACAGGTTCCTGCAGAGCAAAGGCACGTCAACACGGTATTTCAAAGTTACGCATTGTTTCCACACATGACCGTATATGAGAATGTCGCTTTTGGTCTTCGTATGCAGAAAACGCCTACTGCGGACATTGAACCACGAGTAATGGAAGCGCTACGCATGGTGCGCCTAGAAAAAATGGCTCAGCGTAAGCCTCATCAGCTTTCTGGCGGTCAGCAACAACGTATCGCCATTGCGCGTGCGGTTGTTAACAAACCAAAAGTACTGCTGCTAGATGAATCTCTATCTGCACTTGATTACAAACTGCGTAAGCAAATGCAAATCGAGCTTAAACAGCTTCAGCGTCAACTTGGTATTACCTTTATCTTCGTTACGCACGATCAGGAAGAGGCCCTATCGATGTCTGACCGCATTATTGTTATGCGCGACGGTGTTATCGAGCAGGATGGTTCTCCACGTGAGATTTACGAAGAGCCGAAGAACCTATTTGTTGCTCGCTTTATCGGTGAGATCAACGTATTCAACGCAACCATGCTAGAGCGTATCGACGAGAAACGTATCCGTGCAGAAATCGAAGGTGTCGAGTCTGTTGTTTACTACGATCAGGAAGCGCAAGCAGGTGAAAAACTGCAAGTACTACTTCGCCCAGAAGACTTACGTATCGAAGAGATCAAAGAGTCTGAAGAAAAAGGCATCGTAGGTCACGTAACAGAGCGTACCTATAAAGGTATGACGCTTGATTCCGTTATCCAATTGGATTCAGGCATGCGTGTAATGGTTAGCGAATTCTTTAACGAAGATGATCCTGATGTGGACCACTCACTTGGCCAGAAAGTCGCTATCACTTGGGTTGAGAGTTGGGAGGTAGTCCTCAATGATAAGCAAGAAGATTAATCTTCAAAACGCGATCATTACCTTAATCGTCGGTTGGTTAACACTTTTCGTGTTGGTACCAAATGTGATGATTATCGGTACGAGTTTCTTAACGCGTGATGAAGCAAACTTAATCGAAATGACATTTACTTTCGACAACTACTTACGTCTACTCGACCCCTTGTATGCGAAAGTGCTGATGCACTCGTTCTACATGGCGATTGTGGCGACGTTGTTGTGTTTAGTAATTGGTTACCCATTTGCTTACATCATAGCGAAAATGCCAGAGAAATGGCGCCCATTCATGTTGTTCTTAGTTATCGTACCTTTTTGGACAAACTCTCTTATCCGTACTTACGGCCTGAAGATTGTTCTGGGTACACAAGGTATTTTGAACAAATCATTAATGGCGATGGAAATCATCGATAAGCCATTACGTATTATGTACACCGAAACAGCAGTAATGATTGGTCTTGTGTACATCCTGCTTCCATTTATGATTCTGCCGCTTTACTCGGCAATCGAGAAGTTGGACAACACTTATATCGAGGCGGCGAAAGATCTTGGTGCGAACAAGTTCCAAACCATTACGAAAGTGATTCTACCTCTTACAATGCCTGGCATTATCGGTGGTTGTTTGTTGGTTCTGCTACCAGCACTAGGTATGTTCTACATCTCTGACCTTCTTGGTGGTGCGAAGAACCTACTGATTGGTAACGTTATTAAGAGCCAAGTATTGAACGCTCGTGACTGGCCATTTGGTGCTGCGACCAGTATCGCCCTCACCTTCGCAATGGCTGTGATGCTTTACGCTTACTACAGAGCAGGCAAACTATTGAATAAGAAAGTGGAGCTAGACTAATGGGACGCACAGTTAGATTTAGCTTTATGGCGCTGGTGTATGCATTTTTGTATCTGCCAATCATCGTCTTAATTGTTAACTCATTTAATGCCAACAAATTTGGTATGAAATGGGGTGGTTTCACCACGAAATGGTACGAAACCTTAGTAAATAACGACAGCCTAATGCAAGCTGCATGGCATTCATTGAACGTAGCGGTATTCTCAGCGACAGCAGCAACCATCATTGGTAGCTTAACGGCCGTTGCCCTATTCCGTTACTCGTTCAAAGGTAAAGGTGCGGTAAACGGCATGCTGTTTGTCGTGATGATGTCTCCAGATATTGTTATGGCGATTTCATTGCTTGCTCTGTTCCTAGTATTAGGCGCGCAGCTTGGCTTCTTTACTCTATTGATTGCTCACATCACCTTCTGTCTACCATTCGTTGTGGTAACAGTGTACAGCCGCTTAAATGGCTTTGATGTGAAAATGTTGGAAGCTGCAAAAGACCTTGGTGCAAGCGAATGGGTAATCTTGAAACAGATCATCCTTCCTCTTGCTAAACCAGCGGTTGCTGCAGGTTGGCTACTGAGCTTTACCCTGTCTTTGGACGATGTGATCATCAGCTCGTTTGTAACGGGTCCAACATACGAAATCTTACCATTGAAGATTTACTCCATGGTTAAGGTGGGCATTTCACCGGAAGTGAACGCCCTAGCAACGGTGATGTTGATTGTTTCTTTGGTCTTGGTAGTAATTTCTCAGTTGCTAGCAAGAGAAAAAGTGAAGTAGAATCCGCACCTGTTAACATCACGAAACAGAATGGTTACATGCCATTCTGTTTTTCTATCTATCGTCCAAAATTGGACAACGTTTGGTTTGGAGCTAACGTCAATGAAAAAATGGGCTACTCTATTAGCTGGTAGTGCATGTGCGCTTTCTCTGTTCTCTGGTACAGCGACAGCGGATGATAAAGAACTAGTATTTATGAACTGGGGTCCTTACATCAACAGTAATATCCTAGAGCAATTTACTAAAGAAACTGGCATCAAAGTGATCTACTCGACTTACGAGTCGAACGAAACTTTGTATGCAAAGCTAAAAACCCATAACCAAGGTTATGACCTAGTAGTACCTTCAACGTACTTCGTGGCGAAGATGCGTGACGAAGGCATGCTACAAAAGATCGATAAGACTAAGCTGAAAAACTTCGGCAACCTAGATAAAAACTACCTAGACAAGCCTTACGATCCAAGTAACGACTACTCTATCCCACACGTTGTTGCGATTACAGGCCTAGCGGTTAACGCAGATATGTACGATCCAAACGACTTCCAAAGCTGGGCTGACCTATGGAAGCCTGAGCTTGAAGGTCAAGTAATGTTGATGGACGACACTCGTGAAGTGTTCCATATCGCTCTGCGTAAACTTGGCTACTCAGGTAACTCAAAAGACCTTAAGCAAATCGATGAAGCGTACGCTGAGCTACAAAAGTTGATGCCTAACGTTTTAGTTTTCAACTCTGACAACCCTGGCGCACCTTACATGTCTGGTGAAGTGGGCGTTGGTATGCTTTGGAACGGTAGCGCCGCAGCGGCACAAAGTGAAGGCCTGAACCTTAAACTCGTTTTTCCTAAAGAAGGCGGTATCGGCTGGGTTGATAACTTCGCTATCTCTTCCGGTGCGAAGAACGTAGAAGCCGCTCACAAGATGATTGACTTCCTACTGCGCCCAGAAATCGCAGAGCAAATCTCTCGTGATACTGGCTACCTAACGGCGGTGGAAGAATCGAATGCTAAGTTTAAAGACGTTGCCCCACTGTTCCCTTCTCAAGAAGACCTTGACCGCGTTGAATGGCAAGATGCGGTTGGTGATCTAACCGTTAAGTACGAAGATTATTTCCTCAAGCTGAAAGCGGGACAATAATCTAGCTTGTGTAACAAGTCATCAACCATAGGAAAATAGGCAGCAATACGCTGCCTATTTTTGTCTTAGGCTGATATAATCGCGCGTTGCTAGGTTTATTTGTCTTGGTATCATAGATTTATCGTCTCATAACAAGGAGACAACGATATTCAAGCTAAATGAACATATTTGTGCTTACTGCGATTTGGCTCAAATTGATAACTCCAACTAGTATTGACTTGTCCAATCGCGAAACAAAACGGAAAACAAATGAAAAGTAAATTCTACGCAAGCGCTCTATGTGCAGCGACGCTCATCGCTACCCCTGCAATGGCTGCTGATCAAGAACTGTATTTCTACAACTGGTCGGAATACATTCCAAACGAAGTTCTTGAAGACTTTACAAAAGAAACTGGAATCAAAGTTATTTACTCTACATACGAATCTAACGAGAGTATGTATGCAAAACTAAAAACTCAAGGTTCTGGTTACGACTTGGTAGTACCGTCTACCTATTTCGTCTCTAAAATGCGTAAAGAAGGCATGCTACAACAGATCGACAAAGAGAAATTATCTCATTTTGCCGATCTTGATACTAACTTCCTAAACAAACCGTTCGATCCGAACAACAACTACTCTATCCCATACATTTGGGGGGCGACCGGTATTGGTATCAATGCTGACATGCTAGACAAGTCATCGGTTTCTAAATGGGATGATTTCTGGGATAGCAAGTGGGAAGGTCAACTAATGCTGATGGATGATTCTCGCGAAGTATTCCACATTGCATTGACTAAGCTTGGTTACTCACCAAACACGACTAACCCAGAAGAAATCAAAGCCGCTTACGAAGAACTGAAAAAGCTAATGCCAAACGTATTAGTATTTAACTCAGACTTTCCTGCAAACCCTTACCTTGCGGGTGAAGTTTCACTAGGCATGCTTTGGAACGGTTCTGCATACATGGCTCGTCAAGAAGGCGCGAACATCGACATCATCTGGCCAGAAAAAGGCACTATCTTCTGGATGGACAGCCTAGCAATTCCAACTGGCGCAAAGAACGTTGACGCCGCTCATAAGATGATCGATTTCCTACTACGTCCTGAGAATGCAGCTAAAATCGCACTAGAGATTGGTTACCCTACTCCAGTTAAAACGGCACACGATCTGCTACCGAAAGAATTTGCTAATGATCCAAGCATCTTCCCACCACAAGAAGTGATGGACAGCGGTACTTGGCAAGATGAAGTTGGCGAAGCGAGCGTAATGTACGATGAGTACTTCCAAAAGCTAAAAGTGAACAACTAATTCGTTAGTTTTAAAGATATGAAAAAGCGGCTCATGAGCCGCTTTTTTGCTCTTAATGACAAGACAAAAACTCTTCCTGTTGAAGTTATTACGCTCTTTCTTTTCCTTCTAGAGCCAGTATCTCGTCAACTAATTTTGGAACCTCAACGCTTGCTTTTCCGTAGCGTTTTTCCTCAAATTCACTTTCTACCGCACTAGGTTCTAGGTTAATTTCAATGGTATGTGCGCCGTGCATTTTTGCATCATGAACAAAACCTGCTGCGGGATACACAACGCCAGAAGTCCCAATCGAAATAAACAAATCTGCTTCTTCTAATGACGCGTAGATATCACCCATTCGCAGTGGCATTTCACCAAACCAAACAATATGTGGTCGCATTTGTGAAGGGATCTGACAACAATGACAAAGCTCGCCGGTCTTAATGTCCTCATTGTGCTCTACTACTTGGTTAGATTCACTACAGCGGGCCTTGAGCAACTCACCATGCATGTGAATCACATTCTGACTGCCTCCTCTTTCGTGAAGGTTGTCTATATTTTGAGTGATGACCGTCACTTTACCTTCTAACTCAGCCTCTAAACGACCCAATGCTTCATGCGCTGCATTAGGCTTTATCGCATTATCTTGAAGTTTCTTGCGGCGTTGGTTGTAAAAATCTTGAACAAGGTCCGGATCGCGAGCAAACCCTTCAGGCGTTGCTACATCTTCGATACGGTGATTCTCCCATAGGCCATCTTGCGCACGAAATGTTTGAATACCAGATTCGGCCGAGATACCTGCACCAGTAAGTACTACAATATTTCTATAAGGGAAATTCATAACTCATCCTTGCTGTTTTTTCATTAGCTTAACACTGAAAGAATAGCAACAGTAGTAATATGGATTAGACCATAGTCGTAATGGTCACTATTAGAATTACAATTTAAGAGGAACAGCAATGAGACAAGTATCTCTAGCGTTTATATTGCTTATGACTTTGGCAGGCTGTCAACTTACCAATGTTGAAGGCGAAGTCGATGATGTAAAGGTAAGAGTCAGCTCCAATGATGATGACCATCGAGGTAATGGTAATTTCTGTCCTCCAGGCCAAGCCAAGAAAGGCAATTGCTAAAAGAGCGGCTTTATGCCGCTCCCATATTGGCCTCAATCCTCGTTGGTCGAAGATATTTTATGAATGGCTAGGTCAGCGCCATTGAATTCGTCTTCTTCTGAAAGCCTTAGTCCCATACTGGTATTAATCGCGCCGTAGACTGCAAGTGCCCCAAGCACAGCGATGGAAATGCCCAAAAGCGTTCCTAGAAACTGAACGATAATGCTCACGCCCCCTAGCCCACCCAACGAGCTTTGGCCAAAGATCCCCGCAGCAATACCACCCCAAGCGCCACATACACCGTGTAAAGGCCAGACACCCAGCACATCATCAATCTTGGTTTTGTTTTGTAGGTGGGTAAAAAGATAAACAAATAGCACGCCAGCAATCGCACCTGTCACTAAAGCACCGATAGGATGCATTAAGTCTGAGCCCGCACATACAGCAACTAAGCCAGCCAGTGGGCCGTTATGAATAAAGCCAGGGTCATTCTTACTAGCCAACAATGACGCAACAATGCCTCCGACCATTGCCATCAATGAGTTCATAGCCACCAAGCCACTTATGCCTGACACAGTTTGAGCTGACATGACGTTGAAGCCAAACCACCCCACACATAAGATCCAAGCTCCCAAGGCCAAAAAAGGAATATTCGAAGGTGCAAAGTTGGTGTGCTTTCCTGCTCGAACTCTGCCTTTTCTCATGCCCAAAAACACGACGGCAACAAGCGCTATCCAGCCGCCAACACCATGTACAACGACTGAACCTGCAAAATCGTGGAAGCCATAACCAAAGGTATTTTCAAACCAAGCTTGAACACCAAAGTTTCCGTTCCAGATCATTCCCTCAAATAACGGGTATACGATGCCGACAGTGAAAAATGTTGCGATTAGAATCGGATAAAAACGAGCTCGTTCTGCGATACCACCTGAAACAATAGCGGGAATCGCTGCAGCGAAGGTCAGCAAGAAAAAGAACTTCACTAACTCGTAACCATTGCCTTGAGATAATGTCTCAGCATCAGCAAAGAAGGTGCCGCCATAAGCGACCCAGTATCCAATAAAAAAATACGCGATGGCGGATATACCGAAATCAACCAATATCTTAACTAAAGCATTAACTTGGTTCTTTTGGCGCACGGTTCCTACTTCAAGAAAAGCGAAACCAGCATGCATCAAAAAAACCATGATTGCGCCAAGTAGTAAGAAAAGTGTGTCGGAACTTTGCGTGAGAGTTTGTACAGCGCCGTGTACCTGATTGGCAGTTACACTCATTATAATTGTCTCCATTGATCTGTAGCGCACTTATCCTGTGCATCAAAGTTAGGCTCATCACCAATTTGGTGAACTTGATTTATAGAGCGTCTAACAGAGCAATTCTCATTCCATAATTTATATTTCTAACACTTACGCTTTAATTTATTGTTTTGTATGAACTTTAATAAAATTAGGTATTCTTGAAATGGTGTTTAACATGCTAATAAATGCACCAATGTGGTTTTAGTGCACCAACATAATGCGCACCATATAGCTCAACAAACAGCAAACTTTATACGATAAACGTAAAAGCCACCCCATGAGAGGTGGCTTATATACGGAATTGCTAACTAAAGGAGTTTATCGAGTGATCTTCCCTGCTTTTACTTCTTCTAACCAACGTCCTTCGACAAGATAGGGAGGGAGCCAACCAGTTTCAACAGATATACGGTTACCTTTGTCATACCACATGCAAGCCATGCCAAGCAGAGGGAAAGAGATGAAAGTTTCTATAGAAATCAAGTCCTCTGACTTATCGAGCCTCATTTGGTATTTCTCTTGGAACTGAAGGTTCTTAATAAGTACTTCTTCAAAGTCATAACCGATGTCAGTTGTCAGGGCAGCAAAAGTTTCCAAAATACCCATGGCGATTTCTAACGCCCAATTATCACCCTGAGCAACTGCCGCGTCCATCGCGGCCACCAGTTTATCAGGGTAGTCCGATGTGCGGTTATGGAACGACTGGATGACATCTACTAGCATATAAGACAACTTACCCGCCCTAGTGGCACTTTGTTTCATCAGAGAAATGGGAAAGTTCGCCAATACATCCATACTTGGCCTGTCACGCACAATTGCCGATATAAAATAAGCATCCAGCCACATTGAAGGACAAATGAAGCCCATTTCTAAGATACCTTCACCATCCCATGTTACTTCTGGATAATCTAGTATCTGAACAGTTAATGGCTCATTAGGAAACATAGCCAGCCGATGATAACAAGCCCCCATTAATGAAGTTTCATAAAGGCGTAATGTACAAATTTGTTCGTCTTCATGTGAGGTTTGAAACCATGTATACCAGCGAACCTGGTCGATGGCAAAATCACCAAGACTGACTAGGTTTTCCCGCCTGACTTTAAGACCTTCTTTTCTGTTATCTAGGACTCTATTTATAAATTTTTTTTTACTCACAATTGCTTGTGTGTCAAGTTCAGGATTTGCTTTGCGTTCTACAACCTTGCTCGATTCATTACTTTGCATTTTTACTTTAATCCTTTGGAATTAATTTTAAACTCTGCCACTTCTAGCTTTAAGTCCGAGGCCTTTCCACTTTCAGGGATGCTTGCTTGCGTATGTATATATCGAATAGGTCTACCGGATAAAGCGGCGTATTGAATTTCGTCGGCAGCTACTTTTTCTGTTGTTCCTTCTAAATTTTTCGACATTAGCTTAACTATTTCCGCCGTATATTTACTTGTCCCTTGCTGATACGCCTCGTTTCCAATCTTACGGCTGCCCAGCGGGCTGCTACCCCCTTTGGCCTCAACAATTATAATTTCACCTGGTGGCGGCTCTTCCACCTCGTAAACCATATCAAAATCGCCCGGCTTCGAAATTGAGGTTCCAATATCTTTGGGATGAAGCAGCTTAGCATTAGGACGTTTACTCCGGACAAAGTCATCCGCGGCTAACTCACCAATTTTTGCGGACTGTTGGTTAATATTGCCAATTTGAGCGTTATATCCCTCTTCGCCAGTTCGAGCGTCCATTGCCTCTTGACGCTGTTTCAAGCATTCGTCAATTTTTGCTTTGTTTCTTTCTGTTAGCTCATAATCACTCGTATTGAGTTCAGAGTTTTCTTTATACTCTGCTTTATTCAGCACAAGATCTTCAGTGAAGATCGTACAACCTTCCTCTCCACCAACTTTCTCTGAGTCAAAAACATGCGCATTTACAAACTCCTCAATCCCAACAACATACTGCACTTCGTGTCTGGTGCCATCTGAGTGATTGATATGACGGTAAAAAGTAATCTCGTTTCTCTCGCAATCAATATGGTCTAAATCGTATTCATATCGAATATGATTTTTACCTTTGGGTTTGCGGATTTTGACTTGCGAGCGAACGCCATCTTCTCCGACGGATGACTCTTTTGCTGCTTCTAAAATCTGATCGCAAACCTCTTGGGGAACATCGCTTTGCGCCTGATACTCTGCCAACATTTGACCCAAGCGTTTTAGCCCTTCTTCACATAGGAAACCTGTTGGGTCAATCCATTGGATAGGGTTGACTGCATATTGGTAATGATTAATACCACCAGCAATAGATATCGGATCTTGTTGGATAAAACGTCCTAGCTTAGGGTCGTAATACCGAGCGAGGTTGTAATGTAAGTTGGTTTCTTGATCGAAATACTGTCCTTGAAAACGCAATGGATTTACTACTTTTTCAATATGTACATGAGCAAAGCCGTGAGCATCGTAGCTGGCACTCCATACAACATTCCCTTCGCAATCGATCAGTCGCTCTGGTTTACCAACTTGATCGCACTGGTACCAATAAATAACGTCATTTTCTAGCAGTGCCACTGGCGTGTAGGTTTCTGGTTGATATAGGTACCAACGGAAAGCACCTGAAGAACGTTCACCAATTAAACGTTCACCTTCCCACAGGAACTCTGTAACGCCTTGTTGTGTAATTTTCTTCGTTCTGCGCCCTAATGCATCATATTCATATTGACTGATACCATCGTCGGTGTGAACTTCAATGAGCTGATTTAACGCATCAAATACGCGAGTCTGAACGTGTCCTTGCCCTTCACGTTTTGTCTGGTTTCCTTGCGCGTCATATTTGAACCGGACATCATCGTGTACTTCAATACGATCAGCGAATACCTCTGAAGATGGCAAAGTAGGATTGCCAAAACTATCGTATTCAAACTTAGTCACTTCTCCGGAAGCATTGACTCGTTTCAGTTGCCCTAAGGTATCGTACTGATAGTGCGTTGCTCCTGCCATATTATTAATGATTGATGAAATACGGTTTTGCGCATTGTAAACGTACTTTTTCTCTCTATCCGGCCAATGTTGTTCGACCAAACGACCAACACCATCATAAATGATGCGCTCATTAAAATGTGCCGTTTCAATTTGGGAAACTCGTCCCATTTCATCGTAATGAAATTTGATTTGAGGTAAATCTAGGTTTCCAAACCGAATCGCTGAAAAACGCCCATATCGATCATAAGAGAAGTTCAGCTCCGTATTATCTGGCAGTACCTGAGATACGCGTTGGCCAACTCTGTTAAACTCCTGCGCTATCTCAAACTGGCCTTGAATGCGCTTTGTTAAATGCCCGAATGAAGAGTATTGGTATTGCAATGTGTGATGGCGATTGGATGCGAAAGTAAGTCGCCCACCAAGCGTATAATTGAAGTGGTTCTCTACAATACTGCTACCATTTCCTGCTTTGACGTGCTTGAGATAACCCGCAGCGTCATAGCGATACAGCACCGTCCTATCTGCGACTTGCTTACGATGGATTCGCCCCATATGATCATAATCAAATTGGCTTTGTAGATTATCAAACCCGACAGTTCCTGACAGCTGGCCTTCATCGTCATACAGGAATTCGAATTCTAAGCCGTCACTCCGAACTAATTTAGTCAGGTTACGTTGTTGATCGTATTCGTAAGAAATATGGCTGCCATCGGGAAAGATGACTGCTTCTTGTTGCGCGAGTGCTCCCCATTGATACGAGGTAATGCCTGCTGGCGTTCGAATCTGAGCAACACGGCTGTGCTCATCGTAAGAATATTCTTCGCTATAACCGACTTTGTCTTCGTCGTTAAAATAACGAACTGATGTACGCCTGCCAAATTGATCATAAGCGAGTTGAGCAATACACCCATCGGGATAAGCAACGCCATTCACTAAATCTTCTTCATTGTAGCTATAACGAAGTAATGTACCGTCTATTTCATTCGCGATAAGTCTTTGTTGTTCATCCCACCACCACTGACTTTTCTTACCATCTTCAGACTCTTTTTTGACGACTTGACCGTGTTTATCGTAATCATATTCCGTGACACAGCCGAACTGATCGGTATCCCAAACTCTTTGACCGAGGCTATTGTAGTAAGCCTTCTCGATATCCCCGTCAGGTGAAACCGTTTTAACTAACTTACCTAAGCCGTCATAACCATATTGAATTTCTTTGCCAGAGGAATGAAACTTAGAAACTAATTGACCATGCTGATTATATTGATAATTGACCGTTGACTGATCAGGATAGATAGCTTGCGCTTTTCGCCCTAATTCATCATATTGCCATCGCCAAGTTCTACCTGTGGGGCTTATTTTCTCGAGTAAGTTACCCTGCTCGTCATGCAAGAAAGACCATTGATGATCTAACGAGTCAGAATAAGAAGAGTGATTTCCTTGATAATGGAAGCGATAGTCATAAATTCCTGCGTCCCCAACGTTTCTGATGCATTTCGCTTTTGCACCTTCGCCATCCCATTCAAAATAATGAGTAAAGCCAGTTGGTCGTACACGTTTAACAATTAAATGGCCGCGGTATTGATACTGTTCCTTTAAGCCTAAATGATTAGTTGCACTGACCAAATCATCGTGCTCATCATAGGTATAAGTTGTCAGAACTTTTTGGGACTTTGCATTAAGCAGTTCTACAAGGCGTCCTTGCTTATCATATTGACATTCAAGAACCGGACGCTTGTTATATGCGATCTCGATCAATCGATGGTTTCGAGAATACTGCAATTGAAACGTTGAAAACGTGCCATTTCTAACTTGTTTAACAAGCCAGCGATCATCTTTTTGCTCAAACCGATATTGATGCCCATTAGCGAGCGTTACAATCCGAGTTGTTGAGCTCAGGAAATAACAGCTCGCACCAGCGTATATTTGATAACTTGTTGCTCCAATATCTACTGGCTCAAATTCTGTGATATCGGCCTTATCGTCAACAAACTCCCAAGCGATAACATTGTCTTTCTCGTTCGTCTTTTCGCGTAATTCAAACTGAAATGCATGTCGCCAACCAAAGCCCATTCCATGATTTACATCCGACTGCGAAGAGCGGTAAGTACGCTGCCAAGTAGTACCTTGTTGTAGCTCGATATCATAGAGTTCGAGAATTTCTTCACCCGTCACAAGTGATACAGGATCACCGGCTTTCTCATGTTTTTCGCTGCTTTGTTGCTGAGGCTTGGCGGATGCGGCACTTCTGCCACTCTTTTTATTCGACTTCCCCTTTCCCTTCGATGGTTTTGCATTGACGGTATTTTGAGTCGGTGGAGGCGTAACCGCCGACGAGAGTGCGTAGTTTTCGCCGGTAGGTACAATTCGAGCGACATGCAAGTCACCGTTCACCAAAGCATTGGCAAACGTTGAATTATAGTGTTGGGAAGTAAGCTCACCGTCAGGTATGTTTGGCTTGAATTGACCAATCGCATAGAACAAATCCTCGACATAGCGAAGGTCAAGCTCACCAAAGCTCTCAAGAAACTCTATTGCCTCTTGTTTGGTCACGAATGTTTTAGGTTCGCCGCTAGTAAGTAACTGACCAGAGAAGTGATAACTTTCGCCAAAGCGATTCGTGATAGGAATGACGAATTGAGGGATCATAGCCGTAACGTGTTTGTCCTTTTCTTACCTTGCCGCATCATTTAATGCTCGTTTCGCTCTTTTTATTTGTGAGAGCAAGATGCCTTAATCAAACATCCTCCGATAGAGATTCCTCTGTATGCGTAGACTGAATGTATTGATGGCAATTTTCACGTATGCAACTCTTTGAATTTCTGAGCGCAGCGTACTTTAACGGGACGATGAATCCTGAGTAAATGAACAATAGCGTGAGTGAGACTAATGTCTCATCGTGACGCGATTTTTTTACATGTTTCTTACTTAACTATGATTTTCTGCCCAGTTACGTAAATTCACTCAATAAGTTGCATCAAGTATCACCACTGCGACTCAACGCTTCATATTTGAGACAAAACAGCAACAAAAAAACCGCCTATTACGGCGGTTTTGCTTAAAGAATACTGATTAAAGGTTTGGACCTGTCGATGGTCTGTGTGGTTGGTTATTGAGCAGTTGCTGCATCCCTTGAAACATTCGCATAAACCACACCAAGATGGCTAATGCAGCAAACACCATCCCTACCCAAGGAATAAAGTAAGCGATGGTTTCAAGCAAAGTACTATGCAACCAATAATCACTCACGCCAACGAGTACACCGTTAGAAGTCGCGACGGTGACGATCAACACAACAAAAAACGTCAGGTAGAGAAAGAAGGTGCGAATTAAACCGTAGTAATGAGAAATCACTACGTCGCTGTCTTCTCCCTTATCTAATCGGTAACCCGCATAGATAATTGCGATAACGCCTGAGATCAGAAACGTAAACGGGGTCAGACAGCTCAGGATGTACGCAACCCAAATCCCGTTATGAGGTTTGTTCATTCGCTTTCGCTCCTTTTACTTCCGTTTGTGCCGTATCTGTTTCACCCATCGCTTCTTTGGACTTCACTTCCTCATACCAAAGATCGTGATGCTCTTTCGCCCATGTTTCATCAACTTCACCTGTCACCATGCCTTCTAGCGCACCTTCCATACCGAATAGACCAATATAGATGTGGAAGATAAAGCCACAGATTAGAATCAGCGCCGAAATCGCATGAACTAAGTTAGAAAGCTCCATGTCACGGCGAGTTTGGCCAAAGATAGGAAAGTCCAGAACTAAGCCACTCACTGCCGCGATAGCACCAAAGAAGATTAACAACCAATAGATTGCCTTCTCACCACCGTTTGAGAAACCAGCTGACGGATGTGTGCCTTTGTGTTTACCAACCATGCCGCCCATTTTCATAAACCAACGAACATCTGTCATGTTTGGAATCGACTTGCGCCACCATTTAAAGAGCACGAGCATCAGTAAAATGAAGAACAATGGTCCCATGTAATTGTGGTACTGCTTCGCCAACATGACGATAAAGCCCCAGAACTCAGTAGGAACGTACGGTTTTAAGAAGTGCTTACCGTAAACCAGCATCAAACCACTGAATGCCAGCGTTAAGAATGTAAACGCCATACTCCAGTGAAGCGCGCGGTCTAAACGAGACCAACGCTTCATTTTTTTACCAGTACGCGGCTTGCTAAGCATCAAAGGACCAACGAATACGTAAGCCATGATTACCATTGCAATACTGCCGAAAATCGCGACAGCACCCGCTGGAGACATCCATTTCTCTTTTAGAATGTACCAAGTCTCACCAGGTTTACTGATCAATACGCCATGTTCTGGCGATTGAGACGTGGTGTAGCCTTCTTGCCCCTCTCTGACTTCGCGCCAATAGTCTGCCCCGGCGAGTTGCGTGATCTCCTGTTGAATAACTTTAGAAGATTGTTCCTCTGCTGAAGCAGGCATTGCGAAAGTCAGCAGCAATGCTGTCATCATTGACAGCATTGCTAAAGATGCACGTTTAAGCGTGTTTAACATGTACCTCTCCTTACTTAGCTTTTCGTCGCATCGTAAGAAAGATCGTTTCCGTCTGTCCAACCTGCGTTTTTCGCGCCGCGTTCTACCACACGTTGACGGAAAATGTCAGATACTTTCTCTGCGTCACCCGCAAGCAGCGCTTTAGTTGAACAAAGCGATGCACACATCGGTAACTTGCCTTCTGCGATACGGTTCGCACCGTATTTTTGACGTTCTTCCTCAGAGCCAGGCTCTGTTTCTGGGCCGCCCGCGCAGAAAGTACATTTATCCATTTTGCCACGTTCACCAAACGCTTCTTGTTTAGGAAATTGAGGTGCGCCAAACGGACAAGCAAACAAACAGTAACCACAACCGATACACAGATCTTTATTGTGAAGAACGATGCCGTCTTCGGTATGTTCGAAACAGTCTGCTGGACAAACTGCCATACAAGGTGCATCGGTACAGTGCATACAAGCAACAGAGATAGAGTTTTCACCAGCTTCACCGTCGTTTAGTGTTACCACGCGGCGACGTTGAATGCCCCATTCAAGCGCATCGTCGTTTTCGTTCTTACATGCAGTAACACAGCCGTTACACTCGATACAGCGTTTGGTGTCACATAGAAATTTCATTCGTGCCATTGTCAGACTCCTTACGCTTTACGAATGTTACATAGGGTTACTTTGGTTTCCTGCATCAAGGTAACCGGGTCGTAACCGTAAGTGGTTGCCGTGTTAGCCGATTCGCCAACAACGTAAGGTTGTGTACCTTCTGGGTATTTAGGGCGTAGGTCTTCACCTTCGAACTTACCGCCAAAGTGGAACGGAATGAACGCCAAACCAGGTTTCACACGACGTGTTACCATCGCTTTCACCTTGATTCGTCCTTTCTCTGCACCTTCAACCCAAACATCATCACCATCTCTAAAGCCAAGATCGTTCGCGTCTTTCGGGTTCACTTCAACAAACATTTCTTGTTGAAGCTCGGCAAGCCAAGGGTTTGAACGCGTCTCTTCACCACCACCTTCGTATTCAACCAGACGGCCAGAAGTCAGAACGATTGGGTACTCGCCCGATTTGTCTTGCTCTTGAATGGATTTATACAACGTAGGAACACGGAAGATTGCATCTTTGTCTTCCCAAGTTGGGTAATCCGTTACAAGGTCACGACGTGGTGTGTAAAGTGGTTCACGATGCAGTGGCACACGGTCTGGGAACGTCCAAACAATCGCACGCGCTTTCGCGTTACCAAATGGAATACAACCGTGCTTGATCGCGACACGCTGAATACCGCCAGAAAGGTCAGTCTTCCAGTTTTTACCCTCTGCTGCCACTTTCTCTTCAGCAGTTAAGTCGTCCCACCAACCAAGTTGTTTCAACAACTTGTCAGTGAACTCTGGGTAACCGTCTTTGATTTCACAGCCTTTCGAATAACTGTCTTCTGCAAGAAGGCTCTTGCCTTCAAATTCCACACCAAAGCGCGTACGGAAGTTACCGCCACCTTCTGCAACCGTCTTAGACGTATCGTACAGAATGTGTGTACCTGGGTGTTTCATTTCTGGTGTGCCCCAGCATGGCCAAGGTAGACCATAGGTTTCACCGTTGACAGGGCCACCTTCCGCTTCCAATGTGGTTTTGTGGAACGTATGCCAGTTTTGTTGGTGCGCTTTCAAACGCTCTGGGCTTTGGCCTGTGTAACCAATCGTCCACATGCCTTTGTTGAATTCACGCGTTAGGTCTTCAATCACCGGCTGGTTGTTTTCAACACGGATGTTTTTGAACAGAAGATCGGAATAGCCCAGTTTCTTCGAAAGCAGGTACATGATTTCGTGGTCTGGTTTTGATTCAAACAAAGGTTCAATCACCTGATCACGCCATTGTAGAGAGCGGTTAGATGCGGTAACGCTGCCGTGTGTTTCAAACTGTGTTGTTGCAGGAAGCAGGTAAACGCCGTCGGTACGGTCGTTCATTACCGCAGCAACCGTTGGGTATGGGTCCACAATCACCATCATGTCCAACTTCTGCATCGCTTTTTTCATCTCAACACCACGTGTTTGAGAGTTCACTGCGTGTCCCCAGTAGAACATTGCACGGATGTTTTCGCGTTGACGAATGTTGTCTTTGTTTTCCAGTACACCATCAACCCAACGAGATACAGGAATACCTGCACTGTGCATTGGTTTCTGACCGCTATAAGCGTTGTCATCGAAACGACCTTTGATCCATTCGTAATCGATTTCCCACACTTTTGACCAATGACGCCAAGCGCCTTCAGAAAGGCCGTAGTAGCCCGGTAGCGTGTCAGAGAGCACGCCAAGGTCGGTTGCGCCTTGTACGTTATCGTGACCACGGAAGATGTTTGCACCGCCGCCTGATTTACCAATGTTTCCAAGCGCTAGCTCAAGCACACAGTAAGCACGTGTGTTGTTGTTACCAGTAGTATGCTGAGTACCACCCATACACCAAACAATACAGCCCGGGCGATTTTCAGAAAGCAGTTTTGCTGTTTGGTAAACGTCTTCTTCGCTTACGCCTGTTACGCGCTCAACTTCTGCTGGCGTCCATTTCGCCACTTCAGCACGGATCTCATCCATACCGAATACACGTTGACGGATGAACTCTTTATCTTCCCATTGGTTTTCGAAGATGTGCCACAACACACCCCAAATGAATGCTACGTCAGAACCAGGACGAAGTGAGACATAGTGATCCGATTTTGCTGCCGTACGTGTACGACGAGGATCCGCTACGACGATCTTACAGTTGTTCTTCTCTTTTGCGATCAGAATGTGCTGCATCGCTACTGGGTGTGCTTCAGCTGGGTTTGAACCAATGAATAGCATCGACTTACAGTTGTGCATGTCATTGAAAGAGTTGGTCATCGCACCGTAACCCCAAGTATTCGCTACACCCGCCACGGTTGTTGAGTGACAAATACGCGCTTGGTGGTCAACGTTGTTCGTACCCCAAAGTGATGCCATTTTTCGGAACAAATACGCTTGTTCGTTGCTGTGCTTTGCGCTTCCCAAGAAGTAAACCGAATCAGGGCCGGACTCTTTACGGATGTCCATCACCTTGTTACCGATTTCTTCGATCGCTTGATCCCAAGAAAGCTTTTTCCACTTACCGTTTTCAAGCTTCATTGGGTATTTAAGACGGCGCTCACCGTGGCCATGTTCACGCAGTGCTGCACCTTTTGCACAGTGACCACCGGCGTTAAATGGGTGGTCGAATGCAGGCTCTTGACCCGTCCAAACACCATTTTGAACTTCTGCGTAAATACCACAACCCACTGAACAGTGAGAACAGATAGTACGTTTTACTTCTGTTTTCGCTTCTGGATCGACTGATTTTGCTTGCGCTTTTTTCATCATTCCCGGTGCGAATAGACTAGCACCAACCACTGCGCCACCAGCGGCAAGCGAAGTGTTTTTCATGAATGCACGACGAGATACGCCAAGCTGGTTCGTTTCTTTGCTCACACTGTCGGAGCGTTTGACAAGTTTCATCCGTTATCTCCTAAAGTGTGTCGTAGTAATCGCGAATGTGTTGAGTTTCACGATACCCTTTCTTCTTCACGTCGTTTTCAGAAGGCTCAACCGTTTCTGAAGCAACGGCCACTTTCGTGGTTCCCGCAACAACAGCACCGGCAACGGCAGCGGTTGTGAAGCCTTTTAGGAGATCCCTACGGCTTGTGTTTATTTCTTTATTATCTTTCATCATTGCTTCCTTACCTTACGGTAGATCTTTGGAGACTCATGCCTCTCTATCGATATGACCAAGTACTGCTCGATTACTCGTAATCAGTGACGTTTTTCACATCAATTTTTAATTTGTTCTTACTGCTTTTGGTGTTCACGCTAAAGCGGACTTGCTCTAACGTTAAAAATGCATCGCAAAGCTGTGCAGCTGGCTTGTAGAAGTTCACGCTTTCGGCGCTCTCTAGTTGGCGCGTAAAAGATTGGAACCAAGGAGCAATGTGTTTGTTAAACACCGCTTGTTGAAGTTCTTCCTCTTCACCTGTCAGCATTGCCATCACTTCGCACAGTGCAGAAATATGGTCTTCAGGCTCTTTCACGTTCTCTTCTCGTTCGATGCCTAAAAGATCCAAATCGCGACGAATTTCCGCTAACGGTTTTTCCATCATCGAGCCAGTGCGATGCCAAGATCCGAATGGCACAACTTCACCACGTCCAATGCCAATAAACAGATCTTGATATTCTTCTTCTAACGCTTCTCGCTGCGCTTCGTTCGCGGCTTGTTGCAGTGCGAGCCAAGCTTTTTGCATCGCGCTCTCAGACGGTTCAATTTCTAGCGATTTCAGGAACGCCAGCATTTCATCACTAGGCGCACTACGAAAAAGTGCAGATAGAACGAGATAAATGTCTGTTCTCAGTGTTTGTTCTTGTTGTGTGTCCACTGCGAGCTCCTAGTATTTTAATTGTTTCATTGGGTCTTCTGCCATCGACTCAAACATGTCGATCACACGGCAGTCTTCACACATCGCGATACGATTGATCGCCGCTTCATCAGAGAAATGAGAGTGACCGCGTAACTTGTTTTGTAGCATGTCGATCATCGATTGCGGAGCAAAGGGCTTGTGACAACGAATGCACTCGGCTGCCTTTTCTTCATGAATCACAACCGCTTTCTGGCGTTCTTCTTTCACCCAGTTCATACGAGGAGTAAGCGTCAGCACTTTCTCTGGACACGCTTTCTCGCACAGCCCACATTGAATGCAGTCTTGCTCGACGAATTTAAGCGACGGAGATCGACCGTCCGTATGCAATGCACGTGTTGGACACACCGCCACACAGCTCATACACAACGTACAACCTTTACTTTCACAAGAGACTGTGCCGTAAGGTGCGTTCGCTGGAAGTTCAACAATGTTCTCAACTGGAATACGTGATGCGGACAACGCATCCAACGCCGTAAATAGACGCTGACGTTTGTTGCCTTGCAAGTCTCCTAATGCCAAATCAAAAGACTCGGTACAAAGTGTCGGAGCACCTTCACGTAGTGACTCTAGATACAGAATGTCGATGGTTTCTTTGGCGATACCAAGCTGACCGAGCAGCTCTTGAGCAATACCTACTTCGCTATTAAGCACACGAATAATGGTTTGAGGCATAAAACGTGAAGCCGCAAACAGCACCTGAGTAGCACCATTCACAAGCGCGGCGAACCAAGTATCAATACCAACCGAAGGCAGTTCTTCCACCACAATTGGAATCACATTATCTGGCAGTGCTTTTAGTGCCATCACGTTGTAGCTCTCGTGGCGAGAACTGCAAATCAATACGATAGGATCTAAACCACCCGCTTGCTCATAGTTGGCGAGCGTACGTTCAATAAACTTTTGCGTATCTTCAGGGTTTGGCAGTGCGTAATGAATCGCTTCTGTCGGACACGCTGTAGCACAAGTACCCACGCCTTGACATAGGTATGGGTTGATCTCGATGCGATGGCCCGTTTTGTCGCTGCCTTCACTCGATAGTGCCCCTGCCGGACAAGCATCCACACACCGTTCGCAACCTTTTACGCCACGAGAGCTGTGTGCACATAAATCGGTATCTAAACGGAAGAATTTCGGTTTATCGAACGTCCCCATTAAGGTTGGAATCTCTTCCAACGCTTCAGCCAGTTTCGGATAGCCACGACCTACTGGGTAGTAGCCCGGTACTGGGACTTCTTCCGACATGCAGCTGTTAAGGCAAAGATCGAGTACGATATCGAAACAATCGCTATTGATCGCGACCTTGGTAAGATTGTTGGTCGAACCATGATTTTCAATCAGAACTTCAAACGTACCTAAGAACCCTGAAACCTGAACCGAATTGGCGTAATAAAGCTCGGGATTTGTGCCCTTTTCGCCATCGGTAGAAAGCAGCGTTAGGCTGTTCATTTGCGACAATTGCGCTGCCGCACTTTCGATGATTGCTGTTGGGCCCACAATCAAAGTATTACCACCGCTTTCATAGCTTACGGTTGGTGGAATAAGATTGGTCAACTCTACGGTATTTTCGAAAGCGTACAGCCTCGCTTTACCGTTATTGGAAGTTGCTTGTTCTAATAATTGTTTCAGCATTGCTCAATTCCATTTATGAACATGGATAGTCTTTTCCATCTCTTAGTGTAGTTAGCGCCGGAGATTCTGCTGATTAACTTATCAATGAGCATTCTTATTCCGCCATCTATAGGCGATGAATACTACGCAGTGCGTCCGTACTAACTTCAACCAGATTGGTATTGAGCAACAGATAGCAAGTGTCATGCCAATAAAATATCAACTAAAAATCAATAGGTTATCAATTTTACTGACAAATAGTAGGGATAAAAAAACCGGTTGAGACATTTTGTCTCAGCCGGCTCATTGAGTGTTTAGTCAAAATGTACCTATTCTTTGTGTGGTATATTTTGTCTCACCTCGTTAGGCTGTGATTCTTCAGCAAAAGTATCACTTTCGCCAGGAACTGTATTTATATACAGTTCATTTTCATATTGAGTAATTTGGCCACTTTTGTCGGTGTTTGACTCTGCGTCTTCAACTACCCCAGATGCGATATCGTTAACGTTAAGCTCAGACCCTTGCGCAGTTTCAGCGTCTGGTTCGTCTTCCACTTTGTCTTTAACCCAATCACGCAGCGTCTCAGCGACGTCTTGAGAAAGTGACTTTAAGTTACTGTAATCATCATCGTAATCGTCTAGGCCGTCACGCACGTTAAATTCTTCGGACAAGAACATTTTGCGCAGCGCAGCTTTCTTGACGCTTTCTGAGGCTTCAGAAACCAGCAGTTGCGCCACAGACATTTCTTCGGTTTTTTCAGTCTCTACACTCGCGGTAATGTCTGGAGCCTGACTATCCTCATTGACGTTCAAAGCATCTGAGCTTTCGTCAGCGTTTGAAAGCGCTGTGACACTATCTTCGGATTGCGCCGTCTCTGCTATCGGCGTGATCTCTTCAGCATGTTGGGAAGATTCTTCTAGTTTACGTTTCGACCAACGGCTTAAAAAACTAGTTGCCATTTGCTCTGCCTGCTCCTTTGCGTTTCTTGCGTCTTACTTCTAACAACTCACCGTGACGACCAATAAAGGCTTCCATCCAAGCCTGAACGGCTAACGGCATATCGTTAGATAGTACAAGGTTATCACCATCCATATATTGCGCCGCAACAGATTGTGAAGCCGTCAGTAACTGTATCGCTGGTTTTTCACCAGACTCGACGTTATCCATCACTAAAAAGAGTTTAGGTTGCTGAGAGCTTAAGTTAAAGCGGTAGTCTGTACGTTCATCTTTATGTAATTGCAACGGACAAACATCTGGAGTCTCTTCCGTCGGATTCAGCGCAAATCCTGTCAACTGCCATTGGGTTGTCACCCAAATCCCTGTACTGATCTCATGCTCAACAAGCTCTACGCCGATTGGCCATGTATCCTCAGTCTTTTCGTAATTTTTTTCGAAATCTTTCTTATCCGACATAACTCACCCAGTCTTTCTATTTTTGGTCTGAAAACACACAGGAGATTTTGCCCCGTTTTCGACCATTTTTATTGTCTTCGAAGCAATAAACGCGCCAAGCTGATATAACTTAGTCTATATACTCCCTCAGGCTATAAGTACCAAACTAGACGAAACTCAAATGTATTGATGTGTCATTACTGCGAACTCGCAGTTTTAATGCATTGTTGACATAAAACCTCGCAATTTCTGTGGGAACCGCTATTTTGGAATGAGATTTGCTAGCCACTTAACAAGCTAAAATGCGTAGCAACCTAACGCTCTTAATCACTAGGACACGACTGTGCTGAAACCAAATATTATTAAAACCAGTGAAAATCCCCTGCAAACCATTGAAGTCGATGTGTACGACGAGTACGGCGAAAAGCTCACGAAGCAAATCGCTTGCGAGCGTCCTCTTACGGTCATGCTGAACTGGAAAGAAGTGGTCACGCTCATGACGCTAGGTTCGCGTCCAGAAGCACTAGTACTGGGTTATTTAAAAAACCAAAGCTTCCTGTCCGATCCAGCCGCGATTGAATCCGTTATTATTGACTGGGAAACGCATTCCGCAGCGGTGATTACTAAAGAAAACACTGAACACTTAGAAGGCGCCCTGAAAAAGAAAACCGTCACCTCAGGTTGTGGCCAAGGCACTATGTATGGCAACGTGATGAAGCAGCTTGAAAATTATCAAGTGCCTCAAGTTTCTCTTAAGCAGTCAGAAATTTATTCTGCGCTGGAAGCGTTAACTCATTACAACGACACCTACAAAAAAGCGGGCGCAGTACACGGCTGTGCGGTTTGCAAAGGTAATGAAGTGTTGTCATTTGTGGAAGATGTCGGCCGTCACAACGCAGTGGATACACTTGCAGGTGAGATGTGGCTCAAAGAAGAAACAGGTGAAGATAAAATTTTCTACACAACTGGTCGCCTTACATCAGAGATGGTGATTAAAGTGGCTCAAATGGGCATTCCTGTTCTGCTTTCTCGCTCTGGCGTTACTCAAATGGGGTTAGATCTAGCGAAGCAATTTGGTATTACGACCATTGCGCGTGCGAAAGGTTTGCGCTTCCAAGTGTTTACAGGAGCCGACAAGGTTGAATTTGATGTAAAAGGCAACCAATAACACCTTTTCAGTGTAAACTAAAACCAATAATGCGGATTCACAGAGGATGTGGACTATGAATAATGACCAATTGTGGAATTTTCTGCTTACGCCCAGCGGTATCATGCTTTCTATGATTATTACCTTTGGCGTGGTCGGGCTCTATGCGTATATAACAGGTCAGTTTAAGGATTAAGGCCAAATATCAAAAAAGCCTCGCTAAATAGCGAGGCTTTTGCTTTTTAAACGCTTTGCGAGTAATTACGCGTCAACACCACGAGATTTTAGGAACTCAGAGTACGTGCCTTTAAAGTCTGTGATTTTACCATCGCGGATTTCGATAATACGCGTTGCTAGCGAGTCTACGAATACACGGTCGTGAGAGACGAAGAACAACGTGCCTTTGTATTGCTCAAGCGCCGTGTTCAAAGATTCAATTGATTCCATATCCATGTGGTTGGTAGGTTCGTCCATTAGCAGCATGTTTGGCTTGTGCATCATTAGCTTACCAAGCAGCATACGACCTTGCTCACCACCAGACAGTACTTTTACTGACTTTTTAATGTCGTCTTGACCAAACAGCATACGACCAAGGAAACCACGAACGACTTGCTCGTCATCACCTTCTTGACGCCATTGACCCATCCAATCCGTTAGGTTCATGTCTTCTGCAAAGTCATGCGCGTGGTCTTGCGCGTAGTAACCGATGTTTGCATTTTCAGACCATTTGTACTCACCCGCACGCGGTTCAAGCACACTAGCAAGCGTGTTTAGAAGTGTTGTTTTACCCACACCGTTCTCACCGATGATCGCAACGCGCTCACCCACTTCAAAAATTGCATTGAAGTCTGAGAACAAGTCCTCTTCGAATCCTTGGCTTAGGTTTTCAACAATCAGAGCGTTACGGAACAGCTCTTTCGACTGTTCGAAACGAATGAATGGGTTTTGACGGCTAGACGCTTTAACTTCATCCAGTTTGATCTTGTCGATTTGCTTAGCACGAGATGTCGCTTGTTTTGCTTTTGATGCGTTTGCAGAGAAACGAGCAACGAACGTTTGTAGCTCAGCGATTTGTGCTTTCTTCTTCGCGTTGTCGTTTAGTAGACGTTCGCGAGCTTGAGAAGCCGCAGTCATGTACTCATCGTAGTTACCTGGGTAAACACGTAGCTCACCGTAATCCAAATCAGCCATGTGCGTACATACTGAGTTTAGGAAGTGACGGTCGTGCGAGATGATGATCATTGTGCAGTTACGTGCGTTTAGCGTGTCTTCCAACCAACGGATAGTGTCCATATCCAAGTTGTTGGTTGGTTCGTCAAGAAGCATCACATCTGGGTCTGCGAATAGAACCTGAGCTAGAAGCACACGAAGTTTCCAACCCGGTGCAACTTCACTCATTAGACCGAAGTGTTGCTCCATTGGGATACCTACAGCAAGAAGAAGCTCGCCCGCTTTGGCTTCTGCCATGTAGCCGTCCATTTCAGCAAACTGAACTTCTAAGTCAGCCACTTTCATGCCGTCTTCTTCGCTCATTTCAGCAAGTGAGTAGATGCGGTCACGCTCTTTCTTCACTTCCCATAGCTCTTTATGACCCATGATAACGGTATCGATTACCGTAAATTCTTCGTAAGCGAACTGGTCCTGGTTCAGTTTTGCAACGCGCTCGTTTGGATCGTAGCTTACGTTACCGCTGGTTTGCTCAAGCTCGCCGCTGAGGATCTTCATAAAGGTTGATTTACCACAACCGTTAGCTCCAATTAAGCCGTAGCGATTGCCTTCGCCGAACTTAACTGAAATGTTTTCGAATAGCGGCTTAGCGCCGAATTGTTGAGTAATATTCGCTGTGGAGATCAAAACCTTTACCTTAGCAATTGGGGTGTATTTAGAAAAACCGGGCAACGGTACTTGTTCATGCTACATACTGCAAGTGTTGTTTTTATTAATTCACTCCAAGTGAAATCATTGTAAGGTTTCTAAGAAGCAAAAGCGTAAACATAAATGCGTCATTAAATACAAAAAAGAGCCACTATCGTCAGTGGCTCTTTTTCCATTAATACTTCAAAAAAGTGACTAAGCGATGTTCGTCACCTCTAGGATCAGTTCGGCTTTTTTAGGTAAATAAATACTGAATTTACTGCCTTTTCCCCATTCAGACTCTGCTTTTAACTCACCACCCGTTTGGCTGAGAATACTTTGGGAGACCGATAGCCCTAACCCTGTGCCTTCTCGTTTCGTTGTGTAAAATGGCGAGAAGATTCGACTCAAGTTTTCTGGTTTAATACCGCAGCCCTCATCGATAACATGAATCGCGGCTCCTTTCACTTCGCCCTCTTCAATCCAGTCTTCACTGACTACTGTTAATGTTCCTTTACCGCTCATTGCGTGAATGGCGTTCATTTGCAGGTTAACTAAGATTTGTAGCAAATGATGGCGGTTTATCTCAACTGACGTATGCGCTTGTAGATCAGTCACAAACTCGACGTCGCGTTTCTTGGTGCCCGTTTTAACCAAGGTGATGCTTTCATCAATGATAGGATTGACATGTTGCCAAGTGATTTCATCTTGAACACCACCTTGGCGACTGTATTGCAATAAACTGCGCGTGATATTGCGGATACGATCAATTTGCGCGTGAATCGCATCAATCTCCTCTTGTACTCGACTTGCATCGTCACCCAATTCAAAATGGATCAATTCTACGTTGCCAAGAATCACGGCGGTTGGGTTATTAATTTCGTGAGCAATCCCCGCGGTGAGTTCTCCCAATGCTGCCAGTTTTTCATGAACAACGAGTTTGTCGCGAGTTTGGTTGAGCAATTGAATATGCAGTTCAAGATCTTGGGTTTTTTCTCTCAGGCTTGCCGTACGCTCTTGAACTTTGCATTCAAGTTGAGCTGCGGAGTTTTTCAGTTCAATTTTGCGCTCTTCTAGCGCGTCTAACATATCATCAAACTGTCTGGCTAACTGCGCAAGTTCATGATCGGCATCTAATCCTAACGGGCCAATCCGTTTTTCTTTACCTTGTTGGACCTGCTTCACCACTTTATGAATGCGTTCGATCGGTCGAAACAGATCATAAGAACCGCGATATACCATCACGCCAGAAACCAGCAATAACATAACCGTAATCAAGCTGATTTCGGCAATGTTGGTCATGTAGGCTTTAACGAATGGCCACATTAGGTAACCGGTATAAAGCATACCAATGACGTTGTCGTATTGGTCTTTGATCGGTTGATACGCCGTAATATACCAAGCGTCATACACATAAGCGCGATCAACCCACTGTTCACCCTTCGAAAGTACTTGGTTATACACTTCTGCACTCACGCGAGTTCCTATGGCGCGCCCTAGCTTATGATCGCTGTCTAAAGGAACGTTGGTGCTCACACGCAAATCATCGAGAAATACCGTCAACGTACCCACAGGGCGAAGGCGGTCATTATCACTTAAGTATATGAGATCGCGGATTTGATCCACCAGCACTGTACTATTGTTAAGGAGCAAACCACCATCCAGAAAGCCGATCAAATCGTTCGCTTGGCTGTATACCGGAATCACGGTTCGACTGACTAACCCACGCGCCTCCCTGTCACCATCAGCAAGAATAGGCACTTCTGCTCGTTTGGCGAGTTCAGGATCGAGGCGTTCGAGTTCTTCTTTATTGAGTACATCAAAAAACGATTCGCGCTTGGTGAGATCCATAAAGCGGAATTTGTTTTCCATGGAATTAACGCGTTGGAAAGAGAGAAAATCTAAAGCATATCTTTTCTTCTGCTCTGTGACCCACTTTTGCAGGTCACCTTGTGGCGTTCCTTTATTAATGCGAATACGGAAATCGTACGAATCGGCAAACGCCCGCACGTAATTGGCTTGCTTTTGCTGTAACAACGTTACACTGTTATTTGCAACACCAAGACGTTCCGAGACATCAAGCAGCGCATTTTGCCACGTGTAATGAATAGACCAATAAATGGTAATGCCGATCAGAGCTAACAACGTGAGGAAAATCGGCGCAGAGGTTAAGAATAACAAACGATAACGCACCATGGTTTTAAAACGGTGCGTCCATTTTGACAATCCTTTGTGCTGTGGGCCGTTAGTCGGCATATTCCTCATCCTCAGAATCCCATTCTTTGTATTTACGTTCTAAGGTCTTGCGAGCTACGCCCAAGTCGCGAGCAGCGGCTGATTTGTTGCCTTCGTGCAAGTTAACGACTTGTTTAATATGTGCTTTCTCGACTTCTTTTAACGTCCAGCTGTTTGGATAGCCCTCGCCAGTAAATTCTTTGCCTTCTTTAAAGGTTGGTAACTCAGCTGAGTGAGAAACAGTAATCGATACATTAGGCAGTGAATGCCCGCCATTCAGCTCTCGCCAATAGTGTGCAGGTGGTTTGCCAAGCAAGATACAACGCTCAATCAAGTTTTTCAGCTCACGAATGTTTCCCGGCCAATCGTACTCACTCATGGCTTCCATGTCCTCGTGCGCCCATTTGGGCGCAGGCATACCGAGCTCGCGCGTCAGCATGTTGCTGAAAAATGGCACCAACTCAAATAAGTCGGTTTTGCGCTCTCGCAGCGGACACACTTCAATTTTCAGAACGTTTAAACGGTAATAGAGGTCACTGCGGAAATTACCTTGATTGACCTCTTCTTGCAGGTTTCGGTTGGTTGCCGCTACGATACGGACATCAATACTGATCTCTCTTTCTGAACCGACAGGGCGAATCGTACGCTGCTCTAACACACGTAATAATGATGCCTGCATTGCAAGTGGCATCTCCCCGATTTCGTCAAGAAATAAGGTGCCACCGTTAGCAACACGGAACAAACCTTCACGCGATTTTTTTGCACCGGTAAACGCGCCCGATGTATGACCAAACAACTCACTCTCTAAAAGCTCAGGTGCAATCGCGCCGCAGTTGATTGGCACAAACGGGCCCGTTCGCCCACTCGCCTGGTGGATACCTCGTGCAACTAGCTCTTTACCCGTACCCGACTCACCTTCCACCAAAACAGAAGCGCGTGATGGTGCAAATTGGTTAATAAGTTGCTTAAGCAGGCGCGTTTTTTCTGAGCCGCCGATGATCTCTGAGGTATTGTGACGTTGGTAATCGCGTGTCATGGCGTACTGCATGCGTTCGTTCAAACGGCGATCCATACAGCGACTGACCGCTTTTAACATCTGCTCAAGGTTGAATGGTTTGAGGATAAAGTCGGAAGCACCGAGCTGTAGCGCTCGAATGGCAATTTCTAAATCCGCATAACCCGTCATAAAAATCACATCGGCACGTTTGTCATCATCTTCAAACGCTTCTTCCCACTCAATTCCAGAACGCCCTGGCAGATTAATATCCAGTAAGATCAGATCATAATGTCGAGAATTACGCAGTTGTTCTGCTTCTTCGATGCTACCAGCTGTATCGACATGTGAAAAAAGCTTACCCAATGCCTTTTTCAAGATGGCTTGCATGCCTAATTCATCATCGACGACCAGTACGGAAAAGGCGCTATATTGTTGGTTTGTACTAAGATGGGATTGAGTAGACATATTTACCCCAGATGGATTTCGATGGGACAGAGTGTACCAAGTTTAAACAGAGATACCCTACAAAAAGTGCGACATTTTGTACCAACGCAAACTTTTATGCAAATAACCCCATGATTTAGTGCATAAACCAAGCACTTTAAGCTTGTAAAAGGTTGGCATCTTGTTTGCTATAAGGTGGATACGGAGCGCATTTAAGTGATCTCAGGATGTTGATGTTTGCTTATTCCAACACCCTGAGACAACTTGCGTATTACGCTAATCGCTCTCGTCCAAAAAGGCTTCTCCCTAAAACCTGGAGAGATTCCAAAGAATCATTGGAAAGGAACACATAAAAATGAAAAAAATTGCGCTAACTCTGGCTGCAACGTCAATCACGCTTGTAAGTTACTCTGCGTTTTCTGCTCAAGACGGAGAACACGTTCGCCTTGCAACCACAACCAGTACTTACCATTCAGGTTTACTTGATTACCTGCTTCCACAATTTGAAAAAGACACGGGCTACAAAGTCGATGTTATTGCTGCAGGTACTGGTAAAGCCTTAAAAATGGGCGAAAACGGTGACGTAGATTTGGTGATGACACATGCACCAAAAGCTGAAGGCGCATTTGTTGAGAAAGGCTACGGCGTTTTACCTCGCAAGCTAATGTACAACGACTTTGTGATTGTAGGCCCGAAAGCTGACCCAGCAACAATCAAAAATGACGAAGGCGTGTTAGATGTATTCAAAGAGATCGCAAACAAAAACGCAACGTTCATCTCTCGCGGCGATGATTCTGGTACACACAAAAAAGAAATGGGCTTCTGGGCTCAAACTAAAATCGAACCGAACTTTGGTGGCTACCGTAGCGTAGGTCAAGGTATGGGCCCAACTCTAAACATGGCGTCTGAAATGCAAGGCTACACCATGACGGACCGCGGCACATGGCTGGCTTACCAAAACAAATTGGATCTAGAAATTCTGTTCCAAGGCGATGAAAAACTGTTTAACCCGTACCAAGTTATTCTTGTTAACCCTGAGCGTTACCCAACGATCAACTATCAAGGTGCGAAGGCATTCAGTGATTGGTTGGTAAACCCTCGCGGACAGGAACTTATCAATGGTTTCCGCCTAAACGGTAAACAACTGTTTGTTGCGAATGCTGAGAGCAAATAACGCAATATGAATCTTGCTGATACAACACTGGAAGCGCTTCGCTTACTGGTGAATTTTGATGCAGACCTATGGGAGATCGTTGCGGTCTCCTTTAGTGTTTCTATCACGGCAATATCCCTAGTGGTATTGCCGGCTATTTTGATGTCCTTTGTACTGGCGTATACCGACTTTCGCGGTAAATGGTTTTTGTTGTCGATCGTAAATACGCTGCAAGCGGTCCCTACCGTGGTGATTGGCCTGTTGCTGTACATGTTGCTGTCGCGTGCTGGCCCTTGGGGAGACTGGCAAATGCTGTTCACTCAGAAGGCAATGATCTTCGGCCAAATGGTGATCTGCTTCCCTGTTTTGGTATCGATGATGCATGGTGCATTACAATCTAGCGACCGTCGTGCAGTGGAAACTGCCATCACGCTGGGCGTCTCCATTCCGCGCTTGGCAGCTACGATGATTTGGGAAACCCGCTTTCCTCTACTTGCGGCTATCATTGCAGGGTTTTCACGTATCGTGACCGAGGTGGGCTGCTCAATGATGGTTGGTGGGAACATTATGGGCGTGACGCGAAATATTCCCACGGCTATCGCAATGGAAAGCAGTAAAGGTGCTTTTGCGCAAGGAGTTGCATTAGGAATTGTATTACTATCTTTAGCGTTGGCTCTAAACTTCTTCTTATCAAGTATGAGAGGCAAAGGCTACCTCAGAACATAGAACATGAAGCAAACAAACGACTCACCATTAACCCCATGTCGAGGCGAATTATGACTATAAAAATCACCGCCGAACAGTTATCCATGCGCTTTAAAGAGCGTGTGCTTTTCCACATCCCTGAGTTAGCCATCGGCCCAAATGATGCCATTTATCTCAAGGGTGACAATGGTGTGGGCAAAACTACCCTACTCAAAATCCTTGCTGGCTTGCTCAAACCCTCTACTGGCGATGTTGTTGCGCCAAAAGATACGTGGCTGAAAAGACTGACGCGTCGCAATGGTCGTGTCGATGTGATTTATCTCCATCAATCCCCTTACCTTTTTGACGGCACTGTATATGAAAACGTAGTCTATGGAGTGAAATATCAACAAGACACGCAAAAAGATAAGCGAGCTCAAGTTATTCACGCGCTGCGCATGGTAGGTTTAGAAACCTTAGCGGACGAACATATTTCCGTGTTGTCCGGCGGTGAAAAACAGCGCGTTGCCATGGCAAGGGCTTGGATCTTAAAGCCGTCGATTTTATTGATGGATGAGCCAAGTGCGTCTTTAGACCAAGAATCCATTGAACGATTGGTGGTGATGGCGAAAGATCTTTTGGATCGTGGTTCCAGTATCGTGGTGACAAGTCATCAGGCCAACGCACTGACCGACTTATGTAAAAAACAGTGGTGGATTAAAGACAAGACTTTGATAGAGTCTCCTCTGTTGTATGTCATACCAAAAGAAACATCCCAAGAGAATGCATATGCTTCAACCAACACAAACTAGTTGGGTCATTTTGGCTGGTGGCCAAGCCAGCCGTATGGGTGGAAAAGATAAAGGTCTGATTGAATTAAATCAGAAGCCACTCATCGAACACGTTATTGAACGTTTATCTCCACAAACTCCACGCATTTTAATTAATGCCAACCGAAACCAAGATGCGTACAGCAAATTTGGTTTCGTATTTAGTGATCAATTCAAAGATTTCCCTGGGCCTATGGGCGGTATTCACGCGGGTTTGATGCATGCTGAAACCGACTGGGTCGGATTTGTACCTTGCGATAGTCCACAAATTAACACCGACCTTGTCGAGCGTTTCTGCCAGTCCGTCAAAGAAGACAGCGATATTTTGGTCGCGCATGATGGTGACCATCAGCAACCTGTTTTTACGCTCTACCACAAGCGCGTACTGCCAAAACTCACCGCGTTTTTAGAACGTGGCGACCGCAAAATCATTCTGCTCTACAAAGAGTGCAACACCAGTTACGTTGACTTTAGCGACTCACCAAACTGTTTCGTCAACTTGAACACTCCGGAAGAACTGACGCAATTTGGACAATTAGAATCATGAAACACACGCTAAACATTCCTATTCTTGGTTTTGCAGCTTATTCAGGCACAGGCAAAACCACGCTACTTGAAGCCCTATTGCCAAAGCTGACCGAAGCAGGTTTACGCATTGGCATGCTAAAACATGCGCACCACAACTTCGATGTCGATAAGCCGGGTAAAGACAGCTACCGTTTACGCAAAGCTGGCGCATCTCAAATGCTGATTGCTTCTCGCAACCGTTTTGCGTTAATGACAGAAACGCCAGAAGCCGAAGCGGAGTTTGAATTCCTATTAACACGTTTTGATGAAGACATGCTTGATGTGGTTTTGGTCGAAGGCTGCAAAAACATCGCGTTTCCTAAAATCGAATTGCACCGTGAAGAAGTCGGCAAGCCTTGGCTTTATCCAAACGATGAAAACATCATCGCTATCGCTTCAGACGGCGGCGAGTTGGACTCTGAACTGCCACAAATGAACATCAATGATCTTGAAGCGATTGCTCAGTTCGTTATTCAGTATGTTCAAGAAGCGAAAGCACCAAAAAACAAAGAGAAAGAAGCCGCATGTTGCGACACACTTTCTCCGGCGTTCCTTTCTGTGGTTCAAGGCCAAGAGAAAATCCTTTCTTTGGTGAACACGGTTTCGGAAATAGAAGCATGCAAGATTGAAAACGCCTATGGCCGCGTTCTTGCGGAACATATCGTTTCACCAGTAAATGTGCCGCAATACACCAACTCCGCGATGGACGGTTATGCCATCCGCAGTGATGATGTTGACCGTGATAGCTACCAAGTGGTTGCTGAAGTGATGGCGGGCCATGCTTACGATCAACCTCTGGACGTTGGTCAAGCGGTGAAGATCATGACTGGCGCACCAACACCACGTAACGGCGACACAGTGGTCATGCGTGAGCAAGCCTCTCAAGAAGGTGACAAGGTCACCTTTAACGGTGCGAATATCAAAGCAGGCCAAAACGTTCGTCAAGCAGGTGAAGATCTCGCTATCGGCAGTGACGTCTTTACCGCAGGCACTCGCCTAGCCTCTCCAGAAATGGGCATGATCGCTTCGCTTGGTTTTGGTGAAGCGAATGTGTTCCGCAAAGTGAAAGTTGCCGTGTTCTCCACCGGTGACGAAGTACAAGCGCCGGGAACAGAGCAAAAAGCGAATTCTATCTACGATTCCAACCGTTTTACCATCATGGGCATGCTTGAAAAGCTCGGCTGCGAGATCTTGGATTTCGGTATTCTGGAAGACAACGAACAGTTAATGATTGAAGCGTTGGAAAACGCATCGGCGCAAGCGGACGTGGTTATGACTTCTGGTGGCGTATCCGTTGGTGATGCGGATTACATCAAACTTGCCTTGGATAAACTTGGTCAAATCGATTTTTGGCGAATCAACATGCGTCCGGGACGTCCATTAGCGTTTGGTCAAATCAACAACAAGCCGTTCTTTGGTCTGCCGGGCAACCCCGTTGCCGTGATGGTTTCATTCATCAACTTTGTTGAGCCTGCACTGCGTAAGATGCAAGGCGAACAAGGCTGGAAGCCTCTGAAAGTGAATGCCATCGCGACTGAGAATCTTCGCTCTCGCCAAGGTCGTACCGAGTTTAGCCGTGGCGTCTATGAGCTGGATGAAACTGGCCGTTTAACCGTTCGTACAACAGGCAAGCAAGGTTCTGGTATTCTGCGTTCAATGAGTGAGGCGAACTGTTTGATCGAAATCTCCCCAGCTATTGATACAGTAAAAGCGGGAGAAAGCGTGACAATTATCCCACTTCAAGGCAGAATCTAGCTCAAACTAGAAATTCAAAGGTCAGCGAGTCTGGCCTTTTTGTTTAATACAGAAACCTTTTCAGAGAGACAGCTATGGCTCGCACCATTCTTTACACTTACAAAGACCAAGACAAAGAACTGACGTTCTCATACCAGCAGCACCGCAACATTCAAGAAGCAGTTGCAGAAGCCGAAGGTATCGATATCACTGAGTTCCTAAAGATGGAGCAACAAATCGAAGCAGTGTCTGACACTAAAGCGGTGCGAAACTACCGCGACAACTACTTCAGAAAATTAGGCTTTAGCAAAATCACCCTAGCTCAAAAAGAAAACCTGGGCGTAGGCAAAAAGAACAAATAAGCTTAGCTGCAAACAGAAAACTCACGATTCGTCGTGAGTTTTTTATGCATGCTACTTTTGTTCATGATCTATACCCGAGCATACCGAAATTACTTAGGTATATAAGTAAAAGCCCCGTTTAACCTTGAAAGTCTAAACGGGGCTTTAAATTTCTTCTTACTTTATATCGAGTAAGGTTTAAGTCATTACTTGATGTTTAAGAACGCAGCGCCGCGTACACCACCTGAATCACCGTGTTTTGCTTTGATGATCTTAGGACACTTAGCCACAGACAATAAGTGTTTAGGGATGCGTTTTGGCATCTCTTCGTAAATCAATTCGAAGTTAGATAAGCCGCCACCAAGTACAACGGTGTGTGGGTCTGTTGCAGTAAACAGGTTTGCAAAGCAGATCGCTAGCAGCTCCATAAAGCGCTCGACGTGCTCTACTGCTTTCTCCTCACCCTCTGCGTGCGCTTTAATAATGTCGATCGCTTTCTTCTCTTCGCCGTAGTAATGCGCGTAAAGAAGCTCGAAACCACGACCAGATAGGTAACTATCTAAACAGCCTTTGTTGCCACAGCCACAACCCAGTAATGGTGCGTTTTCGCCTAGGTGGAACCATGCGTCGATAGGAAGACGTGTGTGACCCACCTCACCCGCTACGTGGTTGCGGCCAGAGAATACTTTGCCTTCGTAGATAAAGCCGCCACCAAAACCAGTACCAAGGATCAAACCTAGTACAGATGGTTCATCTTGAAGATCTTCGTCCCAGGCTTCAGAAAGCGCGAAACAGTTTGCATCGTTTTCAATTTTTACGCTGCGACCGATTTTAGCTTCTAGATCAGCACGAAGTGGTTTGCCTTTTGCCGCAGGAACGTTAACTGTTAGTACCGTTGCATCATCGGCGTCTTCCATACCTGGTAGGCCAAGACCAATCGTACCTTCACAGCCAAACTCTGTATCGTATTTATTCACCAATTCCGCAATGGTATCAACCAGCAGCTCGTAGTTGTCTGTTGGTGTAGGTACACGTTCCGTCGCTACACGCTCAAGCTTCTCGTTAAATGCACCAAATTCAATTTTAGTGCCACCGACATCAAAGCCGTAATACATGTATTTCTCTCCTAAAAAATGCTTCAAACGACTCTCAAAATGGCTAGAGTCAAAAGTATAAACTGATGGCATTATCCATATCTGTACGCCTGCAAACCGTGACCGAATGCAGATTTATCCCCTCACCGAAGCCAGTTGAACAACATACCATCAACAAAAGCTCATTCCTTAGAGTCAGCTCTCGGTTTTCATCCACTCTTTGAAACGTTTCAAGTGTGGCTGGTTAGGGTCGTTTTTGACTCGAGTCTTGCTCAGCATGTAAGTTTCTCTGAAGGCTTCAAACCACAATTGAAGGCATTCCGCAGCTTTCGGCTCACCAGCTTGTTTTAAAACTAATGTCGCGACTTCGGCGGTTGAAAGATGCTGCTCATTCTCGGAGCGGCGCATGATGTATTCAGACAGAGATTCCGGCTCAATGGAAAGCACAGGCAAAGATTTAAGAAAATCAGAACGACGGAATATCTTTCGTGCCTCACGCCAGCTACCATCAATAAAGATCAGCAACCATTTTTTGTTCTCGACATCTTCTTTTACCAATCGCCCTGGCTCTAGATCTTCAATTAAACGAGAGGGATCATCCACATAGTCTGCAGGAAATACAATCACCGGTTGGTAACTGTCATCCTGTAGTAGCGCTAGCATCTCTTCAGACGGTTCTGTTCGGTTCCATTGATACACGTAAGTCTCTTGAATCGTATCAGCGATTAGACGACCGGTATTACTTGGCTTAAACACTTCGTTTTCAGAAACAATCAACATACATGCAATATTGGCCTTGATGTTTGGCTGAAGGTCGCACAAACAGTGTTGCTCAGAAACCTGGCAATATTGGCAACGAACCACTTTACATCCACGCGCGTTGAAAGGCTTGGTTGAGATAGATTGTCGGTACTGATATAAACGGTGGAAAGCGTGAATTCTCATGGTAAGTAATGCCAAGTAAAAAGTAGAGCGCGATTCTACTGATATTATGGTTTCGCCTCAAGATAAGCCCATCAGCAGTGTGTTGAAATAATTTCACTCTTATCTCGGTCATAGATAAAGAAATAAATAAGGGAATGACAGTGACAGAAACGACATTTCAAGAACCCTCATGGCTCAGATTAGGCTTTTTCCTTGGCGTATTATTGCTTTGTGCCATTTGGGAGAACAAATTGCCTAGAAAAACACTGACCGCTTCGCGCAGGTTTCGCTGGGTCAATAACTTGTCATTGGTTGCTTTTAACAGCCTAGTTATTGCTTTAATCATGCCTATCGCCGCCTTTCAAGCTGCGGTCATAGCTCAGGAGCAACAATGGGGGCTGCTGAATATTCTGTCCCTCCCCGCTTGGTTAAATATTTTTCTAACCGTCATTTTGCTTGATTTCGTCATTTACGCTCAGCATGTTGTCTTTCATCATGTAAAGCCGCTGTGGAAGATTCACCGAATGCATCACGCCGATCTCGACATAGACGTCACCACAGGCGCACGCTTTCATACCTTCGAAATAATCATTTCAATGGGAGTAAAAATTGCAGCCGTGTTTATCTTAGGTGTTTCACCTATCGGAATTGTGGTATTTGAAATTGTGCTTAATGCGAGCGCGATGTTTAATCACAGTAATGCAAAACTGGCTTTATCTATGGACCAAAAACTGCGAAACGTCATCGTTACACCAGACATGCATCGCGTGCACCATTCAGTGATAGTAAAAGAGACCCACTCAAACTTTGGTTTTTTCCTTTCAGTTTGGGACCGCTTTTTTGGGACATACCGAGCTCAGCCTAAGTTGGGTCATGAAGATGTTGTTATTGGTGTGCCGGAAATTAGAGACGAAGAAGAGCAAAGATTAGATAAGCTGTTAACGCAGCCCTTTCGCTACAATAAAGAGAAGAAGTAATGGTTGAAAAAATATTGTTGGATGAAGTATGTCAACAAAACGAATAGACCAAGCCTAAACCCCTGTTAAACACTACTTCATCCTCATGATGTGTAAGAACAGATTAGTTTTCTGCTAGCTGACGCTTTTTGTTTAACTGAGTAATACCAACAAATAAACCAACAACACCAAGCACTGCACATGCCAAAGCATTGGTGTTCATTACTTGCTGTGCCTCTATTGAGCTGTATAGAAAAGCAAGGCTGAAGAAAGTGGTGGCAAAGCTCAAACCTGTCAGTACGCTGAAACCAGCAAAACTGGCCAAGTCTTTAAAATCGTTCATAACGAGTCCCTGTTTACAATCCTTAATCGAGTGTTGTGAAAATAATAATTAACGAAATATTTGGCGCGATTGACTATGTTTTCGCGCATTCCATAACCAGATAGATACCCCAAATGAGAACCCTAAAAACAGTGTCTTCATTTGTAGGGCGACGTTGTTATCTAATATTTCTAATGTATAGTGAGCGTGGGAACTAAAGATAACATTGGTTATAAGAATCAATAACATAACCACTAGGCCAGAGCGGCGATGCTTGACCAATAGATACGCTGCTAATAAGTCTAACAGCCCCAACGAGCTCCAATACATATTCAACCAGCGTGGCGCAAAATCGTAAGGTAAAAAGCCACCAACAATGTTGTCATAAAGATGAACCACTCCGCCAACTGTCATAAAAAGGCATAAGAGAAACACGACGAATTTTTCCATTACCGTTTCCTTATCTGAATGAATGAGCAAAGCATATAGAAGTCACTTAAACATTTGTAATCCCATCGCCATTTTTGAGATCGACAGTGCCATTATCAACACGATGAGAACAGTAACGGCTGCTCTACCTTCTTTATTTAGCATAGTGTTTGCTTTGTCATTGTCCCAAATCCGCCAATGCAACGACAGAATCCTCCTTTAAATCACGCCTTGGTTTATCAACTCTCGTACCTTTTCCAGCCCGCGCTGAAACACAGTATGTGCATTCGCGGGAAGGCCGCTCTCGACATCGTGCCAGAAGAACGCGAAATCATGTCCACCATCGTCTTGCGTATGAAACAGCCATGAATTAGCGAGGTCAGCACACTCACACAAAACAAAATGCCATACTTGATTTTGAAAGCCACTGTCCCATGAGCATAAATATCGTGCGGAACGAACATGTGTGATACCAGACTCCTCAGCGAGCTCCCGCTTGGCTGCTATGATGTAACTTTCATCAAACACTTCAACAGTGCCCTTGACGAGCTGAACACCCGCCAACGGATGTTTAAAAAGTAGGATCTCTTGATTTTGATTACGTAGAACAACGGGGCAAACTTTATCGATCACAAAACCACTCCTTATGCTTCAAGCAAAAGGCTTTAGCTTTCTCTGGATATAAAGAAATCGCATGAAGCTGCATGATTCATTCCTTTGAATTCTAGCGACATTCTAGTCAACGAGTCCCTCGAACAAAGCATTAACATCACGTTGTGATAACTAAACCCTTTAGAAATGAACGAGATGAGATGTAA
Source organism: Vibrio sp. 1562 (assembly GCF_033340155.1). Taxonomy (NCBI): domain Bacteria; kingdom Pseudomonadati; phylum Pseudomonadota; class Gammaproteobacteria; order Vibrionales; family Vibrionaceae; genus Vibrio; species Vibrio sp. 1562. The sequence continues at coordinate 68,882 of NZ_JAWOVY010000008.1, forward strand.
CTCACTCTTGCAATGCAAATAGGAGCCATTGAATGGGTAGCCGTAACAAAAAAGCAGAACCGAGGTTCTGCTTTTAGTCGGTAGAAACATCTCATTTACTTGGTCTGATGAAGCTCATACTTGTGCAGCATTGCTTGCTGGTGCCCGGCAATTTCCGCCACTTGCTCAGAACTCTCAACCATAGACTCAAGCTGCAGCTTTGTGCGTTCGCCAAGATCAGAAATATGCGTGATGGATTGAGATACATCTGCCGTCGCTCGTTCTTGTTCTTCTGTAGCAACTGAGATTTGTTCAACACGTTCTTGAATGTGCTTAACCGCGAGGTTGATATCAGAAAATGTCGATTTCACTTCATTGCTGGACTGTAGCGCGTGGGTCATTTCTTCTCTTGAATCATTAACTGCTTGGCGCGAACGCTCTGCGGCAGTAATAAGCTCGCTCATCATTTCTCGGATGTTCGTAGTTTGTTGAGAGGTATCACTTGCAAGTTTGCGAACTTCATCAGCGACAACCGCAAATCCACGCCCTTGCTCACCAGCACGGGCAGCCTCTATTGCTGCGTTGAGAGCAAGTAAGTTGGTGTTGTCCGCGATCCCACTGATCATATCGACCATTTCACGAATCTGTTTTACACGCTGGTCTAGCTCTAACATTGACTGTTCATTTACATCCAAAGAGCTTTCTAATGACTCCAAACGTTCGCGGTTTTGTTCCACGACTTGAACCCCTTTTTCAGTGTGCTGGGTTGCAAGGAGCGAGTCCTGTGAAGATGCATTTGTCACCATTGCTATTTCACGAATAGAGGCTTCAAGCTGCGTTATGGTCGTGATCATACTAGACAACGCTTCATTTTGTGTTGCCAACCCATCACTTGTTTGTTCGGCTGCACTGTGACTTACTTCTGCCGTCTGATAAAGCGTTTCACAATTGCGCGTCACCGTTTGAATGGAGTCGTGTGTGGAATCGATTACTTGATTCAACTTTCGTGCTACTTCTTTCAGCTCATAAGGGCCGACTTCTTCTGCCTTGTCACGAAAATCATGTTCGGTAAGTGCTGAAAGACGCGTTAGTACATTCCTTAACCCTCGGTTTGTCCATGACTTGAGACTAAACCAAGTAACCAGAATAATAAAAGAAATCACACACGCCGCAAACACGAGCACAACGCTCACCGATTCAATGGTCTCGTTGACCACCCGCTCTTTTTCATCGATCAACTGACCAGCGGTTTGGGAGATTTGATCAAGTAACCGGCATGGTTTCATCCGCAAGCATCGAAGCCTGTTTAAACTCTGAACGTTGCAATTCCCCTTGTTCTAGTTTGGCGAGGATCAAACGCAGCACGCCCTTTTCACTAAAGCCTTGTTTCACCATCTCATATGGTGCGGTTAAGCTTGCATATTCACTTACTTCAGGATGAAAAGATTGGAAGTCTTCATAGGCGAGTTTAATACCTGCTATGCGATTTCGCATTTCTCGGTATTCTTTTTCGGCTTTGTTTAATTCTGAGTGCATCATCATGACTAAGAACGTACTTTCCATTGAGCTTGCAGAAGCAATGAAACGGTTAGCGGCATCGCTCGACTCAGGATTATCAGCACTAAGGAACGAACTGATTCGATTCATTTCCGGGCCGATAGAGCTAAGCCCATAGCGAAAACCACCAACAGCGGCATCAATATCCATTTGAATTTGTATCACCGAAGATTGCTTCAACAAAATGGACTGCGTGATGTTATGTAAACGCGCTAGTTTGGTGTCTAACTCCTCCGAGAGTTGCTGAGCTACACCAGACGCTTTCACAACCAAAGTTGTGCTTTGAGTTGCAAGAGAGTCGATTTGCTCTTTTATGAGAGGCAACTCTTTCGGCTCAGTAATCTGCATACCATGGTTGAGTAGCTTAACCATCTCCAATACATTCCTGGTTAACTTTGCGTTTGCCATCGCGATTGGTAATGCTTTTTGCGACAAGTCTTCAAATTGTTCCCCTACCTGTTCCATTCCTTTGAAACTTGAGACAGAAAGGGCTATAACAAGAGCAATGATAGTTAAAAATGTTGCACTGACAGCCTGAATCAGTGAAAGTGATGTGCGTGAGCGTTTTCGCTTTGCCATAATCAATTTTTATTCTTTCTTAAGGTTGAATCGGTTCTGCAGTGATTCCGTCACATTTGTGAGACAAAACCGTGATTTGCAGCCCATACTATGGATTGGTTATGACACTAATATTTCAGTTGTGGGTCATAGAGATGACAGGTGGTGATTTGCGTCGAGTATATTTTCCTTTGATAATCAGTGTGCTACTAAGCGCCTGCTCTTCTGGGCCTGAGCCTAGTGAGCAAGCACAGGTGACAACACCTACAAATCAGCTATTGTCGGACAACCCTGACTTGTTCGACTTTTACTCAGAGTGGCACGGCACGCCTTATCGCTTAGGCGGGACACAGAAATCTGGAATTGATTGCTCAGCATTTGTACAAAAAGCGTTTATTGAGGCTTATCAGCTCTCGTTACCAAGGACAACGAAGCAGCAATCAAAGCAAGGTGTGGAGTTAAGTTGGACGGATGCCAAGCAAGGGGATCTAGTGTTTTTTAAAACAAGACGTACAACTTATCATGTCGGAATTTACTTGGGTAACAAGCAGTTCATGCATGCATCGACGTCTAGAGGTGTGATTATTTCAAGAATCGACAACCCATACTGGGCATCTAAGTTTTGGCAAATAAGAAGAGTTACAATGTAACTCCTCTCACTCTTTAACCGGACATTGCTGTAAGTTAAAACAATATCAGTCGTAAGTCGCAACAGCATTATCGAACAGATTTTTGACCAGAGCGATGTATTCATCAAGGAACGTGATCTGTTCATTGGTCGCTTTTTTATGCCATACCCCAGCCAATATCTCACCAAGATCTTCAACAACTGCATCAGCCTCTTTCAATAATTTGAAGCGTACGCTCGAGTGAAGTTCTGGATTTTGCTCAAAAATCGCCATGATGTTTGAAGCCACCATATCGGTGACAACATCTTCGATGCTTTCGGATCCAGTGTCGCCAATTTCGGTCGTAAAAATATCTAGATTTAGAGACAAGTGCTCGATAAGAGCGAGATATCCATCGGTTTCTAAAACCACTGTTTTTCTCCGTTTATTGCAAGCCTTCGAAGCTGAAAGCAGAATAGTTTCAATAGTAAGACATGCCGAGAAAATTTCATTAACTTATTTCATATTAACAAACATTCACGAACCAACTGGATGATTTTCAAACAATTGAGCTTTGCTTCACTGAATTCGGATACAGGGTTTCTTCAAACCTTTTTATATTTCAGTCATTTTCATGCAAACAGGTTTGGTTACGACCATTTTCTTTTGCACGATACAGCGCAGCATCGGCACTCTTTAACCATTGAGTGTGAGTTTCAAAATAAGGCTTATACTCGCAAACACCAATACTTATCGTGTAATTAATCAAAAAATCTTCCACTTTCACGATCTCTTGCTCAATTCTTTTGCGCAAACGCTCTGCGAAATAGCAAGCTTGCTCCTGGTTTGTGTGAGGAAGTAGTACGGTAAACTCTTCACCACCAAAACGACCGCAGATGTCACTGCTCCTTGCTGTTTTTCTCAACAAGGCAGAGGTTCGACGAATGACTTCGTCCCCTGTCGGGTGACCATAAGTATCATTCACCTTCTTAAAGTGGTCGATATCGAATATTACTAATGAGCATGGTCCGTCGATAACTTTTAAGTGAGCAAACTCATCTTTCAATGATTGCTCCCAATAAGCGCGATTAAATAAACCTGTTAAACCATCTTTGCGACTGATTTCCGACAAATGTTGATTTGTTTCTTTCAAATGAATGCGATTTCTCGCAGTTTCAGAAACATCATTGACTTGAATCGCTATGTGGCTGACCTCTCCTGAAAGCCCAATTAACGGCGTGATCACGATATCTTGATACATAAAATCACTGCTGTTTGAAACCGGAGAAAAATTGTTGAACTTAAAAAGGTACGGTCGGTTTTCCCAGCTAGAAAAAGAACGAGTTTCCAGATCGGCGGCAGCTTTTATCTTGGTTTCTAGCCAAGTTCTTGGCAGCTCTTCAAAATGCTCAAATAAACATTCACCAAGAATTTCTTGTGATAGAACGCCACTGTATGACTGCATAAAACTGTTCCACACACACACTTTATACTCTTGATCCAAAACAATAAGCCCTGAATCCATCGTATCGAGAATTTGTGTGACCCAATGAAAGTCTGCTATGTCCAGCGTGATATCGGACATTAGATTAGCTCCATGATTTCATAGATTATTTCTACGGATGGCTTATCAATTAAAAACAGTACCTCGCACTCGAAATCGAGCGCTTCTGCCATGTAGGTGTATTCGATAGTAAAGAGCTCACCCAACTCGCCTTGCTCTTCACAATAAGGTGTTAAGGTATCCACAATGCCTGGCTGACGAAGTGAGAACTGCTTGTCGAGTTGATCGCCCAATGATGTGAGAAATGACGAGACCAGTAGGTTAGAGATATTCAAGATGATTTCATTATGAGGCGTAAACTCAAGGAGGTAACCTAATTTTTCCCCAATCTGATTGATATCCCTACCACGTAAGCACACCAGTGCCTCTCCGTGAATACCACCACCGACAAACCTCTGCGCTACCGCAACGGAACTGTCACGCCCAACCACATCAACCAGTGTCATATGAAGCTCGCCGTAGGACAACGGTCCAACATGAGGAACAGGAAGTTGGATGAACTCATGTAAATGGTCAGCCATAATCGCAGCCCCTTTACCAAGGGCAATGTTCGCAATTTCACGGAATTTGGCTAGTAAGGAAAGCTCTTCGCAACCCTGGTTTTTAGAATCAACCGAATGACTAGGTTTGAACGCATAATGCAGCCCTAATTGTTCGTATAGTGGGAGCACCTGCTCTTCTGTCAGAGGCTTAGCGATAAAAGCTTGAGCACCAAGATCGAGACAGCGCTGTTTTGCCTCTTGTTGAACATCTCCAGAAATAATGACGATTTTGGTCGGGTACTGACTAACAGGTAATGATTCGAGGACCTCAAAACCATCCATTATGGGCATCGTTAAATCGAGAAACAAAATATCGATATTTTGCTCAGCAAGAATATTAAGCGCCTCATAACCATCTTGCGCTTCAATAAGATGCAATGATGTATCTTGTACGATAGAACGCGCAATAAGCTTTCTTGCAACAGCTGAGTCATCACATATCAGTATTTTCATGCCACCAATGGAACTAACGTCAAAAAAATCATAATACCTGTTGTAAACGTCCATCTCCATATGCTAAGCCAACAAATCAGAGGCTTATAAGCGATTTGATTCACATTTATACAAATTGACTACACTAAGAGGAAGGTTTCTTTACTAAGTATGCTCAACATAGCGCCAACTCCCTGCTATTTATCCTAAACTATTGGTGGTCAAATAGATTCGCGAGGTTTTGTATGTGGCAAGCAATATCGCAACAGCTTTCTGATACTTTATTGTTCGATTACCAGATCACGGAAAAAGTAAGGCTGTCTGGTGGGGATATCAGTGAAAGCTACATGATCAATGATGGCGAGCAACGTTATTTTGTGAAAATTAACGATCGCGAGTTTTTGTCGAAATTTGAGGTAGAAGCTGAAAGCCTGCATCTTTTGCGTGAAACATCCACCCTATTTGTACCTGAGGTGGTATTGGTTGGTAAAACCAAAAATGCCTCATTCTTAATTCTTAACTACCTTCCAACGAAACCATTAGAAGATGGTCCCAACAGCTTTAAATTTGGGCAGCAATTAGCTCACCTACACCAGTGGGGCGAGCAAAAAGAGTTTGGTTTTGATACCGACAACTATCTCGGTTCGACTCTACAGCCCAACAAATGGCACAAGAAATGGTGTGTATTCTTTGCTGAGCAACGTATAGGATGGCAATTACAGCTCCTTAAAGAAAAAGGCGTCACCTTGGTTGATATCGATGACTTTATCGATGTCGTAAAACAGCGGCTAGCAAACCATGCTCCGGAACCTTCTTTGTTGCATGGCGATTTATGGAATGGAAATGCGGCACTCACTGCATTCGGTCCTATCTGTTACGATCCTGCGTGCTATTGGGGGGACAGGGAGTGTGATATTGCGATGACGGAGCTTTTTGGTGGATTTCAACCAGAATTTTATCAAGGCTACGAATCGGTTATGCCACTTTCTTCAAGCTATGAAGAGCGTAAAGATATCTATAACCTTTACCATGTTCTCAACCATTGTAATTTGTTTGGCGGCCATTACTTGGAACAGGCTCAACTGGTTATTAATAAAATCATTTCTTATTAATTTGGAAGCCACTGCATATTTCAATATGTAAAATCTCGAGGCACATCACTACAGAAGATCACCCTAAGCTCAAGGTTGAGTTTGGGGTCAAGTTTTGTACTTATTTCGACTCAATTAGCAACAACTCGACCTAATATCAAAGGAGACTTAACTTTGGATTGTGCCTATTTTCCTTGTAGGCAAAGTAAGTAAAGGGCTGTACTTCCTTGATGAATAGTGTGTTTAAAAGCCCTGCGAGATTAGGAGTTGTTGTATGAAAAATTATACCGAAAGGTATGTAAAGTGCCCGCATTGCGGACACTCTATCGGCATTACATTGGATGCAAGTAATGGTGACCAAGAGTTTTATGATGATTGCCCAGCTTGTTGCCACGCTATCCACCTAAATATGCGAGTGGATGAGTTACAAGATAAGGTCGAACTAATTATCGATGACAATTACGAATAACAGCTCGAGCATGTGAACATCAGAAATATAAAAACGCTTAAATGAAAAAGGAGCATTAGGCTCCTTTTTCTCATTCTAAAGCTGTTTTGCTGCAAGAACGCGCTCAACAGTATCAACAATTGCTTGAGTCTGAGGATCAAACTCAATATTAACACGCTCCCCTACTTGTCTCACTCCGAAAAGCGTTCGCTGCAAGGTTTCTGGAATTAGGTGTACCGAAAAACGACACGCTTCAACTTCACCAATAGTTAGCGAGCAGCCATCTAAACCAATGTAACCTTTCGCTAATACATATTTCATTGATTCTTGCGGCAGTTGAAACCAAATCGTGCGGTTATTGGGCGTATCGATGATATCGACAATATCTGCCGTCAAACTAATATGACCAGACATGCTATGCCCGCCTATTTCGTCACCAAACTTAGCCGCGCGCTCAATGTTTACGCTATCCCCTTCCACCAGCCGACCTAAATTAGTAAGAGCCAATGTCGCTTGCATTAAATCAAAACTGATAAGGTTGCCTTCGATCTTAGTCACAGTTAGACAACATCCGTTGTGTGCAACGGATGCACCAATTTCTAACCCTTTACAAAGTTCATCGCTTAACTCGACAACGTGCGTTTGAAAGCGTTCTTTTTTATCAATTTTAACGACCTTCGCCGTACCCTGAACTATTCCTGTAAACATTTCTTTTTACCTATTGATTTCATACCAACTGTAGTTGAAGACTAAGCCTTAAACACTGCGCTACGGGCCGGAAATAAAGACCGCAGACGATAAAGCAACGGCTTAATGAACACTGGTCTGCTCTCATGCATGTTTCAACATTACCATGATTCGCTGCTGTTCTCAGTAAAAGCGTATCCTTAGCGTGGAGAGCGTCCAGTCAGTGTTATCGACTATTCACTACCTAGCTATGGAATATAAACATACAATTGTTTATCATTTGCGCGGAGTTTCTCCGAGGCATTTTTTCACCTTATCGTGACTAAAATCAACCATCAGATCCGTTCACCACATCTTTTGCCCTCGAGTACTCTCATTCTTTCAACTTATTGTTCCGCTCTGGAGTATTTTTCGTGCATCGCTATAAAGAAGAAGCATCAAGTCTTATCAAATTGGCGACCCCGGTATTGATCGCATCTGTCGCTCAAACTGGTATGGGGTTTGTTGATACCGTAATGGCTGGCGGCGTTAGCGCCACCGACATGGCTGCGGTTTCTGTCGCTTCAAGTATTTGGCTACCATCCATTTTGTTTGGGGTGGGTTTATTAATGGCATTGGTCCCTGTTGTCGCACAGTTAAATGGCTCTGGTCGTCGAGTGAAAATACCGTTTGAAATTCAGCAAGGCGTCGTTTTGGCATTGCTGATCAGTGTGCCGATAATTGCAGTCCTGCTCCAAACCCAGTTTATTCTCGGGCTGATGGATGTTGAAGCACTGATGGCTGAAAAAACGGTGGGATACATTCATGCCGTTATATTAGCAGTACCCGCTTTTTTACTTTTCCAAACGCTTAGAAGCTTTACGGATGGTATGTCATTGACGAAACCGGCAATGGTTATTGGCTTTATCGGTTTGCTGCTCAACATTCCTCTAAACTGGATTTTCGTGTACGGCAAGTTTGGTGCACCTGAATTAGGCGGTGTTGGCTGTGGTGTAGCAACCACGATTGTTTACTGGGTCATGTTTGCCATGCTATTGCTGTATGTGATGACATCAGAGCGATTGAAAAGCATCAACCTATTTGGAGAATGGCATCGCCCACAATGGAAAGCGCAAGTTCGTCTATTCAAGCTCGGCTTTCCTGTTGCAGCAGCGCTGTTTTTTGAAGTGACATTGTTTGCTGTTGTTGCACTGCTCGTTTCACCACTGGGTCCTATCATTGTGGCAGCGCATCAAGTCGCGATTAACTTCTCCTCGTTGGTATTTATGCTACCAATGAGTATTGGTGCAGCAGTAAGCATTCGTGTCGGCCATCGACTTGGTGAAGAAAACGTAGATGGCGCGCGCGTAGCGTCACGAGTCGGCATTATGGTTGGTCTAGCATTGTCCGTTCTCACAGCGATTTTAACCGTCTTGTCTCGTGAGTGGATCGCCGAGCTTTATACTAGCAACCCAGAGGTAATCACTCTAGCGATGCACCTGCTCGTGTTTGCCGCTGTTTATCAATGTACGGATGCGGTTCAAGTGATCGCAGCTGGTGCATTACGCGGCTATAAAGACATGCGAGCCATCTTCAACCGTACTTTTATTGCTTATTGGATTCTTGGGCTCCCAATTGGTTACGTCCTTGGCCGTACAGACTGGATTGTTGAGCCAATGGGAGCACAAGGCTTCTGGCTTGGTTTTATCATCGGCCTATCTTCTGCTGCCTTTATGTTAGGCGTCAGAATGCGTTGGATGCATCGCCAAGAGCCAGAAGTGCAATTGAACTTTTCAGTTCAATAAAAAGTAAAAAAGCCAGCTTCCGCTGGCTTTTTTGATCGAATAATCACACGGTTGAGTATACTTATAACAAGATTACGAAGCGGTTGATTTTGCTCTCTAGACAACGGATACGAAGTTATAAAAAAGGATATTTGTGCGGTCTATTTTATTGTTCTTAATCTTGATTCTTAATGGTTGTGATAACTGGTTCAATCCAGAGAACGCCATGTTTGATAAGTATCATCAACGTGTAGCCAATGTATTGGAAGCTCCTGCTATTCCAATAACATTACAGTCTACGGTAACGATTCCTGCGAAACGCGTTTTGTTCGAGCCATTGCCAAGGCTATCTATTGGCCTGCTAGAGAGCTATCAATTACGACAGTGCGGACTCTTCAATTTACTTGCTGAGAAAAACTCGCAACTTGGAAAGGTGCAGGATGCCTTTCATGATTTTGATTATCAAACTGCCCTTTTAAGAGTCATGCATCGATGTTTATCCGAATTTCCACTTAGCGATGAAGAACGCGCGACATTGGCAGAGCTTTACTCAACCAAGTGGCAACATTTAGACATTCATCTCGACAACTTACTACTCGTAAGTGATGCCATGCAGAAGCAACTAACTGCCTCTGATTGGCTATCTCAAGACACGACGAATGATATTGCACGCATTAACGATGTCTATCGTATTTTCAGCGAAATGTATGATTTACCCCACCGCGCGGTCTCACGTCTACCCGATGTGGAAGTTACGCAACATCAAGAAGAGTTAGAGAAATCTCGTTTACTCGGACGACTTTACTATTCAATGGTAAACACATCCCTTTGGTTAAAAGCGACAACTCAGCTACTTGAGCAGAACCAGAGCAATGTATTGTGCGGGCCGAACAGAGACACCACCCAGTTCCGCTACTTAAGAAATGTCTTTCAATCCATTTACGTTGAAGAAGTGCAACCTTATTTGGCTTATTTAGACAGTACCTATCAACAACTTAATGATGGTGCCACTTTGGTGGAGAACCGTATGCAACTCCATGGTCACCAGTATGGCATAATTGAGGCACATAGGACATTTAGGCAAGAAACCCTAAACCACGTTCAGTTTTGGCAGGGTCTCTTCAAACGATGTGGCGTAACCGTTGGCAACTAGTAAGTGCAGAGCGTTCTATTCCTTCAGCCTTTCACGCAAGAATCGAGCAAAACGTGGTTTACCAGTATGTGTAAAACCGTTATATCTAAATGTAATGGTTGAACCAATTTTCGGAGGCTGGCGACGCACTTCATCGGTAAATCCGCTACCGATGTAAAACTCAATGCCATTTGGTAAGCGAACTAACATTGCTCCCATCATACCTAATAAGCGCCCTGTTCCTGGCTTATAACCCACAACTAACGCTTCATCATCTGCGTATCGTTTTAGTTTAAGCAAATCACTACCGCGTCCAGCCTGATAGCGGCTTGATACCTTCCGCAACATCACCCCTTCACCGTCGGATATTGAAATTTTATCCAACTGTGTAAACAGATGAGCTTCATTTTGAATGGCTCGGTGCTCGACATATTTGATATGAGGCTGGTCGACTTCAAGCACTAAGGCTTTGATGTTGTAATAACGCTTCCGATAATCACCAGCGGAATATGGCATATCAAAGATCATAAAGTCGATATGTCGCCAAGCAGACTCTACAGGAGTTTTATCTAATACCGTTTGCTGAACAAGATGGAAGTTACCTCTCCCAGCCCAAAGTTCACCGTCCAACGGATAATCAGGCAAAGGTCCTGTAAACCAATCTGGGGCGTAGATTCGATTACCATTTCTCGTCACGAGATGTTGCCCAGTCCAATAAGCGCGAACACCATCAAGTTTTTCGCTATACCAATATTCAGACACATCAATGCCATCCTGATAGCTTTGTGCAAGAGAAACTGGTGGTGCGAGAGAAGTATCCGCTTGAGGCTGTGAAGACGCAGCCATAACAGCCAACGCAATTAATGTCATTTTTAATGGCATAAGAAGACCTTGTACAAAAAATCGCCTTTATTGAAACGTAAGTCCTCTCGATGACCTATTTATTACTAGTTATTCTTCGACTCATAACAATCAACATTAGTAATAATTTGCAAAGGTAATCATAAACTTTAGACAGGTTTTGCATTTAGTCGTTACACATTATTCTCGTATGGCGGATGGTTCGTCAATCGAGTTGGAATCTAATCATGACGTGCCTCCCCCGCTCTAACGACTTCTTTCGGCTCAACACCTCTTATAAGCAAACCATTTCTGTGTGCGTTTTTGATTCTCAATTTGAGAATCAGTCCTTTCTCAAATTGAACAATATCATTAACAATATTTAACTATTTGATTTTTAATTAATTTCAAATTGGCACGTTACCTGCTCTATATCCAATTAGAAAAACAAACGGAGACAGAGTCATGGAATTACGCAAACTAGAAATCAATCAAGACAAGTTAGCCATTGAGTTTTTTGGTGACTTAGACGCAAGTGGCTGTCGACAAGCACAACATCACATTGATGAAGTAATTCACAACAATCATCACAAAGAAGTCGAAATTAACCTACAGCACGTCCAATTTCTTGATTCTTCAGGGATTGGTGCCATTGTTTACTTATATAAGCGTCTAGTTGAACGTGAAAGAAGCATGAGTATTGAAAACGTATCAGGCCAACCTTTAGAAATCATGAGCTTGCTTCGTATCAATCATGCCATTCCCGTTAACTCAAAAGGACACTAAAAATACCGGTTTAAACGGAGGTTGGCATGGTAAATCTTATACGACGATATGCAGTAAGCGGTCTTGTTGTCGGCATGTTTGGTTGTTCGTCGTTTGACTACCCAGAACACGGGAAAGGTGGCTTGGCGGAAAGCTATCAAGATATCTCGATCGAGAATTATCAGTTTTCCCCAGTGATGCCTGACGAGCCTTTAGGTCCAGAACATGGGTTAAGGTTTGATTGGCAACTGACCAAGTTACATCTAGACGCACTAATCCAAGAGGGCGCGCGCTGGTGTTTTCCTGCGGCAGTTGTTCAGGCCCTTGAAAAACAAAATAGAATTGCGCGCGAGTTAGAAGGTGGGCTTTTACTCGACGCTGCCAACGACCTTGTGATTCAGCGTCGACGCTTAAACCAGCTCGAACAACAACTCGACTACGTACTGAGCCAAACCATTTGCACACCGCCCGATGATATTGAAGCTCTACGTAGCGACCTAAACATAGTCTCGGATATCTATGCACTACTTAATATCGACAACCAGTTTGCTGTCGATTCAGCAGAAATCAACCCGAAGTACATGGGACATTTGGCAGAAGCAGCCTACATTTTACGTGACCACCCCAACCTATCTCTTGTAGTAACGGGGCATGCGGATGCAACTGGAACACCCGATTACAACCAGAAACTTGCTCAAGCGCGTGCGGAACAAGTAAAGCGTTACCTAACCGTATTTGGTATCACTTCAGAGAGAGTCACTACCAAATCTGTCGGAGATAACCTGCCACTCTATGAAGGTGAAACATCCGCCGTGCGTTTAACTAATCGTCGAGTAAGCATCGAGGTTATTAGCCCTAATTCAGATAGCGATAGCTCAATAAACCGCAACCCAACGGCAGGAGGCGCGCTATGAACACGATGAAACCATTTATCCTCTTAATGTTGTTGTGTCTGGTCGCGTGGGTACCTTCTTCCATAGCGGATGAGAGCAATACTGTTAAGGTCGGTGATTTAATACAGATTAACTTACCTGGAGAGGCGTCGTTAAACCAAGGGTTTCAGGTTGATCGTCGTGGACGAATTAATTTACCAGAAGTCGGCCCTGTATTAGTGGCCGGCTACAATGAAAAACAACTCCAAGACGTGATTATCGACAGGCTAAAGACCGTGTATCGTGACGTTAACAACGCTCGAGTTTTTATTAAACAGCAACAGTTGTTAGTGTCCGTTCAAGGCTACGTGGTCAAACCCGGTGAATATACCTTACCTTCTGGGTCCAACATTCAAATGTTTGTGTACGAAGCTGGCGGCCTGCGCGCTGGGGCTCAGCTTGATAAAATGATCGTGAAACGTGGAAATAAAAACATTGAATTTGACTACAAACGCTTCCTTGATACGGGTGACAATAGCCAACTGCCAAAACTAGAATCACTGGATGTCTTATTTGTCCCCGCTTCCCCACTCGTAGGGAATATTGAGCAAGAGTTTGATGCAGCAAAACTCGCGAATTCAGGTGACAGCGCAGATTCCGCTCGTGCAATCAAAGTCTTTGGTGAAGTCAACGCACCTGGCTCGTTCTCATACAAGCCAAACACCACGCTAGTTGATGTCGTAATGCGAGCTGGCGGCGTGACACGATATGCCAGTGTTGAGCAAATTCGCGTGATAACAAACAATAACCCAACCATGTTTAACCTGAAAAAGTACCTTGATACTGGAGACCAAAGCCTACTGCCAGAGATCCTGCCAGGTGCCACCATCTTTGTCCCAAAACAGGAAGAAGAAATCAAAGCAGGTGCAAATGTGGTTTACGTGATGGGTGAAGTCGCCCATCCTGGGGCATACGAAGGCAAGCAAGGCGCTAGCTTCATGGATATCCTCGCCAACGCTGGCGGGCCCACTCGCTACGCAGAATCTCGCCAAATTCGCGTTATAAAAGCCGATGGCAAAGTCATCAAATTCGATCTTACCGCGCATACAGAAGGACTATCTTCAGCCAGACCACCAAATGTTGGACCAGGAGATGCGATTTTCGTGCCGGAGAAAACCGATTTCAATGAGAAGTCTTGGTTAAAAGTAGCACCTAGTCGAGCGGTCGCAGTGATGGGAGAAGTTGTTCGCCCTGGACGCATCGAGTGGTCAGACGAAATGGATTTGATTGATCTGCTTGCACACGTTGGTGGCCCAACTCGACGAGCTGATACCACCAAAATTGAAGTCGCCAATAACGGTCAAATGACACAATTTGACTTAGACCAATACATTCTGGATGGCTCACCAACATCAAGCCTACCTCGAGTTTCCGCTGGTACAGTCGTAAGGGTACATGCATTGCCTGACGACCCATCCGATAATAAGTCGCAATGGGTAAGCCAAAGCTCTGACGCATCGATATACGTTTTCGGGCAAATCAATGCACCTGGGCGCTATCGTTTCACCGAAGATATGCATTTTCTGGATATTTTGTCTGCCGCCGATGGACCGACAATGGATGCAGATATTCACAACATTCGTGTCACACACCGAGGCCTAGGTTATGCCAAAGTGAGTAAATTGAATTTATCGATGTACTTTGAAACAGGCGATGAGTCAATTCTGCCCCACGTTCGTCCTGGTGATACCATTTACATTCCAGAAAAAAACAAAAACTGGTTAGATCGTTCAAAAGAATCCACGGTACGCGTATTAGGTGAAGTAAGAGACCCGGGGCGGTACGTATTCAATGACAACATGACTGTGCTTGATCTCTTAGCGGAAGCAGGAGGACCAACTGATAATGCCTACCTTGAAAAGATCAGTGTGGTCAATATGTCTTGCTGCCAGGGCCAAGCCCGAACATTTGATTTGGTGAACTTTAGTAAAACAGCCAACATTTATGAACTGCCAGTCATTCGCGCAGGCGACACGATTTACATTCCCCATAAAGACGAAAGCTTTGTTGAAAAAGCGAGGGCCGGATTAAGAGATATTTTACAAATCACCACAACCATCGTGTTAATAGGAGCGTTGTAATGACTATTCCTGCAACTCACGCTGAGATTGAGCAAATTTATCTTCAGAGTGAACAGAAAGGCCACAAAACGATTTGTGTTGTGGGTTGTAAATCTGAAGATGGTGTCACTTCCGTGGCGTCATCTCTTGCAGAGCGCTTGGTTTTAGCAGGCCACAATACTTTGTATGTAGACCTTAACTTATTCAAACCCGCTTATCACACTGTTCACGAATTTGATGATGACGAGAAGGTTGGCCATTTGATCACACGAGAGAATACACATCAAACTTTAGTCGGCCTCCCTGCTCCGTCTCTCGCCAGCACTCAGTTAGCGTACCGAGACCCAACAACGCTGAAACAAAACATTGCACAATGGTTAACGCAGTACGAGCGCGTCGTGATAGATACATCGCCACTTCTTAGTGTCAACCGAAGCAATATTGCGCCTCAAGTGATTGCTGGCGTATGTGATGCTACTTTGTTAGTAGCGCATTATGGCTCTACGACTGCAACCCAGCTCGAGCAAGCCAAAAAGCTACTCGATGCTAGCGATGCGAACTTGATTGGTTCTGTACTGAACATGAAGCACACTCCAAGCCTGAAAGATGAGTTAATCCGCCAAGTTTCCAAGCTGCGTTTCTTACCAAAAAAGTGGAAAGAAAAACTGTCTCAGCAAATTAAAAAAAGCGAACTGTTTATGTTATAGGGAGCGCTATTATGACGATAAATAACACATTGACTATCGAGCAAGAATTAGTGGATGAGCATATTCTTCAGCAAATGATCAAAGATACGTGCGCCGAAATCATCCCTACCTTGATTGATCACTATGTCGAAGAGTCACGCGATCGCATGGAGAAAATAGAGCAAGCATTAAGCACAAAAGACCTTCAAACATTAGAGTTCGAGGTTCACACACTGGGCAGTTCTGCTCTCGCTCTAGGCAATCGAACGCTTTCAAGACAAGTAAGAATGATTGAGAAGTACTGTGTCGAAGGAAAAATACCAAAAGCATTGGAGCTTTGTGAAACACTTCCTCAACTCGCCAATGAATCGTTTGATGCGTTAGAAAAGCGAAAAGCTCAAGGGTTTGAGTAGTATCAGTGTCTTACTCCCTAGCAAAGCATCGCGTTTGATAAAGCGCGATGCCGACATCATCTCAGAAATTTAGGCTCCAAATTCAGTCACCCTCGCCAAGCCACACACCTTGAAATTATTTGGGTATAACTTAATCAATTAAAAAGTATGGATTTTTCGCAAATTTCCTACCTTGTGCTAATACTTAAATAACGCTTTTCTCAAATTGAGAATTTTCAGCACTAGAGAGCTATAAACCACTCATAATGCCAAATAGTAGTGCTGACAAAAATCATAAAAAATGAAACAAACTACGTTGGGATGGGACTATGAGACCAAGGGTGTTACTGGTAGAGGACTCTACTTCACTAGCCATACTTTATAAGCAGTATGTGAAAGACGAACCTTATGACATTTTTCATGTCGAGACAGGTCGCGAAGCGATTCAATTTATTGAAAGAAGCAAACCTCAGCTCATCATTCTCGATTTGAAACTGCCCGACATGTCTGGCGAAGACGTGTTGGATTGGATCAACCAGAATGACATTCCTACGTCCGTTATTATTGCTACGGCACACGGCAGCGTCGACTTAGCCGTTAATCTAATTCAAAAAGGTGCGGAAGATTTCTTAGAAAAGCCCATAAACGCTGATCGCCTAAAAACATCAGTCGCATTGCACCTTAAACGCGCCAAATTGGAAGATTTGGTGGAAAATATTCAGTCCAAGTTTGATCGCCACAACTATCACGGATTCATCGGTTCAAGCCTCCCGATGCAGGCGGTATACAAGACCATTGATGCTGTTGCGCCAACTTCTGCCAGTGTGTTTATTGTGGGAGAAAGCGGCACAGGTAAAGAAGTTTGTGCTGAAGCCGTCCACCGCCAGAGCGACCGTAAAGACAAGCCTTTTATTGCAATTAACTGTGGGGCTATTCCACGAGATTTGATGGAAAGTGAGATTTTTGGTCACGTTAAAGGGGCCTTTACTGGAGCAACAACAGATCGAAAAGGTGCGGCGACGCTGGCACATGGTGGTACGCTTTTTCTTGATGAGCTGTGTGAAATGGAACTTGAGATGCAAAAGAAGTTGCTCCGTTTTCTACAAACGGGCACTTACACCCCTCTTGGTGGCACTAGAGAAATGAAAGTAGATGTGAGAATCATTTGTGCCACTAACCGAGATCCATTAACAGAAGTAGAAGAAGGTCGTTTTCGTGAAGACTTATACTACCGTGTGCACGTTATACCTATCGATATGCCCCCATTACGTGAACGAGGAAGTGACATCGTCACGCTTGCCAAGCACTTCTTGACCACTTACGCCAAACAGGACAAAAAGAAATTCTCAACAATCGACAGTGAAGCTCAACATATCATCAAGCATTACGAATGGCCGGGTAATGTAAGGCAACTACAAAACATCATACGTAACATTGTGGTGCTTAATAACGACGAAAAAGTCACGGTGAGCCACCTACCCGCTCAACTTACTAAAAAGTCTAAAGTGACGAAAACAACGACGCCTGCGCATGTTGCTCAAGAGTCAACAAACATTGCACCAATCACACCACCACCTGTTTATACTGAGGAACCTTCACCTTCTGCGGTCGAACCGTCGATTACCGCAGCAGAGCAGCCTGGTACACCGGCCTCTGCTGCTACCTCACCGTACTTTAACTCTGATGGAACCATTCGCCCTATGTGGCAAGTAGAGCGTGAAGCAATTCAAAACGCAATTGCGTACTGTGATGGCAACGTCCTCAACGCCGCTGTCATGCTGGAGTTAAGCCCATCTACGGTTTACCGAAAAAAACAAGCGTGGGAAGCGGATGAAATTAATCTCGAACAATCTTGATAAACCTGCCATTGGTGAAATTTGGATCTTGCTTGATAGCCGTCTATTCGGCGGCATTGAAAGTCACGTTATCGAGCTAGCTCGGGGATTAATCGCCTTTGGAAACAAAGCTCGAGTTGTGCTAACCACTGAGTATTCGCCAGCCGCTCAAATTGTACAGAAGGCAAAAGAAGCCGCGATCCCTGTGAGTTACTTAAACTATTTGTCTGGCGAGCCCAATAAAGCTTTAAAAATTAAACACCTAACAAGCGCTATCGCCAATCACCAACCCTCAGTGGTTCACTCCCATGGTTATAAAGCGTCGATTTTGTCGCGCTGCGCCAAACTGCTCACCCGTACGTTTCCTCGTTTGATTTCAACTTATCATGCTGGTGAATCGTCCTCAGGGAAGCTATGGCTATACGATTGGCTTGATAGAAGCTCAGGCAGCCTATCTGACTATTGCTTTGCTGTCAGTCCAAGTATTCAGCGCAAAGTTTTTTGTTCTTCAGAACTGCTGAATAACTTTGTTTCGATTCCCAACAGTCAACTCAACTATCAGGAGATCGCTTTTGTCGGCCGATTGAGTCAGGAAAAAGGCGCCGATCAATTTATTGAGGTAGCGAGGCTCTGTCCAACATTACAGTTTAGTGTGTACGGTGATGGCCCAGAAAAAGAATCGCTTAATCAAACTGCCCCTCCAAATGTGACTTTCTTCGGCCATCAAACCGATATGGAAGGTGTTTGGGAAAATATCAGCGTACTTATCATCTCTTCTCGTTATGAGGGTCTTCCAATGGCGGCGCTTGAAGCCATGTCGAGAGGCATTGCCGTGATGAGCTTACGTGTAGGTCGTCTTCCAGATATTATCCAAACGGGTAAAAATGGTTTTATCGTCGAAGACATTCCCTCTCTTGCTAAATGTCTTCATGACTGGATGTCGATTGGTGAAGCGCAACAATCACTCATTCGCCAGAATGCTCGACAAACCATCATTGATGATTTCTCAGCGCAAAGTGTGATTCCCGTATTGCTACAAAAATATCAAATTGAAACGGATCACTAATCCATATTGGTTCTCAATATGAGAATGATGAGTTCCAAACATAAATATCACATAAGATTCAATCACATAAACTAATGGCATATTTTGGCATCTCTATTGCAGCTCAGCAGTTAACGCAGATTAATGATGAGACAGAGGTGACTTATGACTACGCCAAAACGCATTCTATATGTTCATTATGGTGATAATTGGATTCGCGGCAGTGAAGTGGTGCTTCTGGATCTCATTTCAGGAATCGACCGCGATAAGTTTGAGCCATTCGTATGGTCCAACTGCCAACCATTAATCGATAAGTGCCAATCGCTCGGAATTGAAGCGGAACATTCAGCCTTCAATTTGGTGGGTGGTTGGAGCGCTCCGCGCTGGGATATTAGCGGGTGGAATAGCCTTATCAAACAAGGCTCAGCATTGATCGAAAAGCACAACATCGACTTGGTACACGTCAATAGCGGCGGCCCTTGTCAATGGATGTGTTTGGCTGCTCGCATGAATCATATACCACTTGTCACGCAACTTCATTGCCATTATACATTGCGCGATCGCTTCTCTCTCGGACTTCACCTCTCTCCAAAATTGATTTGCGTTAGCAAAGATGTTGGACGCGAAATTCTTCAGGACGGCTACCCACAAAACCAACTTCATGTCGTACACAACGGCGTGTCACTTCAAGGCGTGGATACACCCATCGACATTAAAGATCGCCTCGGAATCCCATCACAGGCCTTTACCTTTCTGTCGGTGGGTTCGCTGATTAAGCGCAAAGGGTTCGACCGCCTTATTCGCGCAATGCGCATGCACAACTACCACCACAACAACCCTCACCTTGTTATTGTTGGTGACGGCGAAGAAAGAGAAGCATTGCAACAGCTTGCATCGGATCTTGGTATCCAAGAGCGAGTGCACTTTGTCGGGGAGCAACACAATGCCGGAGAGTGGATGTGTGGTAATGCAGACGCTTTTATTAGCGGCGCCTATGAAGAGGCCTTTGGTCTCGTGCTCGGGGAAGCGGCTTTAGCTCAACTGCCTATCGTGGCTCCTAAAACGGGAGGCATTCCTGAGTTGTTCGAGCATAATCACTCTGCATTGCTGTACCAGAACAGTGGAATGGCGAGCCTGTTAAACGCGATTCAACAAGTCATGCAAGACGCGGCATTAAGAAACAAGCTGGCGGAAAACGCTTACCTACATGCTAGCCAGCACTTAACGACGACTGCATCTATCAACGCTATTGAACGTATTTACGAAGGTGAACTTAATAATAACGCCATTACACCAATGCCAATGACTCACTGCATGAAGCCTCTTTCACGCTGGTTGAGCATCAATTGAGGAGCCCGGTCATGAAACGTGTATTGATGTTCGACGCCATCCCAATGCAAGGTGGATCCAAAATCGCGAATGCAGAGCTCCTTAAGCAGTGCGATAAGCTGAACGTGATTGGTTATCTACTCACTACAAATCCAGAGCATTGGGCGTCACTGCTTAGTGATACACCGCGTGTGCAAGTTATAAAAATAAAACCATCACCATTTAACTCGACTCATGGCCTGACCTACTGGTTGATGAACGCTTACTACTTTCTCCAACTTCTCTACGCGTGCATGAAGCTGCCAAAAATAGATAGCTTTTTGGGCCTATCTTGCCCAAGTAATGATATGCCTTTGTACTTACTACGATTAATTAGCAAAAAGCCTGTGGTACAGATGGTTCATGGCCCTATCGGACGATCGAGATCTGCTGGCTACTGCTTAGTAAAAGCATCGGCAATTTACTACTTGGCAAACACCCGCGAATCAATGGTAGAAGCATTACAGGCCTACCTCAAAACAGAGAAGCCAGCCACCGAACGCTATTGGTGTGGTTTGAATACATCTACGTTTGTTAATGGATTATCGAAAGATCGCTGGCCAAAACAAGCGAATCCGATTTCAAGCCGCGTTTTCTGGGCAGCTAGCTTACTAAAATGGAAGAACATCGATCTTTTGCTTGATGCTTTAACACTTGATGAGTCGAAAAAGATCAAATCCACCGTGTGTTACATCAAACCTAACGTGGCAGGTGTGGAATATTCAACACCGGACTTCAACACACAAGGTGTTGAATGGCATGAGTGCCCAAACAACTTAGATGAATTGCGTTCACAGTGTGGTGTGTTTGTTTCCACCAGTCTCAACGAACCTTTTGGGTTATCTATTTTGGAAGCGCTCGCTGCAGGTATGTGTGTCGTCATTCCACATGATGATAGTTATTGGGACCGCGTGTTAACTCACGGCCGAAATTGTATTAAATACTCGCCTAACAATGTGGCTTCGTTACACAACGCAATTCGCCTTTTGAATGAATCGCCGTGGATGAAAGTAACGATGGGTATCGAAGCACTCAATGTTTCTCAACTATACACAGCCGAACGTTGTTATTTGCCAATCGCCCAGCACCTTGCTGCCGAAATTGCTACCAACAATGATTGCACACTCAAGACACCGCGAGACATCAAAGGATATGATCATGTCTAAAGCAATGACCAACATGACGCTATTTGCTATCGCCTTAGTGATCAATAAAAGCATCAGCCTAATCATGCTGCCTGTATTGCCCCACTTTCTCTCACCAGAACAAATGGGCAAGCTTGAGCTTCTAACAACCTTTGGTGTTGTTACGACCTTGTTTGTCAGTTTCGCTTTGCATGAAGCGCTTTATCGATTCGTCGGCGTTGAAAAGGATAAAAATACGCGCACAAGCCTACTAAACCAGCTGTACTCACTTGCTTTACTCATCGCTGGCGTCGTCGCTCTTAGCTTGCTCACTATCATTTTAATCGCCCCCATTCCCGCGCCTTTTACGCGAGTCGAATTTGCTATTGTTATGTTTGCCATCGTTCTAGAAGGCAGTATTGCAATCGGCACTGCCTGGTTAAGAACACAAGACGACAAAGCAAGAACTCTGCTTAACGTCATGGTCACTACCACCATTTTTCAGGTCATTTTTATCGTCGCGGCGCTGTCTGTTCATCCCCATGTTATTTCTGTTTTGTGGGGTGGCTTGTTGGCTGCTATTACTCAATTTTTTTGGCTGCACATCGTTAACCGTTACAATGTCACCCTGCCTAAGCTGACATTGGCAAAACAATACCTAAACTACTGCCTACCAATGATGATGGCCGGTTTAGTAGCATTTTGTCTCAATGGCGCTGAACGCTGGTTCATTGGTGCCAACACTTCTCTTGCGACGTTAGGGATTTACGCGATAGCGGTAAAATTTGCAGTGGGCAT
This sequence comes from Vibrio sp. 1562, assembly GCF_033340155.1. Classification (NCBI taxonomy): domain Bacteria; kingdom Pseudomonadati; phylum Pseudomonadota; class Gammaproteobacteria; order Vibrionales; family Vibrionaceae; genus Vibrio; species Vibrio sp. 1562. Next base: position 91,088 of record NZ_JAWOVY010000008.1, read on the forward strand.
GTGTATTTTAGTGCAGCCGTTTGGCATGTGGTGGATGCCACGTCGATTTAACTACTTAGAAGGGCGCAAGAACACTGAAGCAGTGCGCATCACACACTTAGGTATGATTTACATTACAGGTTTGAGTGTAGTGGTCGGTACATTAGCAATGGTGATGATCACCTACTTACTGCCAGAAACCTATCATGAGGCGGTACTATTCAGCTTATTCTTGCTACCTATCGCCATGTTAAAAGAATGGAGTGAGTTGATTAACATCTCCATTTTGTACAAGCGTCGTACTCGCTGGCTACTGGGTATAAATGTCGTCTCTGCGTGCGTTGCGATTGCTTTGCTGTTTGGCTTATCTTCTCTGGGTATTTATGGTGTGTTCATTGCGCTTTATTACGCACAACTGTGTAAGCTGGGCCTGACTTATGTAGTAGGCCAACAATGTATGACGTTGCCTTTTCACCTAAGTCTGATGGTTTTATTACAGATTATATCCGGTGTGGCACTGTTCCTGCTTCACTCTTCACAATCAATAGGAATCGCCATCGCAATTTGCATTTTGACATGCAGTTTGCTGGCAGGGATAGCCACTCGCTACATGACTAAAGAGACGCTCAATGCTCTCACTCGATACATAGTGAAACGGCGTGGACAGGTGAAGAGATACTCGTTATGAATGAAACCAAGGTGAGAACAAAACAGTCCATCGCAGCACTGACGATCACTGTCGGTATCGGCCTGCTTTGGGTTGTTATGCCTCATCCCATTTTGATTGTTGCGTTGTGTTTCGCACCACTCGCGTTACTGTTTGTTCTCAATCAAACGTTTTGGCTTGTCACACTGTTCGTTATTTTTTCATTCTTTCGTATTCACGAAGCCTTTCCTGTTATCTATAACTTCAAGATCCCATTACTGTTATCATTGGGGGCACTCGCCGCACTCGCTTTTCACCTTCTTATAAGCCGCCAGATTACAGCTTTTTGGCACCCTTCATTAAAGTGGCTGTGTATATTTTGGGGTCTGGTGATCATCGGAATCATATTCGCTTCCAGTCGTGATATCGCAATAACGGTGTTCAAAAACACCTATTGGAAAATCATCATTATGACGTTGGCCATCACCTGGCTTATTACTAAACCTTCACAGCTCGCTCAGATGTCAAAAGCAATTATTTTCGCCGGATTATTGATTGGTCTAGTGGCATTACAAAACGCTGCGAATGGCATTGATTTGGTTGAAGGGACGCGCGTGTCGATAGGACGATCCATAGGTTCCGTACTTGGTGATCCTAACGATTTGGCACTAGTGCTGATGTTTCCCCTTGCCTTTACCGTTAGTCAATTGATGGAGAAACATTCCCCCAAGCATCTCAGACTCTTTGCCCTTATCACCTGTTTGGTTTTGTTCTTTGCGATCATCGAGACGCAGAGCCGCGGGGGGTTACTAGGTTCACTGTCTGTATTTGCCTACTTTGCTTTTAAACACATCAAAAGCAAAACATTAGTCTTGGTATTAGGCGCTATCGCAGCGATCGTACTCTACGCATTCGCTGGTATTTCAGGACGAGAATCGGGGGGAGCCGCTGAGGATGGTATAGATGCCTCTGCGATGGGGCGACTTTATGCGTGGGAAGCGGCATTTAAAATGGCGCTGCATCACCCGTTGACTGGCGTAGGTCTAGATAACTTCTACTTTAATTACTATTTCTATAGCCCACACTGGGATGGTATCAACCACGCCGTCCATAGTACTTGGTTTGGCGTGTTAGCAGAAACGGGTTTTGTCGGGCTCGCGGTGTTCATTACTTTAATTGTGTCATTGATCCGCACCTCTTTGCATTCCATCTCATTGCTGACACCAAAATCAGATTACACCCTCTCTGTAGGAGCAAACGCCGTGTTAAGTGGGCTTATCGGTACCATCGTATCAGGTACGTTTCTGACTCAAGGTTTCACTTGGCCAATTTACATTCTAGCGGCGTTAACGGTTGTCGTTAGCCGAATCGTTCAAAGTGATTGTCAAAATGAGAAATCCTAGTTTCAAACATAAACAAAACCCATAACTCACTGTTTTAAAATGGCTAATTCCTTGGCACGCATTGTGATTACTCACTTAATTAGTAATCAAATAACCAAGACTCAAGGAGAGCCACATGACGGACATCGTAGTATTTGGAGAAGATTTTGGTGGGTTACCCTCTTCCACTCAGCATATTGTCAAGCAACTAGCAGCGAACCATCGAATCCTTTGGGTGAACTCCATTGGCCTTCGTCAACCTAAGCTGGATTCTAAAGACATACAGCGTGCGTTAAACAAACTCACTCGTGTATTTCATAACGTAGGCTCACACAAGCCAACATTGGACTCTGAAACAAACCCAAACATTCACATCATCAACTTGCTCACCATTCCTGCCCCTAGTTCTGCATTAGCAAGAAAAGTGGCCGCTAAGATGATGAAACACCAACTCAATAAACAATTACAAGCTCTTGGTTTTGATAAGCCTGTATTTTGGACGTCGCTCCCGACTGCTGCCGATCTTTGTGCAGAAATGAACCCACGTGGACTGATTTACTATTGTGGCGATGACTTTAGCGCTTTAGCTGGTGTTGACCACGACACGGTGGCCAAGCACGAACGTACTCTTGTTAATGCGGCCAGCGTTATCTTTACGGCAAGCGAAACACTCTCCACCAGATTTCCATCTGGTAAAACCGTCACTTTGCCTCACGGTGTCGACTTTAGTCTGTTTTCTGAGCCAGCACCTAAGGCTGAAGATTTTCCTAATAATGGTCGCAAAGTGCTGGGCTTTTATGGCAGTTTGTCTGAATGGTTAGACTACGACTTAATTGCCCAAGTCGCAGACCAAGCGCCTGACTGGGATCTCGTGTTCATCGGCCCTAACGAGTTCAGTGATAATCCACTTCCACAAAGATGCAACGTATACTACCTGGGCCCGAGAGCGCATCACACTCTGCCACGTTACTCCCAACACTGGGATGCCAGTTGGTTGCCCTTTGTTGATAACGCTCAAATCAAGGCATGTAATCCGCTTAAACTTCTTGAGTACTTGGCAACAGGAACCCCTGTTATCAGCACACCGTTTCCTGCATTAATGCCCTACAAGCATATGCTCCATGTAGTTCAAAATTTAGAAGACGTATGTGCCAGTCTCGATCACTTGCTCCCACCCCCAGCAAACTCAAAGCAATATGTTCAACAGCAAAGCTGGGAAGCAAGAGCCAACCAAGTTGAGAAATTAGTGAGGACGCTATGAACGATTTGAGAGAGAACCTTAGTGTATTACTACATGGCGCTTGGCGACGTCGTTACATGATCGTTATCCCTATGCTTGTCTTGCCGGTGCTGGGTTTCATCGTAAGTAAGCTGGTTCCGACGACTTATGTTGCTCACACCAGCATGCTTATTCAAGAAACAGCGAAAATGAACCCGTTCCTTCAAGACCTTGCCGTCTCAACAATGCTTAAAGACCGATTGAGCGCACTCAGTACTCTGCTAAAAAGCCGACACGTTTTGTATTCTGTCGCAAAAGAACAATCGCTGATCAATGACGAGATGAGTGCAAAAGAGCAAGAGTTCATCATAAAAGATCTTGCGTCGCGCCTGTCTGTTCAGCCACTCGGTAAAGACTTCATTCAAATTCAATTGCAAAGTGGTAAATCAGAAGGAATGGAGTCGATGCTGCTCTCTGTCAGAGAGCATTTTGTCGAACAGCTTTTGGCTCCTGAGCGTTCTTCGATTAAAGATTCGAGTCATTTTTTGACTATCCATATCAACAAACGCAGGGAAGAACTAGACAAGGCTGAACAAGCTTTTGCAGAGTATAAAAATACTTACTCAGACGCGACGCCCGAAATGCAAGCTCAAAGCCTTACTCGCCTTGCTAGCCTCAAACAAACGCTAGCCGAAAAGGAGGCGGAGCTTGCTGGTGTTTCACGAAGTCTAGGCAGTTTGGATCAACAACTATCCAAAACGAACCCGGTTATCGGTAAACTGGAAGAGCAAATCATCGACATTCGTAGTGAACTTACCCTGCTTCGCGCTAAATACACAGAGGCGCATAGTTTGGTGCAAGGTAAGTTGCGAGAATTAAACCGGTTGGAGCAGGAACGCTCGGTACTCTTGAACTCTAAACAACCAGAACTAAACAGTGCTCAACTATGGGATATCGCGAGCAATACCACAGTAAACAGTCTTGGCGAAGCACAGCCTCTACTTGTCTCCCAACTACATCAATTACAAATGATGCGCGGACGTTTTGAAGCACTTACGGAAGAAACCAACAGCTTGCGAGACATGATCCAAGAATTAGAGCGAAATGCGCACCAATTTGGGAGCACAGCAACAGAAATCAACCGCTTAGCTCGTGACGTCGCAGTGAAGAGAGAAATGTATGATGAACTCGTCGAACGCTATGAGATGGCCCAACTAACGGGTTCTTTGGGAGAGTTTGAAGAGAATAAGCGCGTAAAAATCATTGATGAACCGTTCACGCCAACGATTCCAACTAACTTACCTAGTTTTGTATTTGTCATTTTAGGATTTATTGGTGGCGCTGGTTTAGGCATTGGATTAGCGACGATACTTGAGTTAGCCGATAACTCTATCCGCTCAAAAAGAGCATTAGAAAAACACCTTGGTGTTCCTGTCATCACCACTTTACCTAACGTAGTGTACGGAAACTAACCGCCATAAGAACTCATTTACAAGCACTCGGTCGGCGAGTGCTTTTCTTTTACTACTGCCTTATACAGCCTCATAGCATGTCCACTAATATGAATCTCAAATTGAGAATAAACATAGAACCTCACAAGAACTGAAGCTAACTTATTGTTTTTAAATGTTTAATTTCTTGGCACGTTGTCTGCAATTCCTAAATAAACAAAGAACTCAACGAGGGTTTGAAAATGGAAGTCAGACAAAAGCACAATAACACTAAGCACAGCAAAAAAGTGATATTACACGTCGTGCAGCACTTAGCTCCTGGCGGCTTAGAAACGCTCGTACTAGAAATGCTTCGTTTTGCGCAGCCAAACCATTCCGTTTTTGTCGTAAGTTTAGAGGGAAGCAAAGCGCAAGCACTGCAATGCTGGCAAAAACTATTGCCCTACCAAGGCCAACTGCACTTTCTTAATAAAAGACCTGGATTCAGCGGGAAGACCATCGCTACACTGACTTCAATGATAAAAAGAATGCGACCAGACGTGGTCCACACTCACCATATCGGCCCACTTCTGTATGGTGGTATTGCTGCACGTTTAGCGCACGTACCTGTAGTGATTCATACCGAGCACGACGCATGGCACCTTAATAACAAAAAATCAGCTCAACTACAGTCCCTTTTGCTAACGATGATTCGCCCGCAAGTGGTTGCCGATGCTAACTTCGTCGCCCATCAAATACAGACCAAGTTAAAGTATCGCAAAGTTTGTACTATCCATAACGGGATTGACTGTCAGAAGTTTAAAAGCGGTGACCAAACGGCAACAAGACACTTGTTTGAACTTCCAACCGACAAAATCGTGATTGGCGTTGCCGGGCGTCTAGAAGCAGTTAAAGGCCATAAAGTGCTTATCGAAGCATTCTCTCATCTTACGCCAAACACACACCTAGCCATTGCTGGAGATGGTTCTCAGCGAGCTCAATTGGAAGCACAAGTTAGAACGTTAAAACTTGAAGATCGAGTAACCTTTTTAGGCTTGGTCGACGATATGCCCAGCTTTTACCAAAGCCTAGACTTGTTTTGCTTACCATCACTTCAAGAGGGATTTCCTCTCTCAACCCTCGAGGCTCAAGCATGTGACATTCCTTGCGTCGCGACGGATGTTGGCGGCGTGAAAGAGACGCTCTGTCCGAACAACAGCACACTGGTTGAAGCAAATCGCGTGTTTTCGTTGGCCGAAGCGTTATCACAGCAACTGGAATCATCACACCATTCTCCTCGAACTTTTATTCTCAAACACTTTGATATCAGAGACATGGTGAGTCGCTACTCACGTTTGGCCAAGGAGGCTAGCTATGAATGATTTACTTTGGATTATAGGGTTTGGTTTATCCGCGTTTTTGATTGTCTATCATCACGTTGGGTATCCACTGCTCCTTAAGTGGCTTCCTTTAAAACAGCAAGACGAAACCAAAGCACCATTTGTAGAGCGAGCTTACAAAGCCTCCAAAACAGACAGCCAGCTACCCTCTATTACTGTCATCGTGCCCGCCTACAATGAAGAACAATGGATAGCAGAGAAGATCCGTAACCTTGCGAGCCTAGATTACCCAAGGGATAAGTTAAGAGTAGTGATCGCATGTGATGGCTGCACAGATAACACAGCCGAGATTGCTCAAGCGACAATTCAAGAAGCAATCTGCTCTGATACTCTGTTCATTATTAATGATCACCAAATCAATCGCGGTAAAGTTGCCCTACTCAACGAAGAAATGCGTCATGTTAGCTCGGACATTACCGCACTGAGTGACACGTCGGCATTGATTTCTTGCGATTCTCTGTTGCTAGCTAGTCAGCATTATCAAAATGAGAACGTTGGAGTGGTTAACGCAACATATCAAATAATGAGCACTAATAACCAAGGTGAAGCGGCGTATTGGCAATACCAGTCTCGAGTAAAGCACCAAGAATCCTTGTTAGGTTCAACGATTGGTTCCCACGGTGCGTTTTACACTTTCAGAACTCACTTATTTGAACCACTGGAAGTTAGCACCATTAATGACGACTTTATTCTCCCTATGAGAATCGTTTTGCGAGGCTATAGCGCTATTTACGAGCCAAACATGCTGGCTCTTGAGCTCGAACAAAGCTCAGACGACGCAGATTTCAAACGACGCCTAAGAATTTCAGCGGGTAACATGCAGCAGCTCATGCAATTAAAGAAATTACTGCTACCTCGTTATCGTGGCACTGCCTTTGCATTTCTATCGGGAAAGGTTCTGCGCTTAGCAACACCCTATTTGATGATTGTTTGCTTTATTTGCTCACTACTACTGGCACACAGTCCGCTGTTTCAAGTAATGCTGTTCGCACAAGTTGGTATTTACAGCATCGCGCTTATTACTTACTTAATGCCAGCACTTAACACTATTAAACCTTTTAAGCTGATTAGCTACATCGTCATTGGTCATCTCGCCAACTTTATCGGCGGTATGAAGTATTTGCTCGGAATGGAAAATGGACGTTGGAAACGCGTCAACCAATAAGGAAAGCATCATGAAAAACTCACGCTACGATTCAAATGTATGCCACGCAAAAAGAACGTTTGATGTACTGGTTGCAATGCTTATTTTGGTCGTCACTGCACCACTATTCCCATTTATCGCGCTAGCGATCAAAACCACATCGAAAGGCCCTGTGATTTATCGCCAATTGCGAGTAGGACGCTGCACACCAGAAAAAATGGATCTTTTTCAAATCATGAAGTTTCGCACCATGTATATTGATGCAGAGCAACGCTCTGGCGCAGTATGGGCAACTGAAAATGATCCCCGCATCACGCCAGTAGGACGCTTTTTACGCAAAACGCGTTTAGATGAACTACCTCAACTGTTTAATGTGTTGAGAGGTGAAATGTCGATGATTGGGCCGCGCCCAGAACGCCCAGCTTTCTACCAGAAATTAGAAGATGAAATCCCCTATTTTGTAGAGCGCACATATGGCGTGTTACCGGGTATCACAGGCTTAGCTCAGGTTAACCAAGGCTATGATGCATGCATTGAAGATGTAAGACGCAAAGTTGGGTTTGACCACAGTTACGCACTAAGCTTAGGTTCGTTTTACTCTTGGATTTCAATGGACCTTTCAATCATGAGCAAAACATTCGTTGTGATGATTGACGGACGAGGTCAATAACTTCCGGTTCTGGTAACGGTCACTCTTGCCACTGGCGGCGCATCTTTTCTATCGTCGCTGGTGGCACGTCATGAATGCTTTGATACGCTCCGTGACACACTTTAATTTCCACCTCGATGCGCTTCTTCATGCAGTAGTCCATGTAACGCTTCATCTCCCAATGTCGAACAAACGTATTGCTCACAATCACGACTCTCCCTTTGTTCAACCACTTTCTAGTTTGCTGAAAACACCACTCATGCGCTTGAGGTAATTGAACCGGTTCAAAGTGATAATCACCTTCATCATTTTCAAAATACATGTCAGCTTCAAAATGCTTAGCACCAAGCTCTATTGCCAGTTGTTTTGCTAAGGTTGTTTTACCTGAACCCGGAAGTCCACGAATAAGAATGAGTTTAGCCAGTGACATAATGCAGTTTAATGAGGTGGAAATAAGCCTAAACTGTAACGAAATTATTGGAAAAGAAAAGTAGAAATAAAAAATGCCGAGCACATTAGGCTCGGCATTTAAACTCAATCATGGATCGCGTTGTATTTATTTGTAAGCTGGCAGTTCAGTTCTTAACCCTTTCACCAAACTGACACACATCAACAGCAGAACAAAAGTAAACGGTAATCCTGTTGCAACAACGCCTGATTGCAATGCTTGCAGGGCTTCTTTACCACCAACCCAAAGCATTACGGCTGCAATTGCACCTTCAATACACGCCCAGAAAATGCGTTGCGGTACTGGTGCATCAATCTTACCACCGGCGGTAATACTATCGATAACCAGCGAGCCAGAGTCTGACGATGTAATAAAGAATACCAGAATCAGCACGATAGAAAGCATTGAAATCACTGAGCTGTACGGAAGCGCATCGTAAACATGGAACAGAGTCAATGAAATATCAGTTAGGCCATTTGCACCTAGCTCACCAACTTTATTCACCACTTGGTCAAGCGCGATACCACCAAACACAGACATCCAAATCAAAGTAACAACTGTAGGAATAACGATGACTGCGAATAAGAATTCTCGAACCGTACGACCTTTAGACACACGCGCGATAAACATACCAACAAACGGTGACCAAGATACCCACCAAGCCCAGTAGAATACCGTCCAGCCGTGCATCCAAGTTTCATCTTCACGACCGTGAGGGTTACTCAATGGAATAATATTTTCAATGTAAGCCATTGTTGTGTCGCGTAGCGAGCTCCACGCCGTATCAAACGTGATGAAGGTAATGAAAATAAGCAGCGCAAACGCAACCACCATATTGACGTTACTCAGTAGCTTAACACCACCATCAATGCCACGAATCACTGATAACACCGCGATAAAGGTAACGAAGGTGATCACAATCATTTGTGTACCAATGCCGCCTTCTAGACCAAAGACATGGTTAATACCACTGGTCGCCTGCTGAGCACCTAGACCTAGCGACGTTGCAAGACCAAATAGCGTCGACAAAACGGCAAGGATATCAATAACGTGACCTAACCAACCCCATGCACGGTCACCAAAAATTGGATAGAACGCCGCGCGCAATGAAAGTGGTAAACCTTTGTTAAAGGCAAAAAACGCTAATGCTAGTGCAACGAGTGCGTAAATACTCCAACCATGCACACCCCAGTGGAACATAGTGGCACCCATCGCAAGGGATTTTGCTTCTTCGGTGTATGGTACTGCGTTAAGTGGCATTCCCCACCAATCAGTGAAATACGCGGTCGGCTCAGCCACACTCCAGAACAGAAGACCAATACCCATACCCGCGGCGAAAAGCATCGACAACCAAGAAACGGTTGAGTGATCCGGCGTTACTTCTTTGCCACCTAAGCGGATTTTACCTAGCGGAGAAAAAAGAAGAGCAACGGCGAACAATAAGAAGAAGTTTGTCGACCACATAAAAAACGCATCAAACTGTTCGATAATTCCGTTTTTTAGACCGTTTAATACGTCACGAGCAGTGGTTGGCTCAACAAGAAGAAGTGAAATCAGACAGAAAACAACGAGCCCCGCACTAATGCCAAAAACCGGGTTATGTATATCGAATCCCCACTTTTGAACGTTATCCTGTCCAACCTGATAATCGGTTGTATCAATACTATATTTTTTAAATGCATTATCCATAAATACAAATTTAACGTGAATTTGAAACGCCCCTCAGGTGAGAAGAACTCCAATACCGCCCTCCATTAATTTGAACTCTAAAGTTTTAAAGCGGGACAAATTTTAGCAGCAATCACATATTTTTGCAAAAAGTCGTGATTTATTGCATTTTAAGCTCAATTCGAGACAGATGAAGGGGAAATAATATCAACACAAAAATTATGAGGTCTAACGATTGATTTTGTCGTAGGTTGTAGACTAGAAAAGACACAAGAAAGACTTAAGTTCATAGCCAGTCACAGCGCAAATAGAGAAGACCTGCGCTGATTTGGTTTCACAATTAACGACGAAACCAAATCAGCAAACCTTTCATCCAGCGAGCGTTATAAGAAATGGAAGGTGATGTTCCCTGTTACGCTGCTAACGGTATCGCTATCGCCTTCAATATCCACGCCAAACGCTTGATAACTCGCGCCCACAGACACATTGTCAAGCAAGAAGTATTCGGCACCAACACCATACATGTAAGAGACGCCATCATCTTTGTCTAAGTTTCTCAGTCCGCCGTCATAATCAACGTTGAATGCATTGATGCCGCCTTTTGCGTAAACGTGTAACGGGCCGAAGTCGATACTAGGTTTCGCCGCTAAATAGAATGAATCAAAATCAGCACTACCCCTGCTGCCACTCAAAGATAAATCCACTTTGCCGTGGTTAAAGTAGCCTGCTTCAATGCCAATGAATGGCAAAATACCAGTACCGACATGAATATCATAAGTTGTATCATTTTCGCTGTCGATATCGGACTGACCAATTTGACCACCAGCGTAAATCCAAGAGTCAGCCATTGCTGACGTTGAGCACAACGTTAGAGCGAATAACGAGAGTGTTTTTTTCATACTATCCCTTCCTGATCGATTCCTAAGCGAAACATTACGCAAATATGCGCATTTAATCGCCACTATATATTGGAAAGCATAGGCATTTTAAGACTCTAAAAGTGAATAATTTATGTTCAACTTTTGTTTTGTGACTTCCAGACAAAAAAACACCGACATAAAGCCGGTGTGTTTCATATGGTGTTAGAAAGCTTGACGCTTATAGGAAATGTAGTGTTGCGTTAACAGAGAACGTGCTGATATCGTCTTTACCAGCAGTGTAGTTCATGTAGCTAGCACCAACAGACATTGGGCCAAAAATGAAGTACTCAGCACCCACACCGTACATTAGGTCCAAATCGTCATCGTCTTTGCCGCCTTTCACTTTTTTGTCCCACTGATGGAAACCACCTTTTGCGTACACGTGTAGCGGACCGAAGTCGATGCTTGGCTTAAGTGCTGCGTAGTAAGAAGTTAGCTTAGTGTCTTGACCATTTACGTTGAACTCACCGTGTTGTGTTACACCAGCTTCAACACCAATGATAGGTAGAATGCCTGTACCAACGTGAACAGAGTATGATGTGTCCGTTTCACCTTTGTAGTCAGACTGACCTACTGTTGCACCACCGTAAATCCAAGAATCCGCCATTGCCGCAGAAGATGCGCCAAGTAGCGCCACTGCTAATAGAGTTTTTTTCATCATCTACCTTTACTCTTTATTATTCCCACGTCTGCATAACTCAGTCGTTGGTACTACAAATAAAGGGAGGCGAACTATTGCCTCCCGGAACTAAAAAATAATGCTTATTGAGTTACTAGCAATTAGTGTACCAGCAACTTCTTAAGCGATAATTACAAATCTGACACTATTTTACTGGTTGATTAGCAAGCATCAATCGCGTTTTTGACTCGTTTATCAGAAACAGGATAAGGAGTGCCTAATTGTTGAGCAAAGTAACTCACGCGAAGTTCTTCAATCATCCAACGCACTTCTTTTACATTTTCAGGAATGGCCACACCTTTCGGGATCTTGTTCAGCAACTCTTTATAGTCTTGAGTCACAGATTCAATCTTCAGCATATGTAAACGATCTTTGTTTGGATCGATTGGCAACTTCTCCATACGGCGCTCTATCGCGCGCATGTAGCGAAGAATATCCGGCAAGCGCTTCCAGCCACATTCCGTTGCAAAGCCTTTGAAGATCAAGCCTTCAATTTGTGCTTTGATATCGGACAGAGCAAACGCCATTGTGAAGTCGATCTTGCCTTTTAGCTTCTTATTGATGCTAAACGCCGTGGTCAGAATAGTCTCAACCTGTTGAGCGATCTCTACAACGGTGTCACCCAATTCAGCACGAACGTGTTCTTTCAACGCTTCGAACTTCTCTGGCTCCCAAACTAAACCACCCTGCTCTTCAATAAGCTTATCGACACCGCAGGCAATGCAGTCATCTATCAGATCAAGCACCTTGCCGTAAGGGTTAAAATACAACCCCAACTTCGATTTGTTCGGTAAGTTAGCGTGCAAATATTTAATTGGAGACGGTACATTCAACAAAATCAAACGACGCTGGCCAGCGCGCATTGCGGTGATCTGCTCAAATTCGGTTTCGTAGAGTTTGATTTCAACGCTGTCTTTGCTATCAACAAGCGCCGGATACGCTTTTACATCGTAGCCGCCACGTTTTTGTTGATACACTTTCGGCAATTCGCCAAAACTCCACGTATGCAGACCTTGCTGTTCGATATCGTCATCCGCAACTTTGGAAAGCGTTTCTTGAACTTTGTCTTTCAAACTTTCTTTCAGTTCATGAAGGTCTTTATGTTCCTTCAGTTTACGATTTCGATGATCAACCGCGCGGAACGTGACTTTCAAGTGCTCAGGTACTTGTTCCAAGTTCCAGTCTTCACGCAGTACCTCTACGCCCGTCATGCGTCGCAACTCTTTCTCTAATGAATCTAGCAGCGGCGCTTCCATTGGCGTGACACGTGCTAAGAATGCATCGGCATAGTTTGGCGCAGGCACAAAGTTCTTACGAATTGTCTTTGGCAACGATTTAATCAAGCTAACCACAAGCTCATGGCGTAAACCTGGGATCTGCCAATCAAAACCCGCTGGTTCAACTTGGTTTAAAATCGGCAACGGCAAATGCACTGTGACACCGTCACTATCATCGCCTGGTTCAAATTGGTAACTCAATTTGAGCTTCAAACCATTTTGATGCCAGAAGTTCGGGTAATCCAAATCGGTCACATGGCTAGCATCACCCTTGAACAGCATCTCTTTTTCAAAGTTCAGCAGTTCCGGATTTTCTTTAGATGCCTTTTTCCACCACGTATCGAAGTGTTTGCCAGAAACGACTTCAGTACCAACACGTTGGTCATAGAAATCAAACAGCTCATCATCATCCACCAAGATGTCACGACGACGAGATTTATGCTCAAGCTCTTCCACTTCTTGCAGAAGCTTACGGTTTTGCTTAAAGAACGCGTGTTTGGTTTCCCATTCCCCCTCAACCAATGCACTACGAATGAAGATTTCGCGACTTACGGTCGAATCGATACTGCCGTAGTTGACCAAGCGTTTCGGTACGATTGGTACGCCGTAAAGCATCACTTTTTCGTGCGCCATCACCGCAGCGCGTTTCTTCGACCAATGTGGTTCGCTGTAACTACGTTTAATAAGGTGTTTAGCTAACGGTTCAATCCATTCTGGCTGAATCTTTGCGATGATACGACCCCAAAGTTTTGAGGTTTCCACCAACTCAGCAGACATGATCCACTTAGGCTGTTTCTTGAATAGACCTGATGCAGGGAAGATATGGAAACGAGCATTACGCGCGCCTTGATATTCATTCTTTTCTTGGTCTTTCATGCCGATGTGCGACAGCAAACCAACCAAAATGGCACTGTGTACGCCATGGTAAGAAGCGGGCTCATCGTTAAGCTTGAACTCCATCTCACGCATCGACTGATGAATTTGGAAGTACACGTCTTGCCACTCGCGAACGCGCAAGTAGTTCAAATAGTCTTGCTTACACTGTTTGCGGAACTGATTGCTAGACAAGGCTTTTTGCTGCTTTTGGATGTATTCCCACAAATTCACAAATGTCAGGAAGTCCGACTCTTCATGGAAGAAGCGACGATGTTTATCGTCTGACGATTGTTGTTTGTCGGAAGGACGCTCGCGTGGATCTTGAATCGACAAGGCCGCTGCAATGATCATCACTTCTTTAAGCGCACCATATTTTGGTGCTTCCAATACCATACGCGCCAAGCGCGGATCGATTGGCAAACGCGCTAATTGGCGACCAATGGAAGTCAGGCGTTTTTTCGGGTCTTTTACCTCAGAGTTAATCGCACCAAGCTCTTCCAGCAAACGTACGCCGTCTTGGATGTTACGTTTATCCGGTGCTTCCACAAATGGAAACGCTTGAATATCACCCAAACCAAGTGCCGTCATTTGCAAGATAACCGACGCTAGGTTGGTACGCAGGATTTCAGGATCAGTAAACTCTGGGCGCGACTCAAAATCTTCCTCTGAGTACAGACGAATACAGATACCCTCTTCCACACGACCACAACGACCTTTACGCTGGTTCGCACTCGCCTGAGAAACTGGCTCGATTGGAAGACGCTGAACCTTAGTACGGTAACTGTATCGACTGATACGCGCCGTACCCGGGTCGATAACGTATTTAATGCCCGGAACAGTTAGCGAGGTTTCTGCCACGTTGGTTGCCAGTACAATTCGGCGACCAGTGTGAGGTTGGAAAATCTTATTCTGCTCACCTGCCGACAAACGCGCGTAAAGCGGCACAATTTCCGTGCTCTTCAGATTACGTTTGGACAATGCATCTGCGGTATCACGGATTTCACGTTCACCGTTCATGAAAATCAGGATGTCACCTAAACCTTCATCGCACAGTTCATCTACCGCTTCGAAGATGCCTTCAAGCTGGTCACGATCATTGTCGTCATCACCGCTTAGTGGGCGGTAACGTGTTTCTACCGGGTAAGTACGACCCGATACTTCAATGATTGGTGCATTGTTGAAGTGTTTTGAGAAGCGTTCTGGGTCGATGGTTGCCGACGTGATGATCACTTTCAAATCAGGACGACGTGGCAGCAACTCTTTCAAGTAACCCAAGATGAAATCGATGTTGAGGCTGCGCTCGTGCGCTTCATCGATAATGATGGTGTCGTATTGATTCAAGAAACGGTCATGCTGAATTTCAGCTAGCAAGATACCGTCCGTCATCAATTTGATTTGGGTATTTTCAGAGATCTGATCGTTGAATCGAACCTTGTAACCAACAAACTCACCAAGCTTGGTTTCCATCTCTTCGGCAATACGGTTAGCAACCGAACGCGCTGCAAGACGACGAGGCTGAGTATGACCAATCAGACCAAATTTACCGCGACCAAGCTCAGCACAGATTTTGGGTAGCTGAGTGGTTTTACCTGAACCGGTTTCACCCGCGACGATAACCACTTGGTTTTCTTCGATCGCTTTCGCAATATCGTCGCGTTTTTGGCTGACTGGAAGAATTTCAGGGTATTCAATCGTTGGTTTGTAGCTACTACGTTGCTCCACAACCATCATGGATTGGGCGATGTCTAATGCGATTTCGTCGAACACAGCATTACGCGCTGCGTCCTTCTTAATTTTGCTTGCACCAGAAATACGTTTACTCAAGCGGAAACGGTCGCGCATCATGCACTGATTCAGCGCTTTACGCAGAGATGCAGCACTATTCACTTGAGCCTGAGGTGTTTGAGCTTGTTTCGCTGTCGCTTTTTGCGCACCATTTGACGGTGTCGCTTGCTCTTCAGCTAGATTCTTTTTTGGGGGCTGTGACGAAGTCAAAGCGTTTCCTATTCTTTTCATTACAAAAACTGCGCGGATTGTATCACACAAGATCTGTAACAAGATAACCGAAAGCTCATTCAATTTTTTCGAACATGTTCAGCGAATCGCTAGGCTTTTGAACTCACTTACGTTGCTTATAATAGCTCCCATAGTCGAAAGCACTTATTTAAGGAATAACCATTATGTCTCGTGTACTAGCTCTAAAATCAAGCATCCTTGGCGATTACTCTCAATCAAACAAATTGGTTGAAAACTTCATCAAAAATGTAGACCAAGACAAGCTTACTGTTCGTGATTTGGCTGCAAACCCTCTACCTGTTTTGGACTTCGCCGTTGCGACTGCACTGCGCGCTACGGAAGATCTTTCACAAGAACAGCAAGCGGTGGTCGACTTGTCTGACACCCTTATTGAAGAAGTAAAGGCCGCAGACACTTTGGTTATTGCCGCTCCAATGTACAACTTCACCATCCCGACTCAGCTTAAAAACTGGATTGATTTGATTGCTCGTGCAGGCGTGACATTCAAATACACAGAAAACGGCGTTCAAGGTTTGATTGAAGGTAAAAAGGCGATTGTAGTAACGACTCGCGGTGGTATCCATAAAGATTCACCAACTGACAACGTTACGCCATACCTACGCACTGTGCTGGGTTTTGTAGGAATCACTGATGTGGAATTTGTTTACGCAGAAGCGCTAAACATGGGTGAAGATGCGGCTGCAAAAGGCATTTCAGAAGCGCAAAGCCAACTTGCAACAATGGCGTAAGTTAGAATAAACCAGAATACAAAAGGGATTGGTTCGCGCCAATCCCTTTTTGGATCCTGATGCCTTAATCGTATTTATAGGGTCTCTTACATCGTCAAAAACGATTCACTTTCTCCAAGTTGCGTATTGCATCAAGGTAGACTTTTTCTAAAGACCGCTCAGCTTCGCTTATCATATTCTCGATCATCGCATTAAACGCGACATCGCTACGGATTTCTATATTGTCTCCCGCCTTAACGTCAAGAGAGTTGACGTACAACACCAACCATTCATCGCCCTCCAAGTGCCCTTCTCCGTGAATGGCAAAAAAGCGTTTGGCAAATTCAGCGTTGGTACAATTTATCGCTTCAATTTGAAGATTGAATGAGGAGTCGATACTCATGGTGCTCATCCCATCCGATTCATCAGATGCATCACAAACAGCCTTAACTCTGGCACGATATACGAAATTTCTCGTTGAAAGCAGCATAGTATTATTCATCATTACTCATAATGGGCGATAAATAAGTCAGTTGCAAATCCGACTTATATGCATCTCGCGATGCGCTAAAACTCGAACTGGAAATAAATAGTATTGTAGTTACTCCCACCTTTAATTCGCCCAAACTGGGAAGCGCTTTCAAAAATCGCCGAGCGGTGATGCAATGAATAGCCCACCCACATATTGTTCCAGCTCTTTTGGTTGAAGAGATCGCCTACATTGACATCAAACGAGAAATCTAAGTAGTTGAGCAACTTGCTTGGTGTATAACCCTTGTCTTCCATTTCTGTGCCTTCAATATAGGTAATGCTATCAATGTATGACACACCTTCCGCTACACCAAATCGCCAAGTCGTAGGCCAATTAACCGTATAATAAGACTTAATCGCCATGACGTATTCTGTGCTCGCAGACTGAACACTGGACGACCAGTGATGAACCAACCCTGGCGTTAAATAAATATCAAGAGGAAAACCAAACAGCTCATCCGTTAATGGATGCCCATAAAACAATGAAGTAAGTTGATTGTCGTATGGGTCTTTTTCTCTCTCAAAGCTAAATATTTCACCGATGTTCGAAGGCGTCGCCCAACCATGCGCAATACGTAGATATGCTTTATTGCTCAGTGTCGGTTTCGGAGCTTTGCTTTTATCGTTGAAAAAGCCAAAACCGACAAACACTTCTCCCTGATATCGATCTTCTACAAGCTGACTGTTGTAGGCGTTATCATCTAAGCGAGTAACACTCGTCTCACCCAATAAATACAAATTTGAAGTTACATGGTAACGCGCTTTAATACCAAGATTGGTGTCAAGCCCAGCTCCAATTCTCTCGCCAGTAATATCCTTAAAGGAATAATATTCACTATTGAAATCAGCGTCTTTGTATCGAATCGTAATCGATGGCTCTAATTCCCAATCACCAAATACATAATTGGCAGCAAGGCGGTAATTAGAGTGAAACTGGAGTTCGTCGTCCGTCATCAACTCTACTTCTGCGCGCCAAGTGTCGTTAATGCTATAACGCACTTGCCCACCGAAATCGACTCTGTCCCCTTCATTAGCATTTTGTAGCGACATGGGAATATCGACAAATCTCAATCGCATGAGTGCGCTCGCGCGCCAGTCGGAATCACTCTCGTTATACAAAAAAGCGCCACCTTCAATGCCATTGATATACACATGTTCGTTTTCAAAGAACATCATTGGTACAAATGTACTCACCGTAGAGTCATTATCGGCGGTGTAAAACGGAATCGATGCTGTGCGATACATCGCAGCAATCCCCCACGTTTGTTCGTCTGCACCATGCGCAGAAGAAACTGCCGCAGCTAAAGGTAAAGCGAGTGTTGTTAGAATTAATCTCTTCATGAGTTCGAAAAATGTTGGTTGAGAAGCAGGCAAACATCAATGATTTGCCATTAAAAGCTTATGTTCTGCTGATGATAGCCGTTACAATGGCAAATGTTGTCATCCTCGTGACAGTTTGAGTCCCAAGATCATATTAATATTGCACGACTAGGTGAGCTTGTTTGCGAATATTTTACCATTACAACAAGCGCTTAAACTCTAGCTTAGTTCTAAATCAAACATAATGAAGTAAAAAGTGAAAGCATCAGAACTCATCTCTACCTTGAATCATTTACCCGCAGACACAGACCCAGACATTGTGATGGGAGAAGCATGGCTGCCAGAGAGGTTGATAGGGACTCAACTCGATGGTGACATGTTGTTTTTGCACTTTGATAATGCACCAGAAGATGGTCAAGGTGACGAAGAAGGGCGTGGCTTCGTCGAACACGAAATCGACCTAATTAGAACTCGGCTTCAGCAAATTTTGGATGAAGACAGTAATAACGCGTCAAAAGCCGATGCGATGCTTGGTTTGTTCCTTATGGGACATGAACTTAGTAGCTCGCAAGTTATCGAAATATTAGAAGAAGAAGCTGACACATAAGGAGCCGTTTTGCCAGCATTGATGAACACGACTGAAATTTCTTCACTTCCTCTTGTCGTTGCAGGTCCGATCCTACGTAAAGTGACCGCAACTGAAATCAATATTTGGCTAGTCACCACCCAACGCTTGGAGGGTATGGTGCAAATTACGGATGAAAATGCCTCCATCCTTTATCAAGCCCCTTTAAGTGAACAAAAAGAACAGCTTCAAATCGGCCTCAATGCGTGGTGTTGCTTACTTAAATTAGAAGGCGAGTTTCCAACCCATCAAGCGTTACGCTATCAAATAAAAACGCAATATGGATTAGTGACGGAACTGCTCCCTCACCTGACTTATGAGCGAGATAATACGCCAAACTTGGGTATTGAGTTCCTCGTTAGTGAAAAAGCGGATTATCTCCTACATGGCTCTTGCCGTAATCCCCATCACTTCAGTGATGATACATTGGTCGCTGCGGATCATAAAATCGCGTCTCAATCCATTGAAGAAAGACCGGATATGCTCATCATGAGTGGTGATCAAATCTATGCAGACCATGTTGCAGGCCCCACTCTCGATGCCATTGAGCAAGTCATAGCTTTATTGGGTTTGCCAGGCGAAGAATTCGATCAAGCTCCGATAAAAAATACCAATGAGCTCTACCAACACCCTGCTTGCTATTATGGTCGAGATAAATTGTTGCCTCATTATGTGAGTGATGACAGTTTACTAAGTAAGTTTTTTCCACACCGAGGGACACCAATATTCAGCGCCAAAGAGTGTGAGAATCACCTAATAAGCTTTGCTGAGTGCTTTGCAATGTACTTATTGGTTTGGTCTCCGACCTTGTGGAAGCTTGTTCGAACGGATCGTTTGTTAGAAAACGAATTTACTGTCGGCGGAGAAGTTCTTGAACCCAAATGGCAGCAGCAATGGCGCGAAGAAAAAAAGCAAATTGATAAATTCGTCGCAGGTCTGGACAAGGTTCAACGCTTACTCGCTCACATTCCAACCTATATGATTTTTGATGATCACGATGTCACCGACGATTGGAATCTCACCATAGGCTGGGAACAAGCCGCATACAGCAACACGTTTGCAAAACGCATTATCGGTAATAGCTTGATTGCTTACTGGCTTTGCCAAGGTTGGGGAAATGCGCCAGAAAAATTCAATGATGAATTTATGAGCCTCGCTCAACGCTTTATCGATGAGCGAACCTCGCAAACCCAAGATGCATTTATTCAATATTTGTATCGCTTTGAGAATTGGCACTACACCATTCCTACGACACCAAAAGTTGTCGTGCTAGATACACGAACCAGACGCTGGCGTTCTGAGTCTAAAATGAACAAACCTTCTGGCTTAATGGACTGGGAAGCGATGATTGAGTTCCACCAAGAACTCGTGCACCAAGACAAAGTTGTTATTGTTTCTGCCGCGCCAATGTTTGGTGTGAAATTTATCGAAGCACTACAACGTGTGGTGACCATGCTTGGTAAACCATTGATGGTTGATGCTGAAAACTGGATGGCTCACCCCGGAAGTGCGAATACTCTTATTAGTATTTTCACACACACAAAGACACCAACTAACTTTGTTATTCTCTCTGGCGACGTACACTACTCTTTTGCATACGATATTAAGCTCCGCTATCGAAAAAACAGTCCGAATATCTATCAAATCACCTGTAGTGGAATTAAAAATCAGTTCCCTACACAACTGCTCAATATTTGTGATGGCCTAGATAGACTGCTATACAGCCCTCGCTCACCTTTAAACTGGTTCACAAAACGTAAACGACTCAAGATTTACAAACGCGCACCAAGTACGCACAACTTTTATCGCTTGGTTAACCATAGTGCCATTGGTGAGCTACGTCTTGATGATGAAGGCAAACCAAGTCAAATTAGTATTCTGACGAGTGATGGTGACGAAGTTCATTTTCCACCGACACGTGCTGAAAGCTGAGTATCAATCCCAAAATGACTTGCCCTTTGTAAGAGGCAAGTCACCTTGAACTAACTCAGGAGTTTAGGTTTTTTGGGGAGAAAGTGGCCGTGCTTAAATGTCAACGGCGTGCTAAATTTGGTATCGCACCTTGAGATCTTCCGTATTTATTACCATGTTAACCAAATAAACAATAGCTCGGTGTTCATTATGTTTAATTCTCTCACATCATTATTTAAACAACTCATTGATGGCTCTGATTTAAGCCAAACCAACACACTTTCCCCTAACATGGCTATCGCGTGTTTGCTTTGTGAAGTTTCTGGTGCAGACCATAGTGTCGATGATAGAGAACAAGAAACAAAGCGCTCTTTATTGATGAAACTGCTTTCGTTAAATGAAGAAGAATCAACAGAAAATAAAAGATTCCGCTTCGCTGTACGACTTTACCTCTCAACTAAGAGAACTGACTCAAGAAACTCGTTACAACTTAATCAAAAGCATGTGGGAAGTCGCTTACGCAGACGGCGAAATTGACCCGCTAGAAGACGCGGTGATCCGTAAAACAGCAGAGCTACTCTATGTTGATCACAGCGAGTTCATTCGAGCGAAGTTACAGTCTCAGTAAAGTGACGAGATGAGTATATAAGTCGCTGGCTAACTCTAAGCTACCCCTAGGATGACAACAGATATCGCTTCTGTAGCCATAAAAAAACGCGCACTCTGCGCGTTTTTCAATAAGCCAACGACATTGTTATTAAAATACTGGTCAAGGTATGTGTTTAGCTCTTTCCACACTAAACAGACTGCATGACAAAACAACAATGGTTGGATGATAATTTAATTACAAGCTAGCTAGGTTCGAATAACTAAAACATGGTCAAAGCAAGCTTAGCTAAGTTGTATGCATCTACATAGCCAGAGTGTTGACGCCCTTCCCAGTCTATTCCTTTTGCTTCTTGAGCGGCTCGATGGCCTATACGTTTATCTTTAAGACGATTTTGAATACGGTAGAGTGTCGCTAAGTTGATGAACTCTGTGAACGGTGCTTCAATACCTTTTTGCTTACACTCTTCTAGAAGAATGAGGTCATCTCGCCCCCAAGATGCAAAGATTTTGTTGCGACCACCGAAGTTCTTAACCATGGATTTAAGCACTTCTTCTAGTGGGCGTCCTTGTTTTTCAATCTTACGTGGTGTGATGCCCGTTAACTCAGCGCAGAACAGAGACACTTCATCGTGTTCTGGTTTCACGTAGTATTGAGCACGCTTGACTATCTCACCTTTAGACAAATCTATTTCAGCTAACCCCACTTCGATAATTTCACCCGTGCTGCCGACGCCATTTTCGTTCCAGCAACACATTTCTAAATCGAAGCATACAATACGGTTATGGTTCATAGTTTGCCTTGGTTCCTAACATAAAAATTTAAAGCGTGCGATTCTATCGTAACACGGCGTAAAACTCGAATTTGTGCGCCCATTTAATCGCCGATCGACACATTATTACGGCCGTTTTTTTTACTCAAATAGAGTTGACTGTCCATTTTGTGATACAAGCTCTCAGGATCTTCTTCTTTATGGATAACCGCACCGATACTCAACGTACAGATGATTGACGCATCACCATAATCAAAAGCCGTACTTGCCACAACACTCCGTAATTTTTCTAGGTAAGCTTCTAGCACTGCTCTATCAATGACTTTAGAAATAATACAAAACTCGTCACCACCAGCTCGGTAAAACTTATCTCCCGGTTTTAAATTAGCACTGACCAGCTTAGTGACATGTTGTAACGCTTCATCTCCACCTAAATGGCCGTGTTTGTCATTAATCACTTTGAAGTGGTCGATATCAAAACCAACCAAGGCGAAGTTAACACCTTTGTTTATCTGATTAAGCAAATGATCGTTGAATGCTCGGCGATTCAGTAGTTGAGTTAGAGGGTCTCGCTCTGCCATTCTTTTTAATTCAACGGTTTTGAGCTCCAACATGACCGCTAAGCGCTCTTTTTCTCGAGACTGTAAATTCACAATCCAACTGATCAAAAAGGCGATTACCAATCCGGCTAGCGTCGTGCCCGCTAAAATAGAACGCTCCCAAGCTGAGACTGCGTCAGAAAGCTTAAAGTCAATACGCCATTCACGGTTAGGCAGTTGAATGGTTCGGCTTATAACGGTTCCTCGAATGTTATCCCAGCTAGCACTTTGAAAGAGAACAGGGTCATCTGCTGCGTCGAATCCCAAGTCTTCTACGCGCACCGACATATCGAGCTCCGTCGCGGTTTTCGTAATCAAATCCTCAAAGTAAACCGTACTTCGGATAACGCCGGTCACTACTCCTAATAAATATTTGTTCTCGAAGTCGAACACTGGATGGAACACCAGCAACCCAGTCTTAGGTATGGACTTGTCATAACCATCTTGCAGTAAGCGAACTTTATCCGAGACATTCGCTCGCCCATTTTCGGAAATATCATCCAAGATTAAATCGAAGCGTTTGCGCGAAAAATAGAAACCCAATAGAGAAAGGTTTTCCGGTGTTCTTGGGTAGATATCCGACGCGATAAAAATTGGCTCATTGTGTTCAAAAATGTACCCGTAGGTTTTGGGACCATCTTTAGGAACGGTAAACGGTTGGAAGTTTGGAAATTTTTGACGGGTCTTTAAAATATGTTCATCAAGATCTTCGAATTCGACCTTTTGCATCCATTGAAGTCCAATAAGACTTCGTGAGCTATTAATCACTTGTTCCGCATACATGGGAAACGATGGCCAATAGCTTCGCTCAATCGAATGGAAAAAGTTTGCGCCCGCACCAATGAACTTTAGATCATTCTCGACGTTTGCTTTAAGTGATTCTGCTTGTCGGTCGGCTAAAGTATCAAACGTCGTCTGTGTATACCGTTGCTGCATTGTATAAGCAGCACCAACTACACCAGCAGTGACACATAAAGTCGCCAAAAAAGCTAAAATAGAGTCTGAATGTCGTTTTATAAAGCTCTTATGAGCGGTGCTTTGTGTCATATCGTAATTTTTGATACTTCCGTAAGTTAAACTTCGGGATCTATTGAAATACTGCGTTAGCAATGCACAAACATCAAGCAACAACCTATATTGGGGAGTCTGATCGTCGATTTTTCACGCTGTTCGTACGGTATAGTCACGAATTATTACAGCCTTAAGCCTTGAATATGCTACCATCCGTCATCATTTTAATGTCTAAACTTGGTGCAAGATCGCAAAGACGATCGTTTTAGTGAACAAATATGAGCCAATACTGAGCACCAATAAATCAATAGAAAGAGAAAAAACGTCATGAACATTGATTTGAACCTAATTCCTCAAACGTTCGATATGCTTCACGCTGGCCTAACCGCATCGAGCGTTTTGCTTCTTCTAGTTGCAGTGTCGCGCAAATCAAAAGTGGTCGAGAAAGTGGTAGAAAAACCAGTCGAGAAAATCGTCGAGGTTGAGAAACCAGTTGAGAAGATCGTTGAAGTAGAAAAAGTAGTGGAAGTAGAGAAAGTCGTAGAGCGTGTTGTAGAAGTTGAATCAAAACTTGCAACCGCATCAACAGACTCTGCAATGCAGCTGCTTTCTATCATGCAACAAGAAGCTCGTCTGATTGACTTCTTAAAAGAAGACCTAACGTCATTCTCTGATGAAGAAGTAGGCGCAGCCGCTCGCGTAATCCACACTGGTGGTCAGAAAGTACTGAACGACTACGTGACGCTAGCGCACGTTCGTAACGAAGACGAAGAAACTCGCATTACGGTTGAAGAAGGCTTCAACCCACAAGAAATCCGCCTAACTGGCAACGTAACAGGCAGCGCGCCATTCAACGGCACACTAGTTCATAAAGGCTGGAAAGCAACATCAATGACGTTGCCTAAACTGGCTGAGAACTACGATGCATCTGTGATCGCTCCAGCTGAGGTTGAGCTGTAATGGAACACATGAACCAAGAAAACCATTCTCAAGAAGCGTCTGTTGAAACTCAACAGACACCTAAATTCAGTGTTGGTATCGACTTAGGTACAACACACTGTGTCATGTCTTTTGTTGATACACACAACGAAGACGCTCGCGTTGAAGTGATGCCAATCCCGCAGTTAACTGCGCCAGGTACGGTAGAGACTCGTAGCCAATTAGGCTCTTTCCTTTACCAGCCGCACGAACACGAAATGAACCCGCAATCACGCGTTCTTCCGTGGTCGAGCGAGCCAAAAGCTCTAGTTGGTGCAATTGCACGTAACCTAGGCTCAAAAACACCAATTCGTCTTGTTGCAAGTGCGAAATCTTGGCTTTGCCACGCAGGTGTGAACCGTCGTGATGCTTTCCTGCCAGCAGGTAGCCCAGAAGAAGTGGAAAAAGTCTCCCCTCTTCGTGCGACAGAGCTTTACCTAGAGCACCTAAAAGACGCTTGGAATCACGCGAACCCAAATCACAACCTTGCCGATCAAGACGTAACCATTACGGTTCCTGCTTCTTTTGATCCTGCTGCTCGCGATCTAACTGCAGAAGCAGCACGCAACGTTGGTTTTGTGCACCTAACACTTCTAGAAGAGCCACAAGCTGCACTTTACAACTGGATCGATAACAGCAACGACAAATGGCGCGACGAAGTTGAAGTTGGCGACATCGTGCTTGTGGTCGATATCGGTGGTGGTACAACCGACCTTTCTTTGGTTGAAGTAACTGAAGACGACGGCAACCTAACTCTGAACCGCATCGCGGTAGGTGAACACATCCTACTTGGCGGTGACAACATGGATCTTGCACTTGCGTACCGCTTGAAGATGAAGCTAGCCCAAGAAGGTAAAGAGCTACAGCCATGGCAAGTTCAGGCAATGACACACGCATGTCGCGACGCGAAAGAAGCGCTATTGAACGACAGCGAACTTCAGTCAGTGCCAATCGTAGTACCAAGCCGTGGTTCTAAACTGCTTGGCGCAACGCTGAAAACAGAACTGACTCAAGAAGAAGTACAACAAACACTGGTTGACGGCTTCTTCCCTCAAGTTGCGATTACTGACCACCCTGTTCAACGTAACCGTGGTGCACTAACGCAAATGGGTCTGCCTTACGCGCAAGATGCAGGTATTACTCGTCACATCGCAGCGTTCTTGTCTAAGCAAGCTAATGCCCTTTCTGCTTCAGGAAATGGCGGCGAAGCAGCAGCTCAAGATTTCAACCCATTCGCTAACATGCCTGGTATGCCAGGTGCGGATGCGGCGCAATCAGCTGACTTCATCAAGCCAACCGCAATCCTATTCAACGGTGGTGTTCTGAAATCGAAACTTCTAGCATCTCGTCTAGAAGACACGATCAACGAATGGCTAATTGAAGCAGATGCGGAAATGGCTAAACGCCTAACAGGTGTAGACCTAGACCTTGCGGTTGCTAGCGGTGCGGCTTACTACGGCTCTGTTCGTCGTGGTCAAGGTGTTCGTATCCGTGGTGGTATTGCTTCTGCGTACTACGTGGGTATCGAAAGTGCGATGCCAGCGATTCCGGGCATGGCGCCTCCAATGGAAGCACTTTGTGTTGCACCATTTGGTATGGAAGAAGGTTCAAGCGTTGACGTACCAAGCCAAGAGTTTGGTTTGATCATCGGTCAGCCGGTTAACTTCCAATTCTTCGGCTCAACGGTTCGTCGTGATGACCTAGCAGGTACTCACCTAGACTACTGGGCACCAGAAGAGCTCGAAGAGCTACCAGAAATTCAAGTAACGCTGCCTGTATCTGAAGGTCGTCGTGAAGGTGAAGTGGTTCCGGTAACCCTAGCCTCTCGCGTCACAGAGCTTGGTACGCTTTACTTAGAAGCCATTGCCGCTGATAACGGTCAAAAATGGCATGTTGAGTTCGATGTGCGCGAAGACGCGAAAAGCAACTCAAACGAAGAAGAATAAATAGAAATCAAACGGCATCCAATCGGGTGCCGTTTTTAAATACGCGAAGGTTTGTATGGCATCTCCTCGTTTTCTTGTTGGTATTGACCTTGGCACCACAAACACTGTGGTGGCGTACTGTGAAATCACCGACAACCTTGAACAATCCGAAGTATCCCTATTCGACATCGACCAATTGATTGGCCCGGGTGAAGTGGTTCGTAAGCCATTGTTGCCCTCTTTCCGCTATCACCCAGCGGTTGGTCAAATCTCCCCTTCTGACCTAACACTTCCTTGGGAAAACGAACCTGTATCTGGCGACATTAGTAATGTGATCGTGGGTGAATGGGCTCGTGAATTAGGCGCTAAGGTGGAAGGACGTCAAGTATCCAGTGCTAAAAGCTGGCTATCGCACCAAGCAGTGGATCGTAGTTCAGACATTCTTCCTTGGGCTGGTGCGCAAGACGTAGATAAAGTCTCTCCCGTCATTGCCAGCGCAAGCTACCTCAACCACATTCGCCAAGCATGGAACTACCGTCATCCTAGCAATAAGTTAGAAGACCAAGATGTGGTTGTGACCGTTCCAGCGTCGTTCGATGAAACCGCTCGTAAACTCACGCTTGAAGCGGCACAGCTAGCTGGTTTAAAGAAAATCGTCCTGCTCGAAGAACCACAAGCCGTATGTTACGACTGGTACGCACGCCACCAGCAAACCGCAGCTGATAAACTCAAAGAGTTACCGCTGATTCTGGTGTGTGATGTGGGCGGTGGTACTACCGACTTGAGCTTGATTGAAGCCAGTTTCTCTTCTCAAGATGAGCTAGCCCTTGACCGCATTGGCGTTGGCGAACACTTGATGCTTGGTGGTGATAACCTCGATTTAGCATTAGCACACCTTGCAGAAAGCCGCTTCAACCAAAGTAAGAAGCTCACTGCCGCAAGCCTGACTAAGTTGATTCAGCAAACGCGTAAAGCGAAAGAAAACCTGCTTTCAGCGAATGCACCTGAAGAAGTGAAAATCACCATGCTGGGCAGCGGCTCGAAACTTCTTGGCGGAACAAAGAGTATTGGGCTGAGCAAACAAGAAGTGCACCAAATCGCTTTAGATGGCTTCTTCCCGCTTTCTGATTTCAGTGAAGTACCAGATAAACGCCGCAGCGCGGTTGTCGAGTTTGGTCTTCCATACGTTGCCGACCCAGCAGTGAGCAAACACGTTGCCGAGTTCTTAACGACGCATCAGCAAGTCTCTCGTGCCGCACTTGGCATTGAAGACGACAAACAAAATGCCATTCCAGTCGGTTTGCTACTCAATGGTGGTGTGTTCAACAGTGAGCTTGTGACTGAGCGTGTCACTACCCTACTTTCCGATTGGCGCGGCGCACCAGTTACGGTATTAGACAACCCACATCCAGATTGGTCGGTTGCACTGGGTGCTGTTGCATTTGGTAAAGCGCGTCGTGGCGCACAACTTAAAATTGGTGGTGGCGCAGCGCGTTCTTACTTCTTGCATCTTCAAGAAAAGAACAAGATGGGCAAAGCGCTCTGTTTGCTTGCAAAAGGCACAGAAGAAGGACACGAGATCCGATTAAGTGGTCGCCGATTCTCGCTTACCCTAGGTGAGCCCGTTCGCTTTAACCTGCTGACTTCTACCCACGACACCTTAACCAATAACACCGCCATTCAAAACGGTGTAATGGTTGACGTTGATCCGGACTTGTTTGCTCCCCTGCCGCCTTATATCACCACCCTTGAAGGTGAAGGTGCCGAACTGCAAGCCAACCAGAAAGAGCGCGTAGAAGTGCAACTGGCGTGTCAGTTGACTGAAGTCGGCACGCTTAAGATGGAATGTGTCAGCGCAGAAGACGACAACAAACGTTGGGAGCTAGAATTCGAAGTTCGTAACAAGCAAACCGATGACAGCGAGCAAGTTAAACTTCACCCTAAGTTGAACGAATGTAAGGAGCTGATCGCTCGCCTTTACAGCGGTAATAAGAAAAGCGCGGAAAGCAAAGAGATCAAAACCTTAGCCAAAGATCTTGAGAAGAAACTTGGCAAACGCGATGAATGGGATTTCACGACCCTACGTCAACTGTTCGATACCTTTGCACAAGGTCGTAAGCGTCGCCGCCGTTCAGAACAACACGAGAAAAACTGGCTTCGTTTGGCTGGCTTTGCACTGCGTCCGGGCTTTGGCGATCCAACCGACTCATGGCGTATTGAGCAAGTTTGGGGTCTCTACCAACAAAACATTCAGTTTAAGAACCATCAAGGTTGGACCGACTGGTGGGTGTTCTGGCGTCGTATTGCCGGTGGTTTAAGCCAAGAGCAACAAGAGACCATCTTGGCGGACATCGCGAAATACCTACATCCTGGTGCGATGAAAAACCCACAATCCGCCAAAGCGGCACAAGATATGGGTTACGAGTCGATGGTGCGCTTGTCTGCCTCTCTGGAGCATTTAGAAGTCGAAGACAAAGTTCTATTGGCAACGTGGTTCTTGAGCAAAGCCATCAACCATAACCAGTTCGAACAAGCACACTGGTGGGCAATGGGTCGCTTGGCATCACGTACGCCTTTATATGGCAGTCAGCATAACGTCGTTCCTCGTGAACAAGCGGAACAGTGGTTGCCTAAGCTGCTAGAGCAGAACTGGCAGAAAGAGCCAATGATCGCTTTCGCAGCCGTAATGATTTGTCGTAAGACGGGCGACCGCCTATTCGATATCTCAGACGACTACCGTGAGCAGGTACTGGCTAAGTTGAAGCAAAGCAAGGTACCTGAATCTTGGGTATCACTGGTTGAAGAAGTCAAAGAGCTATCTGAGAGCGAATCGAAACGTATCTTCGGTGATGCACTCCCAAGCGGTCTGACACTGGTAAATAACTAGGCTCTCACGCTTATAAACGCAACAAAGCCCTTCTCGTGAAGGGCTTTGTTTTATCTGATTCTAATAGCTGACGAAAAACGACTCGTTAGTTCATTTCCGTATTGATCACCACATCACGCGTTTCATTATCCATATCACTAATGCCGACAACTGAGATTTCACGGTCAGATAAATTCTCAATCATGCTGTCTTCTAACCCACCGTCCGTCATCCACGCATAGAATTTTTCTGCAATACGATCCGAACCTTCCCCGACAAACGTTAATGTGACCTTCTTCATTTGTGACACTCCATCAATTTACGATTCAGCCACTTAAGCGTAGTATGTTTCACAAATATCGACATAAACTAGGACTAACTTCTTTTATGAGTATCGAAAAATTTGACGCGATTTATCAGCGCGCTGCCGAGCGTAAAGGTGGTGAAGATCAACTTGAAGCGCTTTTGTCTCATCCACTAAGCAAAGAAGAATTGGCAGCGATTCCCGACGACCGTTGGCTAGCCGCTTTTTCGATGAAGGTATTCCAAAGTGGGATTTCGTGGAGCGTGGTTCGCAACAAGTGGCCGAACTTCGAAGAAGTGTTCTTTGGGTTTAAGATTGAGCCGCTATTGATGCTGTCAGATGAGCAATGGGAAACCAAAGCAACCGACAAACGCATCATTCGCCACCTCACTAAAGTCATGTCGATTCCTGCCAACGCTCGTATGATCCACGAAGCAAAAATCGAATATGGCTCGTTTGGCAAAATGGTTGCCGATTGGCCGCAAGAGAAAATCACCGACCTATGGGCGTATTTGAAGAAACGCGGCAATCGCCTAGGCGGAAATACTGGCCCTTACACACTTCGTCAAATGGGCGTTGATACCTTTATCTTGTCTAGCGACGTGGAAGCTTACCTGCGTAATTGCAAGATCATTGAAGGTGGCAAAGATACGAAAAAATCGCTCGATGCAACCAACAAAGCGTTTGTTCAATGGCAGCAAGAAAGTGGCAGAAGCCTGTCTGAAATCAGCCAAATCATTGCGTTCAGTACCGGCGATAATCGCATTTAATCCAGACTGAACCCAAAATACAAACGGCGCACTGATCATTGGATTTAGTGCACCGTTTTTATGTTCATTGGTTCAAGTACACACTTACTTTAAAGCCAGTGATTCCCACTCAGTCAGTAGCTGCATAATACGGTGAGAGTCTTCCCATGTTGCACAAGGGTTTTCTAACGAGGTACGCCCCTCTTCAACCGCTTGGCGAATATTGCGCACTTGATAGAAGAAAGCGTCCCCAGTTGCCGGTACAGACACTTCCCGCTTCGACGTCTCGTAAATTTCCACACTAAACTGGTTATCTTGCGTTGGTAGCCATGGGTTTGAATCTAAGGTAATACAGCCTTTGCTACCCAGAATGGTGAACTGGTGTTTCAATCCATGATCTTCGGCAGTATGTACGCTCACCGTTTGTTGCTCACCAAATTGCATCATCAAGCTCGACTCGCAGATATTCCCATCATTACCTCGTCGGCCAATCGCTTTCATTGAACGGTTCTCAAAGGTTTGTTCACCCAACATGGTTTTAACCACCAAATGCACTAATGACATTGGATAGCAACCTAAGTTATACAAAGCACCTTTGCTGTCTGGATTAACAAACTGCGCAATCGACGCAATATAAGACGTATGGATGGAGCGAAGTTCACCAATCTCTCCCGATTTAAGCACCGAAACCAACTCACTGATCAATGGGTGATGCAAGTACATTAAGCCTTCAGCAAAGAATACCTTGTGCGCTTCTACGGCTTGAAGTGCCAGCTCGGTTTTTTCCATATCTACCGAAAGTGACTTTTCACACAGGATCGCTTTGCCCTGCTCAGCCGCTTTGACGATAAAGTCATGATGAAGGTGATTTGGCAATGCGATATAAATAATGTCGACTTGCTCATCAGCAATCAACGCATCGTAATCGTTGAACGTATTCTCGATGCCATATTGCTCAGCGAATGCCTGTAAGTTCTGCTCCGAACGCCCAGCAACCGCGTACAGTTCACTCTTGTCATCGCCTTGGATTGCCTCAGCCATGACTCCTGAGATAAAGCTTGTGCCTAAAATGCCCCATTTCATGTTCACGTCTCCTATTGAGCTTGGGTTTCGAATGCTTGAACTAACTCTGCCATTTCAGCCGCAATAAACGCTTGTGTATGCGGCATAGCAAAATGCGCTTCAATCGCGGCGCGGTTTTCATATCGCTCCCAAAGAATCACACGTTGTGGAGCTTTAGAATCGTAGGTCGCATTCGCTTGCAAGCACCCCGCTTCGCTTTGCATATCAAGGCAAAATTGTTCAATGGCTTCAACCACTTGTTGTCTTGGCTTATCGGCATTCATTTTCAGTTCGGCGGTAACAAAAATCGTCTCGCTCATGATGGCTCTCTTTCTCCATTCTTAATCATACGCCCACTGTAATTAACCTCATTTGATTGATAAACTCTGCTTTAGTTATTTCTTTATCAACTCTGGGTGTGCAATGGATAAATTAACAAGCATGAAAGTTTTCGCTTACGTGGTCGAACACGGCAGCTTTCGTAATGCAGCACACCACTTTGATATTTCACCGACCATGGTTGGCAAGCACATGAGCTTTCTTGAGCAAAGCTTAGGTACGCAGCTGATTCATCGCACCACGCGCAAACAGTCCTTGACCGAAGCTGGCAGACTCTACTATCAAGAGTGCCACCGCATTATTGAAGACATCACCAACGCAGAGAACCTAATCCAGACGCTGATCAACCGCCCAACTGGAACAGTAAAAGTTAACTGCCCAGTTACCTATGGTAAAAAGGTGATTGCGCCCATCGTGGCTGACTTCTTAGCAGAATTTCCCGAACTGAACGTTGAGTTAATGTTGGATAACAGTTTGATTGACCCATATCGAAGCGAAGCAGACGTGATTATTCGTATTGGTGAGTTGGTCGATTCATCGTTAGTTGCAAGAAAACTCGGGCAATACGACATGACTTACTGCGCCTCACCCTCTTATCTTAAGCTGCATGCCCCTATCCAATCGCTTGATGACCTTGAACATCATCATTGTTTGGGATTTCAGTACCACCAAGGGGAAAGCCAACAGGTGTTGAACATGCCATCTAATACCTTTGGAAACAGCAACACCCGATTAACGTCTAATAATGGTGATGTGCTTAAGTTTGCCGCGTTAAAAGGCTCTGGTGTTCTTCTTCAACCAAAGATCTTAGTTGAACAGGAAATTCAATCTGGTGCCTTGGTAGAAATTCTCCAGCAACATACTCCCAAGCCAAAACCGATCCACCTGCTTTACCGTTCAAAACAGCTTTCCCTTAAAAACCGCACCTTGGTTGATTTTGTTCTTTCGCATGTGAATCCGTAACACCACCTCATAAAGCGGCGGCAATTTAACCATTTAATTAACTTTTATTGTCGATATGACAAATATTATTACTTGTTAATTGTCTTTATTTTTCATGTTGTTAGTCAGAGATACCCATTAACTAGGCATAATTTATTGATTCACACCAATTGCATTGCTCTGACAAAGTGACTAGGATTGCCGCCTTTCCTGAGTGAACTATCAAAAAAATATCGAGAAATTTAATCTAATTTCTCTTCCTGTTCGTGTGCAATCACAACATTTACACTCATTTCAAATTGCATAAGCACATTCCTTTGCTTATGAAAACGACATTGATTTCTCAACGCTTTTAGTCACGTATGTGACTTTTTGGCTTGAGAGAGATTTTTATTCAAGGTAGGTCACAAGGACGCTACCCCTTGACTGCATTTACTGGAGGATAAGATGCCTAAAGGTCTAATGCTGACTGACTTAGCCATCGCTGGCTTACTATTGATTTTGGCAAAAGTCATTCGCGTTCACGCGCCATTACTACAGCGTATGTACATTCCATCGGCGGTTCTCGCAGGATTATTCGGTCTAATTTTTGGACCAGCCCTGTTAGACGTACTGCCTTGGACCGATACGTTTACCGCTAACGCAAGCCTATTAACTGCTGCACTTTTTTCTGCGTTAGGTCTGGCAACGGATGTTCCATCACCTAAAACCGTCGCACAGCGTGCTGGCTCATTGTGGGCGTTTAACCAAATCGCTTCTGTTTCTCAGTGGTTGTTTGCGGCAATGTTTGGTCTAGTTCTCACAACCTTCTTCTGGCCAGAGATTAATCCCGGCTTTGGTGTGACAATGTCTGCGGGCTTTATGGGCGGACATGGCTCTGCATCTGTTGTTGGTGAAATCTTCACGGGGCTTGGTTGGGAAGATGGCTTCACACTTGGCTTAACGTTCGCAACCGTGGGTATTTTCATTTCAATTTCTGTCGGCATGCTCATGCTGCAATTCGCATTGAAGATGGGTTGGATTCGTAGCTTTACGACCTTCGACAGCATGGATGAACACGAACGCAAAGGTCTTGTTAAGCCTGTTGATCAAGAACCGGTAATGAAAGACACCATGTCTTCCCTGTCAGTCGATTCTTTCGCGATTCACGCGGCGTTGGTTGTAGTGGTAACGGCTTTCTCGTATGTAGCGGCTAACTACTTATCCTCTTTCCACGATAAGGTACAAATTCCTACGTTCGTAACTGGCTTCCTTGGCGGCATGCTCGTGCGAATCGTCGCGAAACAAACGAAAGCTTCACGCTATCTTTGTGACGGTGCATTCAAACATGCTGCGGGCATCAGTACCGATTATTTGATTATCTTTGGTATCTCAGCCATCAAGATTACCGTCTTAGCCCAGTTTTTAATGCCGATGGTCGTGCTTGCAATCGGCGGTATCGCCTTCACACTATGGCTAATCTTCTGGGTTGCCCCACGTATCATGGGAGAAGATTGGTTCGAGAAAGGCATTTTCTCTTGGGGTTGGTTAACCGGTACAGTTGCCATGGGTATTGCGTTGCTTCGCATTGTTGATCCAAAAATGCGTAGCAAGGTGCTTGATGATTACGCCATCGCTTATGTCCCTGGCTCAATCACTGACATCTTCATCATCTCTTTGATGCCAATCGCGATGTATAACGGCATGCACTGGCAAGCGCTTGGTGTAGGATTAGGTTACATCGCAATTGTCTTATTTATTTGGCGATTCATTTTTAAACGTAACAGCAGTGCTCTGACACACGAATCTTAGTCGCTTTACTCGGGAGGATTTTATCCTCTCGAGTTCATTCCTTGGTTTTTATCAAAATCACTCCTCATCTCGAAAGTAAGCAACTTGTTTTATATTTGAGATTTGC
Organism: Vibrio sp. 1562; assembly: GCF_033340155.1. Classification (NCBI taxonomy): domain Bacteria; kingdom Pseudomonadati; phylum Pseudomonadota; class Gammaproteobacteria; order Vibrionales; family Vibrionaceae; genus Vibrio; species Vibrio sp. 1562. The sequence goes on from NZ_JAWOVY010000008.1 coordinate 125,987, forward strand.
AATCCCGATCTCTTACTATCATCCTTTTTTAATACTTGACCTGAAAGTTTCTATATCAGAATAGCCGCCTATTCGTTTCTAAAACATGGAGAAAGGCTGTGCGTCGCTCTCAAGGATTTACTCTTATTGAACTCATTGTGTGCATCATCATTCTTGGTATTGTAAGCGTCGTTGCATTTCCTAAATTTCTTGGCTTACAAAAAGATGCCAGAGTGGCGGTTCTATATGGAGCCAGAGAAGCACTCATGACCGCCAACAACTTTGTCTACACCAAAGCAGTGATTCAATCTCAAGAGACAGTAGATGGCGGCATACAATATAACATTGATCTAGATAATGACGGCCATAACGACCTAATTGGTTACTTTGGATTTATCAAAAATGTTATTCCAGCAAAAGAGCTAGCAGGCTTTGATCCGCAACTCACTATCAACACTTGGTATGGGGTAGATAGCCCAGACGAGCCCTACTTCCTTATTGGTTTTGCAAACAAGCCTGTTGGTCCAGAACATATGTGTTATGTCGAAGTTTACTACCCAGAAACTCCTGGTGGCCAAGTGAAATACAAAATACAAACTGACGATTGCTAATTCCCATAGAGAGTGGCAGTAACACTTTTACTTTTGGTGTCTTCATCGTTATTGCAAGGTCATGGCTCCAAAACCACCATTAACAACTATTTCACATAATGTCGTCGCACAGTTAGCTCATAGAGATAAAACCAGTAATTTGCGCCGACACATGGTTATAATTGAAACAATCTATCGTTTTTAAACCCGCCTATAACTTGTGCTTGTAAACTCATCATTTCGCTCAATAATAGTTCTATAACAAATTCAATAATTTAAAGCGGGAGGCGTAATGAGAATATTCTGGCAGCTACGTTGGTATTTCCAACAAAAGTGGAGGCACTATGTCGGATCCATTCTGCTTTTCGCTGTGATATCAGCACTACAGCTTGTTCCGCCCAAAGCAGTTGGCATCATAGTTGATGGCGTCGTAGACAACACTTTAGATACAAATACGCTGATTCTATGGCTCTCAGGGTTAACTGTACTGATCTTTACTATTTATGGGTGTCGCATCTTATGGCGAATTTGGCTTTTCGGCGCAAGCTGGGAACTCGGGACCATTCTACGTAACCGTCTATATAGGCACTTATCGACACAGCCACCTCGTTTTTTTGAACGTTACAAGACGGGGGATCTGATGGCTCGTGGCACTAATGATGTGCGTAATATCGTTATGACAGCCGGCGAAGGGGTTTTAACCGCCGCAGACTCTTTGATCACTGGTATTGCGGTTTTAATCATTATGGTAACGCAAGTAAGCTGGAAGCTCACCGTAATGGCGCTTCTTCCAATGCCATTTCTTGCCATCATCATCTTCTTTATTGTGCGTATCCTACATCAACGCTTTCGTGTCGCTCAGGAAGCCTTTTCTACCATGTCAGACATGACACAAGAGTCACTTAATGGCGTGCGAATGCTGCGTGCTTTCGGATTAGAAAACCAAGAGCAGCAACGTTTTGAAGAGGTTGTGGATGATACTGGCGAAAAGAACATCGCTGTCGCAAGAGTCGATGCTAGATTTGACCCGGCAATTCAGTTAACCATCGGTCTTTCTTTCCTTCTTAGTGTCGCTGCTGGTACTTACCTTGTTGATAAAGGTGAGATCACGCTTGGTGATCTGACCGCATTTACGATGTATTTAGGGTTGATGATATGGCCGATGTTGGCATTCGCATTCCTATTTAACATTTTAGAAAGAGGCTCTGCTGCATGGAACCGATTACAAGAGATCTTTGATGAAAAGCCAGAAATTATCAGTGGCAATAAGCCAATAGAAAATAAACCACTTCCGTTAAAAATTGATATCGACGATTTCCATTGGTCTAGTGATTTACCGCCCGCTTTGACGGAAGTAAACATCGAACTGGAACCCGGAAAAATGTTGGGAGTTGCAGGGCCGGTAGGAAGCGGAAAATCGACCCTGTTAACACTACTTTTGCGTCAACATGATTTAGAAAACGGCTCAATTAAATTCGGGGATGTCGAGATCAAGAATGCCCTACTACCGCAGTGGCGCAACCGTTTTGCTGTCGTTAACCAAAGTCCGTTTCTATTCTCCAAATCTATCTTCGAAAATATTGCCTTAGGCAACCCTAATGCAGAGAAAGAAGAAGTCTATAGAGCAGCAAAGTTAGCCTGTATACATGACGATATTGAAAAGTTTCCTGAAGGCTATCAAACAGAAGTTGGTGAAAAAGGCATTACACTCTCCGGCGGGCAAAAACAACGTATTGCGATAGCACGCGCTATGCTGATGAATGCCCAAGTGTTGGTTTTGGACGATGCACTTTCCGCTGTTGATGGACGGACCGAACATCAAATCCTTAAGAATTTGGAAACATACTACCGTAATCAGGCCCTAATCGTTATTGCGCACCGCCTCACCGCTTTGGAAGCAGCAGACGAGATCATTGTATTGAATCACGGACACATTACTGAACGTGGGCAACATAGCGCGTTATTAGCGCATAAAGGCTGGTACGCCGAAATGTTCGAGTACCAAAAACTAGAACAGGCGATGGAGGAATAATGAATGAACCAGACCAGCACGTTTAAACGGTTAATGTCTTACCCATTATCTCAACCAAAGCCAATGATTAAAGGACTCGCCTTGCTGTTTATTGCTGCGTTAGCCAGCGCCGGCGGCCCTTGGTTGATTCAATATTTCATTGATGAGCACATCGCTAAAGGTGACTATTCACAAAATGTTCTGATTTCGCTAGCAGTATGTTATATCGCTCTTCAGATCGTATCGGCAACATTCCAGTATTTTCAGTCATTGCAATTTAGCATTGTCGCGGCTAACACGATCAAAGCGATTCGTAAGCAAGTATTTTCTGGCGTGATTAAGCAGCCGTTATCTGCGTTTGATTACACTCCTGCTGGAAAATTGGTGTCGCGAATCACCAACGATACGGAATCTTTACAGCAATTTTATGAGCTTTTGATCGCGACCGTGGTGAAAAACGTGGTCATGATTGTCGTAATGCTTGGCGTTATGTTTTTCATGAGCTGGAAGCTCACACTCGTTGTGCTTGTATTGCTGCCGATCGTCATCGGCTTTATGTACTTGTTTAAGCAGCTAAGTACAGAAAGCTACCGAAAGATGCGTGACCTATTGACCGATATAAATGCGAATCTGAGTGAATCCATTCAAGGGATGAGTGTCATTCAATTAATGCAACAAGAAGAGCGTTTTAATAAACAGTTCAACGAGCTAACCGCAGAGCATCTGGTGGCATCTAAACGAGTGATTCGGCTAAACGGCTATCTGCTAAGACCATTAATGGACTTACTCGCTGGTCTAGCGTTGCTTTGCTTGGTTGCGATCTTTGGTTTTAATGGTATTGAGTTGATTGGTGTGGGGGTACTGTATGCATTTATCAGTTATCTTGCGCGAGTTACTGAACCACTAATTGAGATGACTCAGCAACTTGCTCTACTTCAGCAAGCGTTAGTATCAAGCGAACGTGTTTTTGAATTAATTGACGCGAAAGAACAAACTTACGGGGACAATCATCAACCATTAAGGTCAGGTGCTATCGAACTTAGAGATCTCACATTTAGCTACGATGGTAAACAGGACGTCCTAAAAGACATTTCGTTGAAGGCCAACCACCAAGACTTTATCGCGCTTGTCGGGCATACAGGAAGCGGTAAAAGCACATTAGCGTCACTGTTAATGGGCTTTTATCCAACGCAATGTGGCGAACTGCTCATAGATGGTCGTCCACTTAAAACATTAGGGAAAGACGTACTTCACAAAGATGTGGCAATGGTCCAACAAGATCCACATATTCTCCCTGCTTCAGTCAGAGAAAACATCTCTCTCAGTCGGGCGGTTGATGACAATCAAATATGGGATGCGTTAGACAAGGTAGGTTTGGCAGAACAAATTCATCGTTACCCTAACGGGCTAGACACGCAGTTAGGTCAAGGCGAAACTAATTTATCTGCGGGTCAGAAACAGCTTTTGGCGTTAGCACGTGTGCTTGTGGTAAAACCTAAGATATTGATATTAGATGAAGCAACCGCAAATATTGACTCAGGAACAGAGGCTTTAATCCAAAAGAGCTTGGCGGTACTCAGACAAGACATGACGCTCGTTGTTATTGCTCATCGGCTGTCAACTATCCTAGATGCAGACCAAATCATTGTTCTTCATCATGGGGAGTTAGTCGAGAAAGGCACACACAAAGCACTCTTAACGCAAAATGGTCGTTATGCTCAAATGTATCAGTTACAGCAAGCAAACCGACACCTACAACAGATTGAAGAAGACACCAAGCAACTCGAAGAAGCGGTGTGATTTTATGCCCGTGCCTTCTTTTATTTAGTCGGCATGGGCATAATTGGTGTAACTTCAAAATTTAGCCTTGTAAGCTTCCAATTTCTTCATAATGTGAACTAATTTTCTATTTCTTACCTATTATTGACATAACCCCTCGCTATATCACGCAAGGTCGTTGTAAAATCGTACGGTACTTAAGTCTACTGCCTGTGGCATTGGGCTGAATTCCGCTTTCTAATTATGCACATTAATCTCATGACACAAGTCCATGGACAAAGATAAGTTTACTAACATCTATCGCTTGCCTGGTTCGATTCAAATTCGTATCGGTAAATGGCAAAAGACGTTCCGCGGCACCTCTGATTTAGTTTTACATCAGGCGCTAATGGAGCGTAATAAGCAATTTAAGAAGCCAGACTTTTTACCTAAAGGCTGGTGTGTCACTCCTGTTGATGAAAACGACATTACCATTACGCATCACGGTAAATATATCCAAACCGTTATGCGCACAATGCTGGACAGAAAGGTCTCATACAAGCGACTGTTCCTATCTCGAATGAGTCTCGAAGATGGTGAAAAAGTGCTCCACAATTACAAGCTGGAGTGGGTAAGAAAACATAACCAGATCGCCAAAAAGTACAATCAAATTAAAAAGAAACAATATATGAACTTTGCAAGAGAAGAAGAGGAAACCCTCTACCCTTCGATTCCAAAGGGTGAGTTTGACAAAACATTATGGAACAAACTTGTCGTATCATCGTTTGGTCCGCAGAAAAAGTACAAAAACCCGCACTTTGTCCGTAAAGCCGATTTCTAAATAAACACCCCTAAAGTTAGGGGTGTTTATTTATACGTTAACTCACCAGTCGTAAGTTAAACTTGCAATAACATTTTGTCGGTCGCCATACCAACAAAAGCCATCACATGTCGCTATGTACTTTTTATCCGCGATGTTTTTAGCTGCGACTTGTAGCTTGTAATCGCCGATTCGATAACTGACCGTCGCATCCATTAAGAAATAACTTGGTACTTTTAGTCTCTCTTCATTGTCTCCGTATGACTCACCTGTATAGCGCGCGCCTAAGCCAACAGCAAAGCCATCAAGAGGTCCATCAAAGAAACGATAATGTGCCCAAGCTGATGATACGGTATTCGCCACTTGGGAAGGTGTTTTGCCAACCCATGCCTTATTGATGTCTTCTTTTATCTCTGCATCAACGTACGCAATGTTCCCGATCAATGTTAAGGATGGTGTCACATTAGCTACAGCTTCAAACTCAACGCCGTTATTTTCTATTTTTCCTATTTGCGTTAATTCACTCAAGTAGATACGAGCCAAGTTTTCTTTTGTTGCCCGATACGTTGCAATATTGAAATAACCATCAAATGAATCCGGTTGGTATTTCATACCGATTTCAAATTGATCACCGCTTTCAGGCTTCGCTGGCTTACCATTGCTGTCTTCTTGAATAATTGGATCAAAGTACTGAGAGTAACTAAAGTATGGCGTGAAGCCAGAATCAGAAATATAAGCCGTTCCCACGCTAAACGTCCACTCTCCATTATCGACTTTCGTGCGAGCACCCGTGGTAACATTATGTACTTCATTACTTGTATCGTCGTAACGTGCGCCCAATAACATCGCCCATTTATCGTTGATCAGCATATGATCTTGAAAGTAGACGCCGAGCTGCTGATTATCGATTTTCGTTCTTTGCTTATCGGTTTCGCTCAATGGTTGTAGCGTATTCGGATCGAGTAACATTATGTTATCCGAATAAGTAGGATTAAATACATTAAACCTAGGATCGGGCAAAGCTCCCATTGGTGTGTTTAATAATGCATTACCATTAGCAACTATAGGGTCATTGGCAAAATCTTTACCATCGATACTGATCATTTGAAAATCTATCCCCAACATCAAGTTATGCTCAACACTTCCCCAATTTACTTGGTGCATCAAACGATTATCGATATTAAAAGCATCAGATGACCCATCTTCTGTTGAAGCACCCCGAAGTATGGTTTTGCGTTCATTTGATGGGTCCAAAGCCGGCCCCAACGCAGGCACGTCAGCCGAGTAAACGTACGAATACATTTGTCTTAGCTTAACATCCATTTCGCTGTAACGAGCTGCTTGAACAAATGAAGTGGTATCATTAAATGCATGAGAAAACTCATAGCCTAAAGACACCTGCTCACGCTCAAACGTCTCCCAGTTAGGATTGCCTATCGCTAAACTATCACTGATCTTTCCATTTTTGTTTGGCGTTAACGTTCCTTCAACTGGCAAAAATTGCAGATAAGGATCTGAGTCGTCTTTTTGATAGCTCGTTAGAAAGGTAATTTCAGACGTCTCATTAAATTTGTACGTCATCGATGGAGAGAGAAGAATGCGCTCTGCTTCTACCCCACTAATTCTCGTCCCATTTTTTCTCGCTAACCCTTGAAAGCGGAAAGCTAGCTGCTCACTCACCTCAGAGTTTACGTCAAGAGAAAGTTGTTTACGGTCTTCAGAACCGTACTCCAAAGATACAAGTCCTGACCCCCCATCAAATTGAGGTCGCTTACTGACAACATTGATGACCCCACCAGGAGGGTTTTGCCCATAAAGAACAGACGCTGCACCACGTAAAACTTCAACCCTCTCTAACGCAAACGGATCTATTTGCCAACTATAGAAGCCAGAAGAATATAAACGGGTACCATCTTGATACAACCCACTGTTCGCCTGCTTAAAACCACGAATAATAAACCAATCTTGCTTGTTATCTTCGCCGAAATAATTAGTTTGAATGCTTGGTGTGTACTGTAGTGCGTCAGAAATGCTAATAGAGGCACGATCATCCATTTGCTCTCGCGTAACAACAGACACCGCTCTTGGAGTCTCATTGATAGCAATATCAGTTTTCGTCGCTGCCCGACTCTTCGCTCCGAGATAACTAAAATCTGGACCAACTGCACTGTCTTGCTGCTGTCCAATCACAACTATATTTTCATCTTCCTGAGCCAAGACATTTGTCGTTGATACAGCTAATACAACCGCCATCGACGTTGGTGTCAGCATAAACTGCCGAGTCATATTCTCTCCTTTTTGTCGGCAGCCAAACCAACCCTTCATGACTTCAGCGACCGCTGAAAGAAAAGCGAGTTACGGCATCGCCAGTTGTTTCCGTAAAAGACAAACCAGAGGTTTTGCATAAAGCACTCGCATAGGTTACGAATGCCACTACGAGTGCTTATTTGTATAAGTACTTTCTTGGTTGAGGCTTAGCTCATTTCTATAAGCGGCGTAAACCCCACATTAAATACAAACCGCCAATGAGAGACGCCATAAGCCCTGTTGGTATTTCTTGCGGGTAAAGGACCTGTCGTCCCAACCAATCAGCCAACAACATCACCCCTGCCCCCAGTATCGCGGCGCATAACATGTGTTGTGACGCTTTGTTAAAACCAAATAAGCGAGCTAAATGCGGAGCCAACAACCCAACAAAGCTAATCGGGCCAACAACCAATGTCGCACTGACCGTGAGACAAGCAACTAAAAGAAGCAGTATTGCGCGTGAACGGTCAACTCGAATTCCAAGTGCTTTAGAGGAAGCGGCACCGACAGGAAGAATATCTAGCCATCTTACGCAGAGAAAACTCAACCCTATAAAGACAAGCGCAGATAAAGACAATGGGAGTAACGTTTCAACCGAGACATAGTAGGTAGACCCAGACAACCAAGCCAATGCTTGATAACTTCTTGGGTCACCAGTGGCTAGAATAAAGCTCTGTATTGCATTCATCAGTGCGGTTATCGCAATACCAGTCAATAAAATACGCTCCGGCTGAAAGCCTGACTTACGGTTTAGCAGCACAATGACTAATACCGTCGCTAATGCACCTACGAGCCCGCCTAGAGAAAGAGTGAAAATTGACGAACCAAACCCAGTAAACATCGCGATGATCAATCCCATCGCTGTCCCTGAACTGATACCGATCACTTCAGGACTTGCCATTGGGTTTCCACTTAGGCGTTGAATCATGGTTCCAGCAATCGCTAACATTGCCCCCGCAATTGCTGCTGCAAATAATCTAGGTGCGCGCCACTCCAAAAAAATCCAATTTTGGCTAGCAAATAAGTTTGCCCACCCTTCATTTTGCACAGCAACCGTGGCAAAAAGAACAACAGAAATTAACGTGCCGATCAACGCCAATGAGATCGCTTTAGGGTTTAGCTTGTAAACATGTTCACGATGTCGAGTTAACACTGTTTGAGTATGGCCCTGCGTCTTTTGTGATAAACGAGGTAACAGCCATAACAGTAACGGAGCGCCCAATGCAGCCGTTGCTGCTCCCGTTGGTATAAAACTCGCCATTAGCCCTGGCAGTTGCTGAATAACCAAATCGGTTAAAGTCAATAACATGGCACCAATTAGCATTGATACCCAAAGCTTATGCTGGACTTTATTGATACCTATCAATCGAGTAATCGCTGGCGCCGCTAACCCGATGAAACCGATGATTCCTACGGCAGAAACCACCCAAGAAGTGATTAACACCGCAAGCCCAAGACAGACAAAACGCAACTTAGCTAGCGAGACACCTAAACTCTTGGCACCTTGCTCGGAGAGTTCCAACAGACTTAACGGCTTTGCAATCACAAATGCAACGACCGTAGCAAGTGCGATTCGAGGGGCAAGATACGAGAAATCTCCCCATCCACTCTGAACAAGCGAACCGGCTCCCCATATCATTAACCCATTCAGCTTTTCGGTATTCATCATCAGAATAACCGTACTTAATGATGCAAAGTACAGGTTTATCACTAACCCAGAAACGACGACAACCGTTGGAGATAACGCTCGTCGCCATGACAACAGCATCACCAACCCCATCGATATCACACCGCCGATGAGAGCAACCAAATTAGGCGCGATATCCAACATCCAAGGTGCGAATAGCGTTGCTAACATCAAAGCAAAACTTGAACCGCTCGCCACACCAAGTGTCGTGGGTGAAGCGAGAGGGTTACGCAGCACTTGCTGCATCAATACCCCAGCAACCGCTAATCCAGCACCAGATATAATCGTGGTGAAGACTCGAGGCCACCAGCTAAAGTGAAGTAAAACAGAATCGATAGATTGAAAGTTAGGCTCCCATAAACTGCTTAGAGCTAACGAAAATGAGCTTACTTGGTACAATTGGAAAGCACCAATAGAAAAGGTAAATGCCGAAAGTAACACCACAAAGCTTAAAGGCATCGTTTTCATTGTGTTAACTCCTCGACCTTACTCGCCGTAACTAACTCTGCGAAACGGAGGGCTGAAGGCATAGAACCAAAACTCCAAACGGGCGCGACTTGCATGACCTTTTCACCAGATTGTTGAACAACATATTGCCAAAATGGGTCTTGAGAGAGCTGCTCCGCTCCACCATAAGGTAATGGCTCTACGATAACGATTTGAGCTTTTATGCCAGCTAACTTGTCGATGCCAACTAGGCTGAAGCCCCAGCTATTCGTCTTTTCATTCCATGCATTACTCAGCCCAATCTTTTCGATAGCCTGGGAGTAAAGACTATTTTGACCAAAAACACGTACGTGCTTTGTATCCATAAACTGAATCATTAGAAGTGGCGGCTGGCCTTTATTTATACGCTGTTTTAATAAAGACAAACGTTTTTCATATTGTTGGATAAGCGCCTCTGCTTCCGCCTCTCTTCCCAGCTCTTCACCAAACCTCCGAGTGAAACTGGTAAGTACCGACCAATCCGTAATCCCGCTTTCATATAAGTCAATGGTGGTAACCGGGGCGATATCAACTAAGCGATGCTTCATTGAGGAGAAGTACGGGGCAATAAAAATACGATCAGGTCTGAGCTCGTAAATGCGCTCTATATTGGGTTGAGTTCTTAACCCTACATCCTTCGTTTGAGGTGGTAACGGTGGCGATTTTACCCAAGCATCGTAATCTTGCCCTTGAGCAACGCCTACAGGTACGACCCCTAAAGCCAACATCGTTTCAGTTTGTGTCCAATCAACCGACATCACCCGAGGTGATGCGTCAGCTAGTGCTTGAAAAGAACTGACCAAAAGCGCACTAAGTGAGAGAGCGAAAGAGAAATGTTTAAGTCGAGTGTTTGTACTGCTCATTATTCCAACCTTTAGCTTGGCATCGCCACCGGATAACCCGCAGGGTGGTCAGAGATCATCATCTCTATCCCATATATGTCCCTCAACTTAGGTTCAGTAAACACCTGTTCAACATTGCCTTGTGCAATCAAATCACCTTGATGTAATGCAACGATGTAGTCGCAAAATCGTGCAGCCAAGTTGATGTCGTGTAATACGATAATAACGCCCAAACCCAGTTCTTGACTGAGTTTAGAGATAAGCTTCAACATATCGACTTGATGGCTGATATCTAGCGCAGACAAAGGCTCATCAAGAAGCAAATACTCGGTTTTTTGGGCTAACAGCATAGCTAGCCACACACGTTGACGCTCTCCTCCAGATAACGTGTCCACTAAGCGATCTGCGTATTTTAGTGTGCCTGTCATCGCCATTGCTTCTTCAACAATGTCGTGATCTTTCTTACTCAAACGTCCAAGTAAACCATGCCATGGATAACGACCAAAACCGACTAAATCTCGACCTAAAATACTGTCGGTCACTGGAAGATGCTGAGGCAAGTAGGCAATGTGTTGGGCGAATTTTTTCGCTGAGAGATCGTTAATGCTCGTTCCATGCAGAACCACGTCACCAGCGGTGTATGGCTGTTGCTGTGCCAGCAACTTTAACAATGTGGATTTTCCTGAACCATTGTGTCCAACAAGAGCGTATGTTTTTCCGGGTTCAAATGTCACATCAAACGCTTTTAGCAATGACTTGCCTTCAATCTCAAACTGGAGTGCTTTAGCTTCCAACATCCCTACTTCACCTAATAGCCATTTACGAATAACAGTTATTCAGAGCTCTCATTCGTTGATCACGTTTGCCGTTCTTATTCAACAGAACGATTAATAAGGGAGGTTTTATATAACAACAAAGATACAAATGCAAACCGTTGTCATTATCATTACATCAACAAGATCATTGAGAGAATTGCTAAGTGTTAGTGATAATTTGCTCTGCTGAACTTCATTAGTAAATTATAGGCAGGTCAACGAGAGCAGCGGTCTCCCACTGCTCTCGCATAAATTTGAACGAATACTGCAGCGTATGAAGAAATGAAAAATGCCGCAGTGAATACATTAATGACGAGCGTCAGCGCCAAACTCTACTTCTTTATAGATATCGGCCAGCGACTTTTTACCTTGTTTGTCTTTGGCTGAACGCTTTTTCTTAGTTTGATAATGGTATTCTTGCTCCTGAAGTGCTTGTTCGTGCTCTTTTGCTGACTCAACAAACTCAGGATTTGCAAGTGCTTGTTGGCGTAAGCGGTTTACTCTTTCAAGGGTTTCCCACAACATACTTCACCTCCAAACTTATTACTGTATATAAAAACAGTATTGTTTAAATATTCCTCCTCGTCAACATTTCAACTTTGTTACTGCTCTTCACATTAACCCCAAGCCAGTATAGTGCTCGGGATATTTGTGGATGATTTGCTTTATATAACCTTGATGCTCTCGCAGAGCATCAACACATTCTCGAGATAACCATCCCTGATATACCCATTTTTCAAGTTCTAACAATGCGTATGGGATGGACCACGCTTGTCTATACGGATGGTGCGTTGTCATAAAATCAAAGGCATTTGCGGCAGCCGTAATTTGGGCGGCGATTGGTATATCATCATTGGTTAAACCATAAGGATAACCAGTGCCATTTAAGTTTTCGTACTGATAAGTAACCATCTGCAAAAACAAAGTCACACTCGGGTGAACCGGATTTCCGATACGGGCAACTATGTCATCCGCTGAATCGATACAACGCTCAATATGTTGAATCAATATCGCCTCTTGTTCTTGAGAGTAATTTGTTCGGCGGCTAGCAATTTCAACTGGCAGCTGACTATCACCGAGCGCATGGAACTGAGCAAAAATACCAATATCTTCGACCATTTCGTCATTCAGGTGATAACGATCCGCTAACTGCGTTGCGATAATTTGACTGTAGTACTTCATGCGTTTGGTATGCGCGTAATACTCAGGTGAATAGCCTGGCATCATACATTGCATTCGGTTCGCTAGCGTTTCTATCGCATTGACTACTTGAGTTTCTGATTCAACCGCAAATCGAATCATTTCGAAATAAGGTTTAAGACCATTCAGCGCTTCTAAACTAAACGCATCACGTTGAGTGGAGTTCAAAAATACAAAACCAGTAAAAGCTTTATTGTCATAACAAGGAATAGCAGCCGACGACTGATATCCGTGTTTGAGTAAAATTTGAACCCGAGGACAGTGATTAATATCATGAAGGTCTTCGACGATACGAGGAACCGCGTTTTTGGAGGCAATATTGAGGTGGTGGAGTTTACGGAATGCTGATTCGTGATGGGCTAAACACCAAGTGTCGAACTCACTTTCTGCAAATGATTTGAGCACATCTTGGTCTGGGTGATATTTTGCAAATGACACCCTATTAATACATGGCAAGTGCGCCTGCATCCTGCCTTTTAGCGTTTGCAGTTGCTCGTTAAGCGGTTTTGCAAACGGGTAAAAACTCCGGTGCGCCATGCTTCACCTCCACACCAAAGCAGAGAAACAAGAAAAGCTCATTGTGTTGCAAATTCAATGGTATTTTGAGCGGTTTTCTCCACTTAAATTATCGATATACCACAACTTAAGTGTACGAAATAAAAGCACATTTCTACCAATTTTTTCACCGGATATCTTACGGTAATTTGATCCAGATTAAAAAAGCCAACGAGCGAAACTCGTTGGCCTAACAATACTGATTGATTACGATGGATTCAGTAACTAGAGGTTATTCAAAGAACGTTCTAAACAACTAGCCTAGAGCAGGAAGCACACCCAGCGTAATTAACACCTGAGCGAATACGATGCCAGTGCCAGCGATGCCCGTTATCACTAACGCACCTTGACCACCAGCGACGCGGTACTCCCCAGTAAAATCATCCGATTTACGAACCTTGATCACCATAACCAAAGGCAAAAAGATGGCTAAAATCGCTAAGGCAATCGCTGCATAGCCCAAAGCCATAATAAAGCCTTGAGGATAGAAAAGTGCGAAGCCTAGCGGTGGAGTAAACGTCACTAGTGCCGCAATCAAACGATTAGGCTTATCGTTACTTCCTTTGATGGTATCACCCAAAAATTCGAATAGACCCAAACTCACGCCAAGGAACGATGTCAACAATGCCAAGTCAGCAAACACACCAACAATGCTACCCAAATTTGATTGGTGTACTGTCTGAGATAGTTGACCAATCAGTGCGCTCAACCCCCCATTTTCAACAAGCGTACTTTGGCTAACCACACCCAACGTCACGATTTGCCAAAAGATATAAATAACGAGTGGAATCGTCGAACCAATAATAACGGCTTTGCGTAAAGAAGAAGTGTCACCGTCTAAGTAATTCACAATTGCAGGTATACTTCCGTGGAAACCAAACGAAGTAAAGATCACCGGAATCGCCGCTACAACAAGGCCTTGTTCGATTGGCATACTTAACAAGTAAGATTCCGTAACGTTTGGAGCAAGAAAAGAAAGCACCGCAACCATCGCAATGAGCTTCATCGCGAACAGGACTCGGTTTACTTTATCGACCGTACCGGTACCCACTGTCACAACTAAAGTCACAATCAAGGTAAAGATTATCGTTGATGTAGGCCCTGAAATATCGAGGTCAAACCATTGTGCAAGGCGGTCTCCGAACTGAGCACCACCGCCAGCGATATACGCTGCACATAATGAGTAGAAAAGAAACAACATCGCAAAACTTGCCACCCACTTGCCTTTTTGACCTAGGATCTGTTTCGCCAAAGTATGAAGTGTAGCACTACTCTCCGCATGTTGATGAAGCTCAAGCATAAGCAAGGCAGTGAAAGCCATCAGAGCCCATAAGCCTAGCATGATGATAATAGAAGTTGAAAAACCAATGCCGGCAGAGGCAAGTGGAAGCGCTAGCATACCAGCGCCTATTGTAGTGCCCGCAATAATTAGCGTACTACCGAATACTTTAGAACGACTCATTGTATATTAATCTTTACACTTTATTAGAAATTATCAGTATTAGATCGGGCAACGGCGGACCGAAACCAACACCATATTTGTATTGCCGTCGATATTGTAGGATCTTTAGCAGAAGATCAAGCAAAGTGTAAGGATAAAAAACCACGCATGTAAACTATAATTTACGCCTTGCTGATATTTAACAATAACTGTGTGCATTCTTCCCTGTTCATGAACTTGGGAACAGGGTAATTCCAGTGCGCCTCTTTCAGAATTAAATCAACAAGCGCATCAGCATCTTCACGTTGAATGAGCGCACTGGTTTGCTCAATATCAATAGTTGAAAACAAGGACTCCAGATTCGCCAAAAAATGCTGAGCACTTGCGTTACCTAACTGCCCCTCGGCCGTCAACTCATCGAGCTTTCTTAGTTGAGGCTCAATCTCTGATAATGAAAAGCGCAGCACAGGCAACAAGGCTAATCCGTTTGCCATACCATGAGGTATTCCATATCTCGCACCGAATGTGTGAGCAAAGGCATGAACATAACCCAAACTCGCTTTGGTAAATGCTAAACCCGCGTAATAGGATGCCATAGCCATTTTATGACGAGCTTCGACATCATCCCCTTGCATCACAGCCCTAGGAAGATATTTAAAAATGAGTTTAATAGCGGCAACCGAATAAGCCATCGTTTCTTGAGTAGCGTTTTTCGATACATAGGCCTCAATAGCGTGGGTTAATGCATCAACGCCAGTATCAGCCGTGATCTTAGGAGGTAAACCAATCATTAAATTCGCATCTAAAGCTGCCATTAGTGGCACCAACTTTGGATCCATTAAAGGGGTTTTAATGTGTGAGGAGGGATCTGACACGACCGCAGCGATAGTAACTTCACTTCCGGTTCCAGCCGTTGTTGGAATAGCAAAAAGCGGCGCTGGCATTCGCCATACCTTCAATAGTCCAGCTAATTTTTTTATTGGCCGTTTATTGGTAACTTTCGCAGCGATGACTTTTGCACAATCCATTGCAGAGCCGCCACCCAAAGCTAATATGCCCTCACAATGAAAACGATGATAAGCCTCTAGACCGCTCTCTACCTGATCATAGGTAGGATCGGGCTTAACTTGCGAGAAAACATCTAACTGTAAATCGAGTTGTGCTGCAGCCTCAAGCACCTTATCTACAATACCGACTTGGACTAACCCTTCGTCGGTAACTAACAAAACGCGTTTAAATCCCAGCTCGGTCATCGATTCTAATAGCTCATTCATCGAACCAGGGCCGGAAAACAAGGTTGGTCTCGGCATAGGAAGGATAAGGGCTGCTATTTTTAACCCAGCGGTGTAACTCCGATATAAACGATGCTTCAACATACGAAATCCTTTTCATTTAGAGCTATCATTCTAGCTACTTTTACTACCTATGCTTACTTTGCAATCACACATTTTCAATAAACTTATCTCACTAAAAGGGCTAGCATCGCTGGGAAACCGTACCATTTTATTATCTTCCCTCAACGACATGAGCTACAGAGAAAATGTTTTCAACGACGCTCTATTGTCATGTAGTTAACAAGCTGCTTTCCCTATTACTCTGTTAGTTACAGAGCAAGCCTCGAAGAAGTCTTCTTATTTTTTGCCTTCAAAAGCAACAATATGAATTCTGTTAATCAGACATCAATACCGTGTGTCTCTGGTTGAGCCCGAACACGATCTACAAAAATAAAAATAAGAATGCGTTACATCATGATTTATTGTCGTTTTCAAATAAGTCAACAAGAGCAACAATAATCTTTCAAAACTTATACTTAGTTCAAATATCTGACTCTTAACCATGAGCTTCAGGTGATATTATTATGCAACTAGGATTATTATCCCGCCCATAATCAAAACTATGTCTAAACGCCCACCTTTTTGGGGTCTATTCGCTGTCGTACCCAATTTTTCCTATCACCTTCTGATTTGGGTTTAGCGTGGGCTAATTAGCAATGTCGGTATAAACCATGAATCATTCTTGCCATTCCCATACGGACATGGGCTTTGAAGTCGATCTGAAACAAGCACTTATCTGGGTTGCTCGAGCACTCGACTATGTCGGTGTTGATGATACGCACCATAGCCATCGTGTCGCTTACATCGCTTACCAATGTGCTCGGGTCATGAACTGGGAACCAGAAAAAGCGGAGTTTTGCTACTTCGCAGGGATGATCCACGATTGTGGGGTCTCCGAAACACAAGAACATAAAATGTTACTTGAGGAGTTGGTGCCACAAGATGTAAAAACACATTGCTTAAGAGGATACCGAAGCCTCAAGCAGTGTCGTTTGTTACGTCAGTTTGCGACACCTGTTCTTTACCACCATACACATTGGAGTGAACTAAAATATCTTGATTTACCGCCTTTTGAAAAAGAGGTCGCTGCCCTACTCTATTTAGCCGATCGTCTCGATTTTATGCGTTCCAAATACGTCATGAACTGCCACTGTGACATTGTCACACTTCATGAAGAACTAATTGCAGAATGCATCATGGCAAACGCTGGAACTTTGTTTAATCCAGACATGGCTAAGGCAATGGTTAAGCTCGTTATGACCGACGCATTTTGGTTCGCGATGGAGTCTGAAAATATAGAAACCATCGGATTAAACTTTAAAAGCATTGATTGGCTTCAAAAACAGCTCACCATCCAAGATATGAATAGTTTGGGAATGTTTATCGCTCGAATTGTTGACGCAAAAAGCCCATTTACTTATCAACATTCGCAAAAAGTGGCGGAGTTATCTCGGTATCTAGCCATCAAGCTTGGGTTCTGTGAGCACGACCAAGAGATGTTATTTATTGCTGGGTTGGTGCATGATATCGGAAAGTTAAAAACACCAGATGAGATTCTTCATAAAGAAGGCTCTCTTAATAAACAAGAGTATACGCGTATTAAACGCCATACAATTGATACTCAGCTCGCATTACACAAAGTGTTTCCCAACGCTAAAATAGCGGAGTGGGCCTCTAATCATCACGAGCGTTTGGACGGTTCTGGCTATCCTTATCATAAAACAGGAGACGAACTCGATGTACCATCGCGTATTGTCGCGGTTGCCGATGTTTTTCAAGCTCTGTCTCAGGACCGTCCCTACCGAGGACGAATGGCTCAAGCACAAATCGCCGCGATTATGGGCGAGCAAGTCGCTAAACAAGAACTTTGTTCTGACGTCTATGCAGTGCTAGAGCGAAACATGACCGAGTGTTACGAGCTATCAACTAATGTTTAATCGATAAAGGGCGTATCTACGCCCTTTGCTGATTTTGTGCAGGTTGCAAACCAATCATTTTGCAATATCAAGTACATTGTCTCGCACACCATTGATTCTGAACCAACCTGCAATACTGAAACGCTCAGCATTGGTCGGTAAAACCTCATGCGGGAATTGCTCAGATAAGAATAAAAGTAAGCGTCCCGATTGAGGAGGGATGGTTGCTATCTTATTATCATTTAGATCGTAAACCACCAATTCACCTGCATCCTTTTCCGTCCAAGATTCGTTCATGTAAAAAACGGTTGTCAATCGACGGTTTTCATTGCCCTTAAAACAATCTAGATGCTTTTGGTAGAAATCCCCTTCCTCGTACTTGGCAAAGTGAGCTTCATACTCAAAAAGCCCCAGAAACAAGTGACGGTTCACTTCTTGGCGTATTTCTTCCATCTTATCTAAGTAAGAAGTAACCGCGTGCCCCATATTGGGCGATAACCATTGAATTTTGTCACTTCGAATTGACTCAATACGTGTCACATCGTCATTACGACCAATACGCGCTTTTTTCCAGTTACTTGGAATGCAGTCTCGTAATTGAGTCACTTCTTGTTCAGAAAGAAAATCATCCCAGATGTAGTAGCCATGGGTTGCTAACGCATCGATCATTTTATCCATTATTGTCGTTCACTCATATTAGTTGGGCGGTCTATATAAAAAATCTTCAACCCCACAACAAATGCGATTTTTTGTCGAAACGACAACAAAATAAAAAGAGAGTAAAAATAGGTGATGACGAATATAAAAATGCCGCTCATATGAGCGGCAATATCTTTTATTATTGACGAGCTTCTAATCTGGTTGGATGAACTCGCAACGGACTAAGACGTTTAATAGTCGGGCGTTGTTTGTTTTTTAACTGGATATGACAAAGTTCCAGAATTAAGCCGAATGCCATCGCAAAATACACATAACCTTTGTTGATATGAATTTCGAAGCCTTCTGCCATCAATAAACCACCTAACAAAACGAGGAATAACAAAGCAAGTGTCTTAAAACCAGGGTAACACGACACCAGGTTATTGATTTTTTCGGCTGTCATGACCATCACGATAGCAGAAGAAACAATCGCTGCGACCATAAGTGGGACATCACTTGTCAAACCAACGGCGGTTATCACCGAGTCCATCGAGAATACAGCATCCACGGCAACAATCTGCAACAGAACTACCGCTAAACCAGTACGGGCGTGAGTTGAGTGAGCCGACTCGTTGTGATTTAACCAACTCCACAACTCTTTCAGGCTTTTAGCCAAGAGGAATGCACCACCCGCAATCATGATAACGTCTCTTCCGGTAAACGCTTGGTTCGCCAAAGAAAATAGCGGTTGAGTCAATTGCATGATCCAAGAGATTGAAAACACTAAACCAATACGAGCAATAACAGCAAGACCAATACCAAGGTTTCTTGCCAGCTTACGTTGGTGCAGCGGCAGTCTTTCACATAAGACAGAGATAAAAACGACGTTATCAACGCCTAAGACAACTTCAAGCGCAAACAAAGTGGCGAAAATAGCCCAAGCTTCTGGTTGCATAAAAAGTTCTAGCATGAGTATGTCTCCAATAATAAGAAGACATATGGTGAAGGATTTTGTCGACTAAAGGGGTCGTCCATTAATTATTTATACCTTTGTTACTGAGGGATCATGAGTAAATCACCAAACAATCAACAAAACAATATCTATTTTAATTAACAAGGAACAAGTTTTATTCGTGTACAAATCAATCAACTCCTCCAAATTGATTAAAATTACATAGAAGCTTTAGAATTGAATAAATGAAAGCATTAAAGTCCAACAAAACTAAGATAAATTTCTAGACTTATAAGCACCATCAACCCTTATGCAACCCATTAAATGCATTGAGCTCAAAGAGAAACAGGCGTGTTTCCGAGATAAACAATAGTAAAAATTTGTTTCATGCTGATATACTGCCAAAAATCATAAGAAACCATGCTATTTATGGACTACATTGCTCTTTCGCGTATAAGCCTTAAACATCTAACTGTTTTACATATGTTGTTAACCACTCACAGCGTCACACTTGCGGCAGAACGCTTGTGTGTAACACCATCGAGCGTCAGTAAAACGCTCGGACAGTTGCGCGAAACGCTAAAGGATGACCTTTTTTATCGTGATGGCACTCGCTTAGTGCCGACAGCATTTGCGCTGCATATAGGCCCATCAATCCATGGCATACTCTCCAGTATGAATGGATTATTACATCAAGGCTCTTTCAATCCGGCTTACTATCAAGGTAGTTTTTCATTAGCAATGCGTGAAAGTTCATTTGAGCTCTTTGCGCCAGTTCTACAGCACTTGTCCCAACAACTGAGCAACCACGCGCACTTGAATGTCCATGCGAAAGAGGAAATGAGCTTCGATGCATTAGCAAGAGGTCAAGTGGATTTTTTGTTGCTTCCTCACGATCTCAGCCAACCACCCACACAAAATAAAGACTTGGTCTGGAAAACCATTTTGAAAGACGAAATGGTTTGCTTAATGAGAGCATCGAACCCACTCGCTGAGCAACCCTTATCTGTTGAAAGTTACCTTTGTGCAAGACACATCGGTATTCATGATAAAGATCTGTCACAACCTTATTTTGAGCAAAATCTCACCCAAAGGCATTCAAAGCGAAACTTGGCCATGCGTGTAGCCGACTTTGGTTCAGCTGCTGTGATGTGTCAGCACTCGGATTACTTGTTCACATGCTCCAAGCTTTGGGCAAGAGCGGCAATGCAAGCAAAAGGTTTGGTTGAACAAGCTCTTCCATTCGATTACGGACAGGTAGCCTACAGCCTCGTTTGGAACAAAGCGAGCTTAAACGATCCCGCTTTAAAATGGTTGCAGCAACAATTACTCGACGCCTGCGCCATGTTAGATGCCTGTGATGCGTAAGCATAGATAAACAACGGTACTACGTGAGTACTGTCGGCACTGTGATAGGGTTACTCACGTAGCATCGAAGCTCTGATTTTAAGCGTTCGATATCATGATGAGAGCACATATCCCAAGTTAACGCCTCCCCCACTACTCCGTGATGCTGAAAGGCATTTAAACGTATAATCACCGATTCAGGAAGAGTACTCAAGTAACGTCCAATTGCTACGATTTCTATATCTAAATCACTTTTTTGGGGAATATGCAGTAAGCGGACCTCGTACAATTTTTCGTGCTCAACAAGGTACTGAAGGGTTTTAAATACACGATGATTATCACGCCCAGTTAGCCACTGATGCGTCTCCGTCTGCCACGCTTTCAAATCGATCATTGCGCCATCCAGAAAAGGTAGAATACGCTGCCAACCAGCAACCGCTAAAGAACCGTTACTGTCGATGAAACAAGAGAGGTGCCGTAATTCAGGATCTTGTTTTATCCCTTTAAACAGCTCAATAATGAAAGGAAGTTGTAAGGTAGATTCCCCACCGGATACAGTAACACCACTGATGAAAAAGCGATGTTTGCGTATCAAATCGAGCATTGTTACTACAGAGTAGTCAGTAATTTTTGGATTAGATTGGTTCTGACATATCTCTATACAATGATCGCAGTGGGTGCACTCCTCTTTAAGCCAAACAACGTTGTTGTTTTCGTCGAACTTCAATGCGCCTGCTGAACATTCACTCACACACTCACCACAATGATTACAATGGTTTATCGTGTGAGGATTGTGGCAGTTCAAACACTGATAGTTACAACCCTGTAGAAAGATGACTAGACGATTTCCTGGCCCATCAACACAAGAGAAAGGAAGGATACGAGTGACTTTTGCCAAAAGGCTTCCACTTCGTCTAGACATCTTGTTCTTTCCTAAACCGAACTTATGCCTGCGTGTAAGTCGGTGTTACTTCATGACTCACCACACGTGGCGAGCGTTCTAAAATTTTGGTATTTTTTGCTGCTTCTGCACCTAGAAACGTCGTGTTGGTTCTCGAACCTTCTTTATCATATTTCGCGACATCTGAAAGTTTGATCATGTAGCCTGTCACGCGAATTAAGTCATTTGAAGTGACATTCGCGGTAAACTCACGATAACCAGCATTTAGTGCCCCTTTACATAAATTGAACATCGCTTCTGGGTTAGATTTCACCGTTTCATCAATCGTCAAAATATCGCTGATACCCGCACGATAATACTGATGATGCTTCGCCGTTGCTTGTACATAAGTGACAGGGTCTGGCTCTGCACCATAAGGCAGACGTACACCTGGCGTAACATCATGATCTAAGCTAATGCCGCCTTGTGCATGTAAGAGCGCTTTGCCATCTAAACCATATTTCACCGGGGTTGAGTCCACCAGTTTAGCCAGTGTTGCTGAAACATCATGAGCAAAAGTATTTGCTCGATCATTTTTTCCGTATCGCCCTATTTGCCCTTCTTTTTCAAATAGAAGGTTTACCGCTTCGGCCATGCCGTAAACGCCATACATTGGCGCGAAATAGGACTCTTTTATCAACCCTTCTTGCGTCAAAAAGCCTTGAAAGAAGTTCGATTTTTCATGCAAGTGCGTGCTTCTTGCGTTTATGAGCTCGACCATTAATCGATGGTAAGAAGGCAACGCACTGTTTAAGAAGTCGTTACAGTCTGATGCTCGTTTTGCAACTTCTTTTAAATTCATTCGCACCAATGTGTTCGAGCCACCTGCTAATGGAAGCGAGTTGTAGCAACTTACAATACCAAAGCGTGAGCCGTTGTAGGCTTTCGTGTGCATTGGGTAATTGGCGATATGCGGTTTACTGCATTCACAAATGTTCTGTGTCGCTTGACGAAGTAAATCATCAGGTGTAACTGTCTCGTCGTACATAAAGGTGAGATTCGGTGCAATCTGCTTGAGCTCCGCATCTACTTTTAAAACAGTGCGACAAATAATGTTGTCTGTCGGTCCGACATTCACATGCATAAACGCATCTGGCAATGTGCGATCCAGCATGATCCAAAAATGTTTTAACTTTTTGTAAATCTGGCTCTCTGTTAGGTCGCCTATGTAAGGCAACAAGACATCATCTAACTGGCCTAAGTAAACCGGAATGTTCGTTACCGAAGGAACATGATGGTAAATGATGGTCAGCATGTTCAACGCATCATCGAAATCATCAGCCGGAGACAACTCTAAATAGTCTGAGCCTTGCGATAGAAATTTAGCGTAATCAGGCAACACATAGCGAGGTTTAAACGGTGCATGACCTTCAAACATATCGCAGATGATGCCTTCATCCATTGCTTGTCTCAGTGATGGAGATACGGTCATGTAAGGAATGCACGCTTCAGCCTCTAAAGCTAAAAAACTCGACTTCTGTTTTGGAGAAAGACGGACGTCGGTCGCGATATCTAGAAAACGTTGTTGTAGTTTAGAAAGGCTTGTCATCTAAGATATTCCTACAAAGTAACCACAAGCCCACAAGACAAAATACGAGCCCTACCCCTAAAGAGTAACGTGATTTTACTCCTACTTGGCTGTTGCCACTAATGAAAATAAACAAAACGTCTATTTCCATTCTGGAAATAAGACAAAGCTAAATTAGCGCATTCCAACTTACTATATGGGAAAACCTAACTGCGTACCGAAGTCTGTCTTATTTATCGGTTTGCCGTCGACAACATCACGCCTGCACCAATAAATACTCCACCAGTCAAACGATTGAACAACTTCGCTCTTCCAGCGACAAACAACCAATCGGAGGCTTTTACCCCTAACAATGCATAAAATGTTAGCCAGCTAAGCTCAAAAACCACAAATGTAGACGCGAAAATCGCGTATTGAGACAGTAGCGGTGCGGAAGGTTCTATGAATTGAGGAAACAAAGCGGTGAAAAAGACTATCGCTTTGGGATTACTAGCGCCAACAATGAAACCACTAGTGAACGCGCTAAACGCTGTCGCGGAACTTTGAGTCGTTGCCGTTTTATTAAAATCTGTCTGAGATGAGCGCAACGCTTGAATACCTAACCAGATTAAATAAGCGGCGCCACACCATTTGATAATATTAAAAACTAACTCAGATGAAGCAATGACAACTCCCAGCCCGGTAAATGAGAGCGTAAGGATGATCGTAATCGCAGACAAACTGCCAAGCGCAGTCATGAAAGCAATACGAAACCCACTACTCACTCCTTTACTCAAACACAACAGTGAGCTTGGTCCTGGTGAAGCTGTGAGCACGAGAATGGCAAGAGTGTAAAAAATCCATGTATCTATTTGCATTAGCATCCCTTCCAGCAAAATGAGGTTTATAGCCCATTGTGTATAGAACTATTTTATCGCCCGGTTTCTATCCATGAAGCCGAGGTCTTAATAACCATCTTGCATCTAAATAACTTAGAAAAAATTAATAGATAGTTATGCAAATAAAATACGATCTACATGCAAGGATGTAAAGCCTGTTGTATAAGCTTATCTATTTCTCTTAATCATAAAAAGGCTTAGGATCGATCTCTAACGATGAAGGCGCGATCGCTCTTTCAATTTTGTACGCACTCGTTTTTAAATCCACCATCGTGACATCAATGTATCGTTTATACTTGCGGGAGTAGAAACATTTCACTTCTGGCTTTAATGCTTGAGATTCATTTGAAGACCAAACAATACCAACACGCCCATCGTTCAACTCGACAATGGAGCCTACGGGGTACATCCCAATGCAATTAATGAATTTGTAAACTAAGTCGGCGTCTAAATGAAATGGCGTTAGACTCAACAAGATTTTAAACGCTTCCGCAGAACTCATGCCTTTTTTGTAACAGCGATCAGCCGTTAGCGCATCGTAGATATCTACAATACAGCTCATACGGCCGTGAATTGGAATCTCCTCCCCCTTCAAGCCTCTAGGATAACCATTGCCATCTAACTTCTCGTGGTGCATCAAACAAACATCACGGCTTACGTCACTAAGTCCTTTTACGTGAAGGATTATCTCACCTGCGAACACTTGATGTAGCTTCATATGTTCAAATTCTTCAGGCGTTAGCTTCGCTGGCTTGTGCAAGATCTTATCATCGACTTTAATTTTACCTACATCATGAATAATGCCACCTACAGCAAGCTGTTTTAGCGTTGGCTTATCCAAGCCCAAGTACTTACCGAATGACACTAAAAGACAAGCGACATTGACGGAGTGTTCCAATAAGTAAGAGTCTTTTTTTCGGAGTGCAGAGACACACTGCAACGCATCTGAGTCAATCAAAACACTTTCAATGACATCGTCAGCCCAAGCTTCTACTTCATCAACTTCAATGATTTTTCCTTCAAAAGTTTGATTCAATAGTTTCTGCGCCAAATCTTTTGCTTCAGCGATCAGCTTTTTGGCTCGCTTGTGTTGGATGTCTCTCGAACGATAAGCTCGTTGACCCCTCTTAAAATCGGAGTGTTTCTGCTCTCGCGTCTCATTAGTGGCATCAGTTGATTCATCTACAGGCTTGAAGACACACTGCTGCGAAGATAATGTTTGATCTACCCAAACATACTTTACGCCACTTGTAGCAAGCTTCTTAATGCCTTCAGGGCTAGATATCCGCCCCGCATTTGCTAAATTGACGCGCTTGTTGTGCTCTATCGCGGTGACAAACATACCAACGCCGATATCAGCGAGCGCAATTTTGATTGAATTTTTCGGATCGTACTGCATATAAAGAAGGCTTACTCGATATTAACGTCCGCATTATAAGAGATTTGATTACTTGGCGTGATAATAAATTTGAATTGATTACAATTAATGAGCATCCTGTCAATTAATAATCGGTCGCGCTCATTAAGTCCTTTTTGTTATTATGGTTTTATCCAAGATAACATATATACAAATGACGTTAGAAAACAGCACATTGATACCGACACAACTGAAAATAACTTTAGGATAATTATTCATAAATATTTATAGATTGCGGACGGCATCAATAACTGTATTTTATAAATGATTTTTACTGTTGACTATTTTTTATAAATGTCGATGATTAGCCGCCTAATCTTAGTATGTTATTAACCTAGTAGCGCATAAAATGATAGCCAAACAATTTGAACTGACACTTTTGTGATTGTAATGTACGCCAGCAGATCAACTCTATGTTATCAACCCCAACACTCATCTCTGATGCTAAAAGGCTCGAGGAGGAAATATCTTGACCACCATATTTGACCAACAAGTCTCAGATAGTGACCGAGAGTTCCTAAAAATCGTCGAAGAACGATTCATTCATATCTTCGATGTATTTAACGAAGGCCTCTTTTACATGGATGAGTTTGGCACCATGGTATTTTATAACAAGGGCTTTTATGAGCAGCTTGGTATCAACGCTGGTCGAATCAGCTTAGAGCAATGGTTAGACCTTGTTCACCCTCTCGATCGAGAAAGACTCTCCACTCGGGTCGATGCTCACATCATTACCAACAACACGAGGGTCACAACGACCTACCGCGTGCGTAAACCCAATGGACAGTACGTCTGGATTGAAGGCGTAGCCATGACCAAAGAAACAGAACATGGTCATTATATGGTTGGTAGCCACCGTGATATTTCTGAACGCAAGCTGATGGAAAGCTACATTCATCAAGTCGCATTTCATGACAATGCGTCAGGTATGGCTAATCGCGCCCATCTCTTGCTGGATATTGAAGATAGTGTGCGAGCCACTGATTCTTGTGCATCTATCTGTTACATTCAGATAGAAGAGATTAAATCTTACTTAAATCAATATGGCAGCGAGTTGGTCGATGGGTTAGTGGAAAAATTGCTACAAACTCTCAGTCACCTACCTTCTCCAAATAGTTCTGTATATCGCGTACATGATGATGACTTTGCGATTTTGATTCACGATGAATGCTCGGTAGAAACGCTGCAAAGTTACGCCGAAAGTTTAAAGGAAACCTACCACGAGGCAGTGATTGAAGAGGGCCAATACTTAGGAAGTAACATTAGTATTGGTTTGTATCCTTGCATAGATCCAAGTCACTCAGCAGAGGAAATATTGCGTAAAGCAGCACGAACTTGTCAGTACGCAAGCGAGCAGAATAAAGACCGTGTTGCGGTTTACAGTGAGAAAACTCAGCATGCCGTAGACCGTTATTTCTTTATTGAACAAGGTCTAAAAAGTGCATTAGAAAAACAGACATTAAGCGTTAAGTTTCAGCCAATTATTGACGCCAAAAGCTCAAAAGTAGTGAGCTTCGAATCTCTGGTTCGCTGGCGTAGCAAAGAGTTTGGCGAAATTTATCCAGACGAATTCATCCCCGTCGCAGAGAACAAAGGTTTGATTGTCGAGCTCGGATATCAAGTCTTTGCCAAAGCGTGTGAATTTATCAAAAACTACCGTGAGCGTTACCAAAACCAAGTTCGTGTAAACGTGAATGTTTCTGTACTTCAGTTAATGAATAGTGAATTCCCTGCGCGAATTAAAGCCATGGCGGATGAGGTTGGTGTCGATCCTGAGTCTATTGTGTTGGAACTAACAGAAACGTTTATTTTGGATAATAATCAGACAGCCATTGCCCCTCTGAATACCCTCAGGGAACTAGGATTTGCACTCTCTCTGGATGACTTTGGATCGGGTTACAGTTCATTAAATAGCTTCTTCGACCTCCCGATGACACAAATCAAAATTGATAGGTCGATGGCGTGGAAAACACTAACCAACCGCTCTTCACAAGAATATCTGAAGTTTCTTATCACTATGTGCCAGGAAAATAATATTGAAGTAGTGATTGAGGGAATTGAAGACGCCAAAATGTGTGAATTTTTTACCGAAATGGGCGTCGATTATCTGCAAGGTTATTGGTTCTCTAAGCCACTTTCTGTTGCCAGTGCAAGCCGCTATTCGTTGAGTTAAGCATACTAGAGCAATATTCCGCACGGCCACGTTAAACATGCTGAACTATTCACTATAGATTTCAGACACTAACTGGCCGTGACGAAAACAAAGCTTAATGCCCCCTATTAACGTAGGCGTTCAAACACCACACTCTGATCTAAATGTTCGTGATACTGAGTGTAATCTAAGCCCACATCAAAGATATATTGGGTCACCAGGTTTCTAACGCACTCTATTAATTGGCTTGCTTGCCATGGTTTTTCAAAGTAGCGGTCAATGCCTGCGGAGTTGATCGCATTAATCGTATCGGTGTGCGTCGCTTGCCCGGTAAGAAGCACTTTCCTCGTAAAGCCAAAACGACCGTCTTTTGATACATCGGTCAGCAGCTCTACTCCCGTTTTACCTGGCATCACATGATCGGAAATAATCAATGCGATCATCTCGCCTTCTGCATCAAATTCATCCATCAGTTCTAGAGCCTCACCTGCTGATTCGCAGTCTTCGATATTCAACCACTGATTTAACGGCTCTAAATCTTGTAGAACCGCGCTTAGTACCTCTCGTTGGTCATCAACGCAAATTACATTAAGCTTCTCCATGTTCACCCTCTACTGGTAACTTGATTCTAAAAATCGTTTTTTCACTGTCGCTCTTTACTATAATAGAGCCGTTATATCCGGCGATAATGCGCTTCACAATCGACAGACCTAACCCTAAACCAAACGACAATCCCCCCTTTTTAGTGGTGAAGTTTGGCCGGAAAATTTTTCTACGTGTCGCTTCATCAATTTCTGGTCCATTGTTAGCAATCGTGACCAAAATTTTACCCTTACTCTCCCGAGTATGTATTTCGATACCGGGTTTCTCCGTTTCACCAAGTGCATCGCACGCATTCTTTAATATATTTACCCAAACTTGGACGAGTTCGGTTTGAGAACCAATAAAAGCAGGTAAATCCGCAGGGCTAAAACGAACACTCACTCGTCTTAAGTCACTTTGCAATAGAGCCAAGGCGCGATTGATTGAATCATTGATGTTAATCGCTTCATCCAAGTCGATATCCGTGCGCCCCAATTGTTTTACGGATCGCACAATGCCAACGGTATGTTTAGAAGCGATGCGTAAGTCATGGAGATCTCGCCCCATTTGCCAGAAACGTATCGCTTCTTCTGGTCTTTTTAGCCAATGTTCCGAAAGGAAATTATTTGGAACGGCACGTGCAAGATCACGAGCAACCTCCTTGGTTAAACCGTAGTATTTTTCGAAGTGGCGCCCCCGCTTTCTCGCTTCGCTAGAAGAGACTTTCTGCCCTTGCATTAAACCAAAATCAAAAAATTGACTCGCTTCCGGATGAACTTCTTCAAGCAGTTCCATGATAACTGTCTCTAGCCGTTCTGATTTACTGCTTACAACGCCTATCGCATTGTTCAACTCATGAGCAATACCCGCTGCAAGCTGCCCCAACGTTGTCATTTGCTCTGCGGTATGAAGCTTTTGTAGTGCTTTTTCTTTAGCCAATGCCTCTTGCATTGCGCGCCGTTGACGACGAGATAATTCGTTAACCATCACAGGCATAAATTGTGTCGTCAATGGCCCGTATGTCGCCTCTTCCACGGCAGGCGTATCACGCTGTATCCAAGCCAATTCAACATCGGTTTGAGCAATCACTGTCGAAGAGGCAGTCCACGTACCAGAAAAGAAACTATGTACGCCAATAAACGCTCCTTGAGACGCAGAAAATACCTGAATCGGTTTCTTGTCATCTTCCGCGTAATAGCCCGCCAGTTCTCCCGACAGCACATAGTACAAGCGATCGTTGTAGCCAGCTTGCTCAATAAGCACCGACCCGGATAGAACCGTTAATCGGCGTTCAAGGTGATTAAAGTAGCGTTGTACTAACGCGTCTAACTTCGTTTCGTACATGGTGGGTTATCCAATATGCCCAACAGTATGTAAAATCCACACCATCACAAAACTGAGTAATACGCCAATCACGCCTAGCACGGCACCGATACGAGCCATTTGGCCGCTCTCGACATGCCCTGTTGCATGAGCTAACGCGTTTGGTGGCGTACTGATTGGTAACGACATACCGAGTGAAGCGGCAAATGTCACGACCAAGATCAGAGTAACTTCACCGCCGAGAGGCGTTAGCGAAGCCATAGAAGTACCCAGCGCAGCCATTATCGGCATCAGCAAGTTTGCGGTGGCTGTATGCGACATAAAGTTTGCCATTAACAAGCACAAGAAAGCCGCACCAAACAAGACAACATATGGCGAGAACTGATCAAACGGAATGCTGTGTACCACCAGCTTCGCAAGCCCGGTTTTATCTAGAGCAAGGCCCAGAGCAATACCGCCTGACACCAACCAAAGCACATCCCAAGAGATTTTCTTCAAGTCTTCTTTGTTAATGATGCCCGTCAATGAGAACACTGCGACCGGAATTAATGCTACTGTGTAAGAATTCATTCCATGTGCAGAACCCATCAACCAAAGAATAATCGTGCCGGCAAAGGTGACGTAAACCATTATTGCTTTGGGTGTTTTCAAAAACTTGCTTTTAATGTTCAGATCGATGGTGGTTTGTTCGGCTTTATACAAAAAGCCAATCAGAAACCAGGCTAACGCCATCATCACAATAACGAATGGCACACCAAATACCATCCATTCACCAAACGTAATTAAGTTGTCACCAACCAAATACTTTAGGGCGATGGCATTCGGTGGCGTGCCGATTGGAGTACCAATGCCACCAATGTTGGCTGCAACAGGAATACACAAGGCGAATGCAATTCGACCTGGGTCTTTAGGCCCGAAAACCGCTATCACAGGGGTTAAAATGGACAACATCATCGCTGTTGTTGCGGTGTTTGACATAAACATGGAAAAAACAGCTGTGATCAGCATCAACCCCAGCATAACGAACTTTGGTTTTTGTCCAAATGGTTTGAGTAACACTCGGGCTAAGTTGACATCTAACCTGTACTTTGTCGCCGCCATAGCCAAAAAGAAACCGCCGAGGAAGAGCATGATAATCGGACTAGCGAAGGTCGCCATTATCTCGTTATATTGTAATAGCTCACCAAAATGTGGCTGCCCTTCTTGCAAACGAAAGAGCACAATACCTTTATTTGATACAAGCAATAGCTCTAGGACAATGATCACAACCGAAGTGGCGTAGATTGGAATTGGCTCGAATACCCAGCAAAGTGCGGCAAGCAAGAAGATTGCAATCACTCTTTGCTGGACGATAGTAATGCCATCAAATGGGAACGCAGAGAGAGGCATTAACCAAACAAGCAATGGTATCAATGTTGGAACAACGTATTTGAGATAAGGGCGCATAGTACTACTTCTCTTCCTGAGATGGTTAGCCAGACACATTTGGCGTTTGGAACGCTATTACCCGCCGCAAAACCAAAACTTTCAGACTGTTTTTAAGCCTTCAGAGACGAAATGCGGTAATGGCGTTCCAGAGAAGATTATGTACACTGTTTTCAAACAAAACGTTGGTGCGAGATCAATGAACTCGTTTTCACATTGGAAAACATTTTATATCTGTGTTCAAGCTCACTAAATGCTCACTATTTAAGTTAAATATACTTTTCCATCATAAAGTTAGTTAAGGTTTCTCCCCTAACCTCAACACGTTGTCGAGACTTAACTGTGAAACCCATTTTCTCGTAAAAAGGTCGGGCGGTAATACTCACTTCAGAATACAGTCGTTTTATCCCCTGTACTTTCGCCTGTGAAAAAAGAAAAGACATCAAATCACGACCAACACCTTGTCCTTGGTATTCATGATGGCAAAAGAAATGATCAATCAAGCCGTCACCTTGCAAATCACAATAGCCAACGACCTGCCCTTCTATCTCCGCGACGTATGGTTGAATATCGTCCATTTTTCGTTGCCACACATCGAGGTCAAAATCTGATGGTGCCCAAGCGGAAACTTGTGATTCCGTATAATCGCGACGATTAATGATTCGCACAGTATGGTAAAAGAGTGCCCACAGTGTTGGGGCATCCTCGGTGCGATAACAGCGTATTGAGAGCATCAATTTCCTCATTCCTATTCAATAAATACTAAGCATTAACGCAAAGTGATACTAGTGAACTCATCATTTTCAATGCCAATCACTAAAGGCTTCCCAATCTGATCACTGTTCATCAATACGGTAGTATTCAGCTCACGGCTTGATCTGCGTATATTGCTTTTTCTTATGATATGAATATTCACAATATAATCGGAATACTCCTTTGTGATTCCGCCGGAAAATTCTACGTGCTCACTTTCATTGTCTCGGACAACATGAAATTTTCGATTGGCTTGAATATCAGTACTGATGGAGGAATCACCATAGTTCAGCACAACGGACGTTGGTTCGCTATCTTGATTGGCAAAACAGCCAAATGCGAACATGCTTAATGCGAGTATACTTTTTGATTTAAACATTAATTATTCTATTTCTAGTTATTTTTCTGCTATTTGCATGACCAAACAGCACTTGTTCTGTGAGCGCCTATTGTGCCATAGCTGAACGCTGACTCTAAACGCGCAAAAAGATGAGCGATGAAGATTCCGCCCAAAACAAGCAAATGTGAGACAATGTGAGGGTCCCAAACTCACTCAATCAGTCAAAATCCACTGTAAATATCTGTTTTTTAATGCTTTTAATTCATGTGGTCGTGTAAGGAATACATACAACCTCTTACTTTTTCATACGCAACTAGACGAATCGTTCGAGAAATACGGCATCGTCTATGCCACATGTTACAAATCGGCTTACCTTATTATTACGTATGAACTGGAATTATGGCACTAACTTCCCTCTCTCTTTTAATAAGGAGAGGATTTCAACAATCAGGCTTGCCACGTTTTTATAGCTAAAATCAGTAGAGCGTTACCAACATCGGTTGGTCTAGGAGCAATAAATGAAAGACCCTCTCAACTTTACTTACCTTGTAAAAATTTGGCTCATGTCAATCGCGGTTATGCTGGGTGGATGCACTCAAGGAGATTGGCGTACTGCTAGCAGAGAACCTGCGGGTATCGCACCCGACCCTTCTAATGTTAAGCATGCTGTGATTGAGTTTTACGCCGCAGATGCGTTTGGTTGGCGAGGCTGGTTTGCTGTTCATACATGGTTTGCAATAAAGCCTGAAAATGCGAACGAATATACAGTGTATGAAGTAGTCGGCTGGAGAGTGAATCGCGGACAACCCGCTCTATATAAGTACCAAACTGGGACGCCAGATCGATATTGGTATGGTGCAAAACCAGAAAAGATCCTCTCCATACAAGGTGAAAAGGCCCGCCAGCTTATCCCTAAAATACAAAGTGTTATTAACCAATACCCTTGGGCTGAAGAATATACGCTGTTTCCAGGGCCAAATAGCAATACATTTCCGGCTTGGGTGGGTAAACAAATTCCAGAGTTAGAGCTAAACTTGCCGTTTCGCGCAATTGGTAGCGGTTACGCCAGCGATTAACAGCAAAGGTTAGTCACTGGCTCGTTTTATGTTCAGCATAAAGCGCAATATCTATTGTGCGTCGTCACCCAACTCCGTTCTATTTCTTCCATTATGTTTCGCTTTATACAGTGCATTATCGGCGTCTTTCATTACCGCTTCAATTGGTGTGTCATTGCCTTTCCAGTGAGAAACGCCCAACGAAACCGTGACCTTACCAACCACCTGAAAGTCATGTTGTTCCACGTTGTGTCTAATACGCTCTGCAACATCCATAGCGTGGTTTACGTCTGTTTTTTCCAAAAACATCATAAACTCTTCACCGCCAGAACGACACAGGTGATCATTAGAGCGAGCTTGGTCTTTCATTAACTGCGCAAACTCTCTAAGTAAGTTGTCACCCACGTCATGGCCATAGTTATCGTTTACGCTCTTAAAGTGGTCAATATCTAGCGCCAAAACAGAGAACGCGGTATTTTCCTGCTTAAACAAACCAAGAACTTTATCTAATCCACGTCGATTCAATAATCCAGTCATCGAATCTGTTAATGTATCCAGTTGCAGCTTATCAATGGTTTTTGACACGATACCAAATGCTTTAAGAAAACTAAGCTTCAAATGTGAGACCTCAAAATACCAAGACTTAACCAGTTTGAGATCATCGATAGATGATGAATGTTCTTCGACACCTCGCACAGCACCCGCTAACTGCCAAAGTGGTCTAGAAATAAGAAGGGACAAGAACCAAATTAGCAACAAAGTTAATAAACCAATTGGAATCGACTTAAGGAAAACATTCCACATCTGTTCATCTAGCACAGATAACGTCATCGATTTCGGGCGCTGAGCAACAATTCCCCATCCTGATGACTTTACTGGCGCATAACCAGCAAGCATTTCGACGCCGCGAGAGTTAACAATTTCTTTGTTGCCGCTCTGCCCCATCGTCACCGCTTTGATTGCTTCATTATCGTCGATTACTTCACCAACCCTCGATTGATCTGGGTGATAAATCAGAGTGTTACTCTCATCGACAACGTAAAGGAAAGAACCATCTTTGTATGCGTGCTGGCTGAGTAACTCTGCGAGAATATTTTCTTTTTCTAGATAAATAGTGCCGCCGATATAACCTAAATATTCATTAGATTGAGAAAATATAGGGTATGAGATGGTTAACAAGTAATTTCCAGCGGGCGATATAAATGGTTCAGTAACAACTGGTGCTTGAGCGTTTAAAGATTGGCGTTTTCTTTCACCCACTAACCTTACACCTTTCACCTGAAGTGTTTCAGGTGATACGGAAATAATAACCCCTTTTGCATTAACGACAACCACAGAGTTAAATGATTTGGTTTGCGTTCTTAATCTCTCAGCCTCTTTATCAAGAAGCTGAGCGTCATGCATCTTGTCTTTTAGCACGTTCGCACTGTATTTTAGCTGCGACATTGAGCTTTCTATGAAAGAGTCTGTCATTTCAGACATTTTTTGGGCGTAAACACGGTTTGATTCTAACGTGTTATTGATGATGAGATCCCTTTGAACACGATAAATCGAGTAGAATGCGTTGATCAAAGTGACAAGCACACTGAACACACATAGGGTGACAATAAGATTTCTAAGATTGAGTTTTTCTTTTCTTCTAAAAGACATTGCCAATGGCCAACTTTGAAGGCTTTCTATATGAATGAGCGTATAGGTTATATGAAATTGATTTGATTTTCAGGTAGTAAGTTGGGATCAATGTTAATATTTGCTCACATTAAAGAACACTTTATGAGCTAAAAAGAGAATTCAGTAGCACGATAAAGAACCGTGCTACTTTCATATTTGGCGTTTAAGAGGGTTTTGTCTCTATCATCGTTTTTAATATATCCACAACTAGCTGATGATCATCTAACTGCGGTAAACCCGATACCGTCACAACCCCAACCAAACCAGACCCAGAAAGCCGAATTGGGAACGCGCCACCATGAGCACAGTACTCACGAGCATCGAGATGAGGCTGATTTTCGAAATCACGTTGCTTTTGCTTGTTGTACAGAGAAAGATAGTAAGAGCTGTGGCCATACCTTAATACTGAGTTTCGCTTCCTACGGACCCAATCTAAATGATCAGCGCAGGTTCCTGCCATCGCGTATTGAAATAGCGTTTGTCCAAAGCCGTAAACCTCAATAGCAACAGCCGCGCCGCGAGCTTCAGCCTCTTCTTTTAGAGCGAGGCCGATAGACCACGCAATATGGTGATTAAATTCCGCCAACTGAAGTTCATGCTCTTGCAGGGCCACGAGTTCAAGCGTCAAACTCATGGTTTCACCTGAATCGTTTTACCCGTTTTACTGCTTTCCAATGCCATCTCAATCAGAGCGATATTCTGTACTGCTTGAGCGGCAGGAACCGGGTTATCAGTGCCCAAACGAATGGCGTCTGCCACACCAACAAAGTAAGCTTGGTACGCGCCTCTCTCCGTTTTGATAGTTTGCGCACCGTCTTC
The DNA here is from genome assembly GCF_033340155.1 of Vibrio sp. 1562. Classification (NCBI taxonomy): domain Bacteria; kingdom Pseudomonadati; phylum Pseudomonadota; class Gammaproteobacteria; order Vibrionales; family Vibrionaceae; genus Vibrio; species Vibrio sp. 1562. The sequence continues at coordinate 161,549 of NZ_JAWOVY010000008.1, forward strand.
GTCGTAACGGACGCCGTATAACGCCTCATCTTCTTCCGACCAAGCATCGTTTTCCGGCAAACGGCCTTCTTTTAAGTAGCCCTCTTGAGGATCTAATCCGAACTTTTCATATTTAGCTTCCGTACCCAATACTTTGTAGCGGAGATTCGGCTCTGGGCTATACAAGTTTGAATGCAAGTGCACAATATGCTCAGGGTAATGAAGTATCAAGTTGTAATAATCAATCGTCGTCGCGCCCGGACGCATCATTCGACATTGTGCGTCTATCGCATCTGGCAAGCCAAACAACACCAATGCTTGATCGAGAAGATGAGGAGCAAGGTCGAATAGAATACCACCGCCATCTTGAGCCTGCTCTCGCCATCGTTGACGAACTTCAGGGCGGTAACGGTCAAAGTGTGACTCAAACAGCTTTATATCACCTAACTTACCTTGTTCGATAAGAGATTTAACCGTGAGAAAATCTCCATCCCAACGTCTATTGTGAAAAACGCTCAGCACTAGACCTTTCTCTTCCGCCAAGGCGATAAGTTCATTACCGTCTTCTATACGAGTAACAAACGGTTTCTCGACGATGACGTGTTTCCCATTGTTCAACGCACGCTTTGCAAGTTCGTAATGTACGTCATTTGGCGCAGTAATGATTACGAGCTCTGCATCACTATCATCGAGTAAAGTATTCGCATCAGAAAACCACTTAGCATCTGGCCAATCATTTTGAACCGCCTCCTGTTGACGAGAGCTTATCGCGCTCAGCGTTAAATTTGGTAGCGCTTTAATGAAGGGTAAATGAAACGTTTTTGCTGAATATCCGTAACCAATCACAGCGGTTTTTACGGGATCGTAAGCCATTCTAAGATTCCTTATTTCGGTGACACAACAATACATTCAATATCATTGTGATCGAGGAGTTGTTGAAAATCTGATTGAGGGGGATGATCGGTAATAATGATGTCGATCTTTGACAAATCACATACGTGGTGGAAATTGTCGCTACCAATTTTTCGGGATTCACAAACGACGATGACCTGCTGAGCTTGAGCAATCATCGCTTGTTTCATTGTTGCTTCTAACAAACTATTTGTTGTCAGCCCTCGGGATGTCAATGCACACACGCCAATGAACGCTTTGTTCACGTGATACTGCTGCATTTGCTGCTCTGCTTGCGCCCCTAAAACTGCTCTGGCATAAGGGTCAAAGTGTCCGCCTAAGAAATGAACGTCCATTGTGTCGTTTGTCTCAGCAGCGGTCAGCACATCAATGCTGTTAGTAACGACGTTGAGCTTGTTTTCTCCACAACGCGCTTTTCCTGCATAGAGTGGGAGCAGAGACAAAATGGTGCTGGTATCAATAACAAGATGGTCGCGCTCATCCAACAACGCTGCGGAAGCTTGAGCTAGTCGATGTTTAACGTCACTCACGGGTCGACTCGCGTATGCCTCGGTATGGGAAGAGATCGGCGCAAGCATGACACCACCTCGTATTCTTTGTAACCCAGGTTGCTGACTCAACTTAACTAAGTCTCGACGAGCTGAATCTCGCGAGATACCAAAGTACTCACAAACTTCAGACAACGTTACTTTATTTTGCTGATCCAGCTTCGCTCTGAGCGCTACGAGTCTTTCTTCTTGTGTCATAACTTAAATTCACTTAAGTGATTTTAAGTAAACTTGCCACAATGATAGAAAAATTACCAACAAAACCACTTATAACCAACTCAATTGACCAAAAGTTAACCAAAGATAAATGAGCAGCAAGGCAAAACTTCCTAGGACGGTACGTTCACTCAAGCCCACATAGTTAGGCGTATGAAGTTTATTTATACCCGTTTAAAACAACTGGCTCATCTAGCCCTAACTTCACTCTATTTCTTTTAATAAGCGCTTTTGGTAGTGGAATAAACCCAGCATTTCGTACCTGTTGTGTATTGTGGTCGGTTGTAAGGAGTTCAAATAGTTTTGATTTTGTGATCTTCTGATTAGTGTCGAATTGTTTATTTATATAAACGTAATAGACCACGGAAAATGGATAGCGAAGAGAATAGATGCAATCTGTGCTCAAAGAGCATGAGTCATCGTTATGATGAACAGAGAGAGCCTTGTAGCTCGACCACTGTTCTGAGTATTTAAAATCGGAGTATCGCATATAAGCTTTGGCTGACAAGTCGTCGCTTAAAGCCCGTTTCAATCGGTCTTCATCAAGCATTTGAATCGATGATTGGCAACCATTAGAGCTCACATCTGGGTTACTTAAACGCATCTGCCCGAAAGCATACGTATTTGCATCACAGCGTTTCAATTCACTAACGGAAAAACTATCTACTGTACTCTTTTGACTATTGATTACGACAATAGCGTTTGCCATTAAAAACAAACGTGTAGGCCTGTGGCCTCTTTCTCGTTGAAATCGGGAGATGTTTTCATCTGACCATTTCTTAGATGTGATCGCAATAGAGGTTCCGTCATTTAGCATGTCGTTAAAACCACCAGACTGAGATGCAAGCGCTACATTTACACTTGGCTCATCTATCAATGTTTCTATCGTTTCTAGTATCTCTGGCTCGACAAAAATCGATGTTCGAGCCTCAGAGTCAGAAAATGCCAGCGGTGAAATCAAACATGAAGTTAGAGCAAGGAAAGGCAAGACTTTAATTTTCATAATTCAGCTCCAACTTCGAATTAGGTGTCAACTCGCTGTCCGAACTAAATATAGTCCACGCTTGTTCCGTACTTTCAGCTTTCGTGTTTACAACAGCAATTGTGCGCCTTTCCCGTTTTTTTAGTTGTACCGTCAATGCCGTATTCTGATAAAACTCTTGCTCTTCAATTCGATTATCTTGAATGCCGTTTCTCACTAGCAATTCTCGTATAGCTGCCGTCCTTTTCTTTGCCAACGCTTTGTTGTATTCGAGTGACGCTTCAGGGCTTGTGTCTCCTATCAGTATGACTTGCGCATTTGGGTTACTCTGAAGCAGTGCTTTCAACTCGCTTAGCGGCATATCATGAGATGGCGTTACCTGATGCTCATCCATCGCAAAGAAAAAGCTGATCAGGTGTGTCTGCGAGTCGTTGACCCAATTCGCACAGCCTTCACTGTCAACAACCACACCTTTTGGCGTATCTGCGCAGTTATCTCGTTGGTTTATCACGCCATCACTATCATTGTCTTTAAGGTCGTTGTACTGGTAAGTGGTCAACGTCGTATTCGGTGATTCAGCACAGCCTGCTAACATGAAAACTAGAAGACTCGTCACTGCGAATTTATCCATTATTGTTCTCCTTCCAGTTCTCTGGATACTCAACTCGCAACGCATAAGTCAGAATCCCCATCGAGTTGAATAAACGGTAAGTGGCAACCAAATGATCGTACTTTGTTCGGGTGTAGTTCCGTCTCGCAACAAACGTTTCAACTTTGGCATCTAATACATCTAACAAACTGCGTCGCCCTACATTGAACTGCTGGATGTACCCTAATTCAGTTACTTTCGCCGCATCAACGTTGACTTTTAAAAACTCCATTTGCTGTTGAAGCAATGTATGTGCGTCCCATGCCAGCCTTACACCTTCATTCGCATCTAGTTCTGCATTTGCTCGAATAGCCCTCGCCTCCTCTACTCGCCAGGCAGATGACTCCACTCGGGAGTCTGTAGAAAAGCCGTTAAAAAGATCGTAGTTGATCGTCAGCATAACCTTTGCATCTTCGTTAATGCCTTCAATATTATCCACGTTGTCTGTTTTGTTGGCTGACAGCTCAAGCTTGAGCTCTGGGTAGTAATCCCCCTTTTCTCTTTTTACTTCATGTCGAGCCGCCTCTAAATCTTTCATCGCTGACTGTATGGATGGGTGCAACCTAACCGCTTGTTTGAGTGCTTCGTCAAGCTTATTCGGAAGCAATTCCTGCGGGTAAACAGGCTCAACTAAGTTTTGCGGCGCTCGACCAACCAAACGTACAAATCTTGTTCTAGCATCGGAAAGATTGTTTTGGGCGGCAATCAATGAGGACTGTGTTGTCGCGACACGCGAAGAAACCTGTGCTAAATCGGAGTTGCTGGTTAAACCTTTTTCTTTTTTATCTAGAATGAAACGGTAGATCTCTTGGTGTTCACTTAGGTTTCTTTCTGTCAGTTTCATCAACTCTCGGGCATGTAAAACATCCACATACGCTCTGACAGTATCTAATGCGACATTTTCCGCAGATGCCAATAAGCCCAAGCGTTCAGCTTCAGCCTCGTAAGATAAGCGATCAACGTCAGCACTTGTTTTAAATCCATCAAATAACAGTTGGGAGATTCTTACGCCCATCTCCGTTCTTTCTAATGTTCTATCTTCACTGTCGATGTAGTTTCCGTTGTTATATCGAGTACCTTCGTACCCTGCTGCTGCATACAAATTAACCTGAGGAAGAAATGAACCATTTATGGCATTTCGGTCTCGTACCATCGACTCATAGCGAGAATAGCGAGCAAGCAAACTTGGGGAGCTATCGAGAGATAACGTAACTGACTCTTCTAAAGTCAAAGCGTTTGGCGACGATGATACTGCAAACAAGACCAATAACGTTGATTTAAGCCGCATCTTATATCCTTATGTCTATCTTTCTCTGAGCGAATTCTCTTTCGCACGTAATATAGGTTTTAACCAATAATTCAGTACTGTTTTTTCTCCTGTAAGAATGTCTACCACAACCTGCATTCCCGGGATGATCGTAAACTTATCATCAACCTTGAAAGTAACGTTGGCACGGTAGTAGGCATTGCCCTCTTCATTTTGAAGTGCATCGGCGCTTACGTAGGTCACTTCTCCTTCTAGGCCTCCGTAAATGACAAAGTCATAGGCAGACAACTTTACCGTTGCCGGCAGGCCAGGCCTTATGAAGGCGATATTCTGAGGAGAAATTCTCGCTTCAACGATTAACGTGCTATTACGAGGGACTATTTCTAAAATAGGCTCACCCGGCTTAACCACACCTCCGATGGTTCTGACAAAAACATCTTTGATGGTTCCATCGACCGGAGAAAGTAACTGCGTTCGATTCAACTGATCCGCAATCGCCTGACGACTTTCATTGAGCTGCGCTAGTTGCGTCACAACTTCATTGAGCTGCCCTTGTGCCTCTGCCCTAAAAGCAAGCGCAGTACCACGATAATCTGCGATGGATTCAGAATACACAGCCCTTTGCTTTTGGGCAGCAGCTTGTGAACTCGCGATGTCTCCTTTGAGCTTTATAACGTCTCTATTCAGTTTTAATAATTCCACTTCAGCTACCGCGCCACTAGAAACCACCTCTCTCAGCATATCTCGCTCTTTCGAGACAATAACCAGACTGCTTTTTAGTGTTTGAATGGTATTCAAGGTATCTAGATAAGCTTGCGATTGTTGCTCAATTCGCAATTTAGCCTCCTCCAGCTCAGACTCCAGTTGGCTCAACCGCTCAAGATAGTTTGCTTTGGCATTCAGATAGGCAGAGTGGCCGGTCATCGAAATATCAAATGTCTGAGGCTCGATACTCACTTGTTGTTTCCAATCCAGTTGGAGGCTATTCACTTTTACCGTTTCTAATTCAATTTGAAGCCTCTGCTTTCTGGCGAGCAAAGATTCAACTTGTTCAGAGGTCTCCGAATAGGTCGACTTAAACCTTGTATCATCCAGAATAGCGATGGTTTGCCCCTTAGTGACGCTTTCACCAGGCATGACAAGTAACTCCTTTAGAATACCTCCCTCTAAGCTCTGAATCGTCTGAACAGACAAAGTAGGAACAACCTTTCCTTCGCCGACAACCACTTCGTCTAACCTCGCCCACGAGGCCCAAATAATCACACTTAGCACTAACGCGGCAGACAACCAAATCAACGTTCTCGAACGGTTTGCTAAATGAGCATTACTCCAACGAACTGTGCTCATCATTGACCTCCTTCGCGTACAATTGATACTGCGCGTACTCTGTTCGTTTTCGCGTTAGACTGTTGTTTAGCAAAAATTTCTTGGGGCGCTCCTTCCCTCAAAATTGTGCCTTTATCAAGCACAACAATTCGATCACAAAGCGATAATAAGGAATGTTTATGAGAGCTAATAATCATCGTCGTCGAGTGCGGCAACGATTTAAGAGCATTAAACAACGCATTCTCAGCTGGCTGGTCTAAGGAACTGGTTGGCTCGTCTAAAATTAATGCTGCAGGGTTTCGATAAAAAGCTCTTGAAATCGCTACAGCTTGCCTTTGCCCCCCCGACAAATAACGCCCTCCTTCTCCGACTTGCGTTTCTAGACCATGAGGAAGGCGACTCATGTACTGGTTCAAACCCGATAATTCTATCGCACGGCGTAATCGTTCTTGATCAATAACATGATGTCCTAATACTATGTTTTCCATAATGCTGCCGTATATAAGATGCGAATCTTGGCCAACCCAACCCGTTTTCTCTCTTATCAATTCGGCGGGCCAAAGCTGACTGTCAATGTCATCAAAATAAACGCTACCCTGTAAGGTACTGAGTTGATTGGTAATAATAGAAAGGAGTGTAGACTTTCCTGCTCCTGCACTACCAATAACGCCAACGCGTTCGCCTTGCTTGATAGTAAGATTAATATCTCTCAAACATGGCATATCAACATCTGGGTATTGGAAGCTCACGTTTTCTAAACGTATATTCCCTGTAAATTCGGCAGACGTAATGACCTGACTGCGTTGCACCTCCTGAGGTAAAGACATGATAGAATTTAAGCCTTCAACCGCTGTTTTTGTCTGTTGATAGCGAAGTAACAGCATAGCTAACTGGTTAATCGCCCCTGCAGCACGACCGCTAAGCATGACAATAGCAATGAGCCCCCCCATGCTGAGCAATCCCTCAGAAATTCTGTACACGCCTGTTACAAGTAACATTACGGTAATTATCTGCTGGCTAGATTGAATGGAGTAAGCAACGATATTCGAATAGTTTCGCGATTGATTTTGCCAATCAGAAAGCATGGATACCGTTTGCTCCCAACGCTTTTGTGCTTCTCCCGTAGCGTTATTTTGCTTAATCTCTTTTAAAGAGGACAATGAATCAAACAAGTGAGCTTGTCGCTTCATGGATAGTGCAGCACTTTCCGTATGTGATTGTTCTATTTTTGCTTTTACCGCAAAGCCAAGGATCAGCAGGGTAAACATGACGGCAATAGGTATGAACATCATTGCCCCACCTAGCCAACCTATTAAGACTAAAAATAACAACGTAAATGGGAGATCAACTAAGGTCACAAGAGATGCAGAAGTAAAAAAATCGCGAACACTATCAAAATCTTGTAGTTGTCGAGCGAATGCCCCGACTGATGCAGGACGGTGTTCAAGTTTCATCCCCATAACTTTAGAAAAAAGTATCGAAGAAAGCTTGTTATCGATGTACTTACCCGCGGTATCAGTGACAACTCCCCTTGCTTTACGCAATAGCCAATCAAAAATAATGATGACGGAGACACCAGCGACCAAAACCCATAATGTACTGAAAGCTTGATTAGGCACTACACGATCGTAAACGTTCATAGTGAAAAGCGGAATAACTAGCGCTAGCGTATTGATAAGGAAAGAGGCAATCAAAAGATCTCGATACCACGGAGACATTTCTTTTACTACGGTGAAAAGCCAATGTTCATTATAATCCGCTTGAATAGAACTTATCCGTTTGTCCAGCTCTGGACGCATAGAAACTTGCCATGCTTGAGGCTGGAATTGATTCTGCAGTTCCTCGCTCGTAACGTATTGCGTTTCACTCTGGTCTTCACTAAATAACGTGACTTGATAATCGCTGTTATGTCGCTCAGATATAATAGCGGGTTGTAACGTCTTCCTATTGATTACCACCAATGGAAGGCTCAACATTGCGGTGGATTTTAAATCGATTAATGTGAGTTCAAGATCGGCTCGCTCAGCGGCTCTGATGAATAAGTCACTATCCAATCTACCCTCAACAAGAGGTAATCCAGAAAGCACCTTTTTTGTATGGTGTCTAACCTCAAAATAACGCATCAACCAAGTTAACGATTGCCCCCAAGGATCGTTAGTCAGCTCACTTGATGAGGATGAGTGATGCTTCATGACATACCACCTACTAGCAAGTTGTTGTCATCAATCATCTTCTGTAAGACATTTTCTTCGGCTACGCCAGTCGAGTCACCTTTGTAAAGCTGATCGAGAGTGACGCCCTGCATAAGAATCTGTTGTTTTGTCCCCGTCTCTTCTGGTTTTATGTGAAGCGTTACGCCATCATCATTCTCTGTTAAATCGAGCTTATTATCGACTTCTGTTATCGAGGTAGCGGTGATTATCGAGGCGATGTCAATTGTGTCATTATCATCACCAATAACGGATATTTGGAAATCGTTGATCACATCGTACGAGGGCTTTAACTCGTTACCGAGCCCTGAACTGTCAAACTGGAATACATCGCTGCCACTTCCTCCAATAAGCAAATCATTAGCATCTGTCGCAAGTAATGTTTGGTCACCCTCTTCCACTAAGGCAACATTGACTGTCTGAGCAGCACCTTCTGCGACTGTAGCACCCAGTGTTGCAATCGGTTTTATCGACAACGTAAAATCACTTGCACCGCTAAACCCGCCAACGATGGAAAGATCAGCGACATCCTCTTGATCAACAGTATAAAAGCCGTTCAATCTTTCACCATGACTCAACTCTAGATCTGTTGGTAATCCGCGAATCTCCACACTTCCAAACTCTTCGGGTGCAGGGTTGACTAAATTCATGCTCAACCCTAAAGGAATACTCCCAGACGCTTCAGACACAATAGATTGATAATCGGCCGTTAGTGTTGGCTCATCAGCTTCAGGGGTAACAACAATAGTTAGATCGGTGCTTTGCACATCTCCAAAATCGGTTTCGAGTTTCCCTGACACTATCGCTTGATCAAACGTTCTAACATTGAGAGCAACATCCATCGTTCCAAATGCATCCTTCGGAACGAACTCCAAACCTGACACTTCATTTGCTCGCACTAATACCGTCGCCACGGCATTGCCCGCGTCATCGAAGGTAAAGGATGAGAATTGAGTTCCAATACGAATCCTACCTAAGCCTTCCAATGCAGAGGGTTCAGAGCTTGCTTTGATCAACATCGACACTTCTATATATTCGTTGCTATTTGTTTCAAAACCGCTCGCTAAAAAGTCAATCGAAATGGAATCACCTTCATCTCCAGTGAACGTGTTAGAGCTTGTATTCAACGATACATCGTCGCCAATCGGTTTTACGCCGACGTTGAACTGAGAAGTGGTATAGTTATAGTTGTTTGATCCAGACTCTTGGGTAATAGCTTGCAGTGTTAATGAAATATCCCCACTAAAATCTAGTGGCGGTAGAAAGTAAACCTTATCAAGTTGTGCTTGAGTTAGCTGCCACTCTTTGCTCTCACCATCCGTTGAACCGTTATCAGGGAGTAAGTCGAACGTCCCGTTATTGTCCCAAACCAACACGGCTCCGTCTGGCACTCCTGTCATGACCAAAGACATCGACTCAGAACCATCTTGATCGATTAATGATGCAGATAAGTTTCCTAAATAAATATAATTATCTTCATTACCAACTACGTCTTCTGTTTCCAGAACCGCTTTATCAACCACTGGGGCAATGGTAACGGTAACTTCTGTTGATTTAGTTTGAGTATCTTTCGCACTGTCAGTACTTAAACAACTTCCCGTGACTTCATCAGTAATGTTTGCGTCAACGGAAATAACAAGCTCTCCACTGTAGTTTTCAGGTGGGATTAACTGAATTTCGTTTAGACGCGTAACATCTGTCACTACCCATGTTCCATCACCATTGTCAATGAGTAGGCTCGGGTCCACGGCAGTAAACCGCGCATTCTCGTCAGACACCGATAAAGAAACCCAATTGACACTTTCAAGGCCAGTCGCTGCGTCACCTTCTCCAGTAATGGACTGCATTGGCCCTTCACTATCGCCCAATACAAGAGCAAGATTCAGGTTGGTTATAGTATCTTCTTGAACCGTAACTTGGCTTGGTGCTATCGCGATATCATCGACAACAGGAGAGATTTGTACCGTAATGGTCTGAGCGGTTGTTTTCGAGTCACCATCGCATGGGGCCGTTTCTGTCACTTCTAAATTGAAAGTAATGCAACCAGCAAAGTCCTCATCCACGCCAGTAAGCGTCAAGGAAGACAATCCAGCGCTAGAAATTGAATAACCCAACAGATTGCCCGCATTATCATAAGCAGGTATCACACCTTCGCCAGTAAGCTCGACTCCTTCAGGTAAAGAATCTGCGGCGACAAAGAAGGAAACTAAGTTACCATCACTACTCGCCACATCAGGGTTTAAAAACGCCCCAATTGAGACATCTTCACCTTCTTTACCTACAATATCCCCACTTTGAACGCTTCCCGGTTCACCAGGATCAGCACACTGGTCTCCATCTCCTTCATGGCCAGTAATTTGAATTTGGAACTGACCTGTGATGTATTGAGCATCCGTTCCATCTCGAACATACGCTAACACATTCACATCAAGTATCTCTGTGTTAGATGGGCTATAAATCGATGCGCCAGCAAGCAAATCTTGAGCGGTTTCCAACATGCTATCACTTGTGATTCCTTCCATTGGAATCAGCCAGTTCCCATCGGCATCTTGAGAAGCACCATTCGGATGAGTAACAATGAGGTCTTGACCCTGCGGTATCTGTAAAACGATGTAATCGAGATACTCTGAACCATCAATATCCGCTTCTGTAAATGTAATGCCTCCACTCACGTCAACAGCAGACCCATCCGTACTTGTGAATACTTCAGTCGCGCCTTCTAAACGTGTTTTGTCAATATCTTCATTACCAATATCCACTTTTCCAGAAACCAAGACGCTCAAAGAGCCATTGATTGCCTTTACATCAGTCTCCATCGTAGGAGACGTGTCTGTCACTTCGTACTGAACTTCCAGGCTAAACGTCCCACTTAGGTCTTCATTAGCTTTTACAGTGATTCGTCCACTGTTTAACAACTCAGATAATGTTGCCGAGCTACCATCGAGTAGTTCATTGAGTTCTAACGGTAAATTACTTTCCTCTACTGCATTACCATCAAAGTAAAGTGTTAAGCCATCTGGAATGGATACAATGGTGTATCCTGTCAAGGACTCACTAGAATCTATATCTTGATTAACGACAGGCTCAAGATTTAGTGTGATGAAATTGTCCTCAATACCATTGCTTTGTAATTCTTGACCGTCAGTTTGATCAACAATAGGTGAGATTTCCATTTCCACTTTAAGAGGGGTTTCAGCAGAATCACCATCCGGCTCTGTTGAAACGACGATAACATCCATGCTCAGTGTTCCACTAAAATCTTGCTCTGTTTTGAGGTAAGTGTTTTCAAGAACAGCATTCGAGACCTGATAAACTGGCCCCGTTATTGGGTCCACGTAAGCAATTGGAAGAACAATAGGGTCACCATTTACATCTGTCAGTTGTGTTCCCAAAGGGATGTTCTGAAGCAAAATATTAATTTCTTCTGATAGATCGTCGTCTGATGTCTGGATGATAAAATCCAGTTGTATCAGGTTATCTTCGTCTAACGTAGAGAGATTACTAATTACTTTAGTCGCTTGATCATATTGCCAATTCCCCTGTCCACCATCTAGGACAATTGGTTCATCGACCACGCCTTTTAGCTTAATGTCAATGGTTGCAGATTGGCTCTCGGCGGTTTCATTAAGAGGTGCTAAGCCATCAATAGTCGACTCTGTTGAAATGGCGGTTACTTGAAGGGATAGAGATTCAGTAAATGAGCTGATATCCGATTTTGGTTGAAGTAACGCCTCTGAATTGGCTAGAGCATTGGAGGTCACTAGGTAGGTATTAATACCGATAAGCGTGATCCCAGCTCCGACAGGCAGTGTCCAACCATCTTGAACTTCTATGCGATAAGACAGAGACTCCGAGCCATCTGTGTCAGTGAGCCGCCCTAGGATGTACTCTTTTAAGTCAATCGCTTGGTCTTCAAGCCCCTGAATGTTTTTAACGGTCAACGTAGGCACATCGGCATCTGGAGATATATCGATAACAACTTGCTCAGTGATCTCCGCTGTTTTATCTTGCTCATCGGCAAACACACTACCCGATTCAGTCGTTACTGCCGTTACATCAAAAGTAAATCTTCCGGCTAAGTTTTCGTTAGATGTGATTTCAATTTGATCTAACTCGGATTGGCTATACGCTTTACCTTCCTCAATAGCACTTCCGTTAAGTGTTAATATAAGTCCATCTGGAATATTCGAAATTTGGTAGTGGAGCGTTTCAGAACCGTCTTGGTCAAACTTTTCAGCAACAATATTGAGTGAAAGTGATTCAGCGGAATCTTCAACACTTTGATAAGAAAAGTCCGAATCACGAGACCACTCTGGCAAATCTGCAACCGGTAAAACGTTAACATTTAACGTGTTATTGCCTTGTAATACAAAACCATCTGGTTCGACATCAGATACGATTAATGCAGACACTGCTAACGAAACTTTGATAGTGTTGCCCGACAGGTTTAGCGCTGGTTGATAAGTGAGATCACCATTTGGAACGGTGAATATACCCACCCCCATTAGCTCTGTACCAGAAAGACTAATAAATCCGTCATTATCATCATCTTCAAGGCGCACTCCGTCTAAAAACAGAGCCCCTCCTTGTAGAGATTCAACAGAGATCCTTATCGCTTCAACACGCTCATTATTCTCCGTATCCCCAGGAGAAACTCTAATCGGTAACGCGACTGGCGTGGGGTCTCCACTGTTATTCGCGCCATTATCTTCTAACGTATCTACATTAACGGTTCGAATAAAGCCCCTGGCATCATCAAGAATTAATTGAGCTTCACTGCTTGCTTGGTCACCGTCTGCATCCGTCACAGTTATCGTTAGATCATCAAGCAAACCACCTACAGGCGTATTAACAATAAGCTCGGTAGTTAGCGTAAATGTCCCATCTTGAGCAATAGTCAGCGTTCCATATTTTAAGTTACCATCACTACTATTGATTAAATCGATGGTCCAAGCATCATTGCTAAATACCGAACTCGCCGTATCGTATGTTTCACCTGCATAGGTCAAACTTGAAATCAACGTGCCATCTGAACTGATTAAGTCGGCATTATTGCTAAACCAGTTTCCCGAAAACTCATCCCCCTCGGTAAGTTCAATTTCTATTGGTGAGCTTGTGTCTTCAGGGATATCATCTACTACACTAACGGTATATGTCTCAGCTTCAGACTGGTCGCCATCCTTATCAACGGCATAAATTGAAAAACTGAGTTCTAATGTGTTCTCGTCCGCTGGAACACCGTCAGGTTCATCGTGTTCAAGTGCACGGTATAGATCAAACTCGACAGTCCCATCGGTATTAAATCTAATTCTAAAGACGTCTTGCTCGCTTTCATCTCTTGCATATAACCAACCATTCGAGTCCGGTGAATCAAGCGAAACCAAGCTACCACTACTTGTTTTATAGCCGAGCGCATTGAACATATCGATATTCACGCTCACACTGGCGATAGAGTCTGAACCTTGTAATAGCGTAATGGATGGTGACGAGCCCTCGATGCCAGAATCAAGCGAATCATCATTCAACCCGCTTTCATTGACTGTGATTCCCTCTGTAATTACTAGTTCCGGAAACAAGCCATCATAGACCAGTATGTTGGACTCCGTAGAGATCTCGCTTCCATCAGAATCTCTCGCCACGATGGGCATAGAGATCGACAATTGCGTCCCATCACCTAAAACATGGTCAAGCGAGTGATAAAGCTCTACAGTTATATTAACGGTAGACGTATCATTTGATGGCAAAGAGAAGTCACTAGGTAACGTGACCCTAAATACAACGTCTCCAGTGTCTGAAATTGCGTCAAAGCTTCCATCATTGTTATCGTACCAAGTGACAGCCTCTCCGTTATAAGTAACAGCATCACCAAGTGTAGTTTTGACAGTATCTCCATCATTTATGTCAACACCCAGATACACAATCGGATCGAATGATGACGTAACTATCACATCCGTATTCGCTATGGCTGAAACCCCATCAGGAGCAATGTTTGTATCGACAGGTGTTTCGGTTAACTCGACATTGCCACTATTGATTAGCGCTTGTCCATTGTCGTTATCTATAACATTAATGTCTAAAACGACCGACGTGTTATCTTGGTCTGAGTCGATTGCAGTAACAACGAGAGGTACGTTTGGATCAGTATTTTCTTGTTGGTCGAGAGCCTGAAAAAGCTCAAAGGAGTAGGTAATGTCGCTATTTGCATCAATAGGTAATGAAGCATTAAGGGTAGCTTGAAAGATGGGAATCTGAGTTTGCCCATCTTCGTCAAGAATATAACCATCAAGTGTTTTGCCATCCGCAGAGACTTGATAAAGCACAACTTGTTCACCACTCGTCAACAAGGGTTGTTCAGAGACGATGAACGACAAAGATTCGAGGTAATCACTGCCAACCTCAACTTGAAAATTCCCTGAGCTCAACACACTTCCATTTGCGAGATCAGATTCTTTTACTTCTACCCCATTCAAATTATTTAAAGTTGGGTCTGCGCCATCCTTTAGAACATAGTCAATTTCATTCTCTACAAGCGGTGTGGCATCTAAATCTACGCCACCAATGGTCAACGGGAAAGTGACCGTATCACTGCTATTGAATTGATCGATAGGGTGCTCAAGAGTAAGTGAAATTGAAGCTAATACATCGTTACCCGACTCAACGCCACTCAATGTTAACGTAAATACAGTGACACCATTCGCAAATGCTGTAATTTGCTTTCCACTGGAACTTAACGTGTAGCTAAGCTCATTATCAGAGACTGAGCTTGTAAGCCCTAATGCTTCTAACTTAGTAATAGATGACCCACCGAAATACAAACTACTCGGATCCGGATTGTCAGATCCCGCGACAATATTGACAGTTCCTTCAAAGTTCAATATCGGGCCATCCAAAGGGACTTCTGTTACGTCTATAGTCGCATTGCCTACGTAACCTGCTTGTCCATCAGTAATGTCAATGGTCGCGTTAGCCAAGCCATAGTCTTGGGAGTCATCTGCAGCTAAATAGCTGAAAGAAACACTTTGCTCGACCGAATGATCTAGGTTTCGACCTGCATCAAACTGCCAAGAGCCATCAGAAAATACGGTTAATTCGCCTTTTTCTAAACTAAAACTTACGGATCCCCCCTCTAGAATTGACTTCTGCTCCCCGCCAGCCTCTACAAATTTCACATAAAGTGTTCCATCAAGATCAATATCATTTTCAAGTAGATTGCCCGTAATTGTTTGATCTTCTAAGACTGAGTATGTGTCATCTCTAATCACCGGATCAGAGTCATAAATAGTAATCGTTAACGGTGCCACAACCGTCTCTTGTGTACCATCAGCATCACTTTGAGTGCTTTCAACCAATACGTTAGTCACCAGCTCATCTTGACCTACACCATGATCAATCGCTTCATAAAAAGTAATTTGAACCGTACCATCATCATTGACTTCTGCTGAGAAAACTAATCGGTCGTCAGTCGATGTTCCTTGTAAGCTCAACCCATCTTCTGCAACAACAACGTTAATAGATTGACCGACCGATGTAAGCGCGCTCAAACTTGGCTGCTCTGCATGCAGTGCTGGCACACCATTTTCTATGTTGATGGCTGCCGAGCTGCTTTGCTCACCAAAAAATCCAACGATGTTTTCAGAAAATACCGTTGAACCGGGTAGCACTATTGTCGGCATGGTATCGACCGCATGGTTGCCGGCGGCATCCAACACTTCAGCTTCAATGGTCCACGTGCTGTTTAGATTGAGAGTGTTTACGTCAATTCCGGTTACTGTCCACGAACCTGATGCATCAACAAGGCCAGTAAAATTCAGCGTGCTGTCTCCGTCACTTACCCGAATCGTCACTGCCAGACCTTGCTCTACACCACTGGTTGTCCCTCTCATTTCCGTGACTATACCCTCACGGAAATCATCAATGGCAAGGCCACCGCTAATATAAAAATCCGTATCGATATCAATGGTGGGAGCAGTGGCATCTATGGTCGTAGCCTCATCCATTGCTTTCGCTTGGTTGCCCGCTACATCATTCACGGAGGCAGATACGGTTAACGCCCCATCGGCTAACGTGGATAAGTTCGCCCCTTCGACTTGCCACATACCATCAACGACAACGGCATTGAACGAGAGCATCACCCCCAAGCTGTCTTGAACCGTGACAGAAACCGTCTGACCATTTTCAACATCACTGACTTGCCCTGACAAAGTGACAGATTGGCGCTCTTCAATGTTTAAATAGCCGTCTCCGCCATCGTCAACGTCCACCGTCACACTTGCAAGCGTATCTTTGATGATGGTGTTTTCACTGGTTGCAGGGTTGCCCGCTATATCTATACTCTCAGCAACAACTGTCAGCGTACCTTCAGACAACCCAGAAAGGTCAACGTCGTCCAGAGACCAACTTCCACCAGTCACCACCGTTTCTAAGTTTATGACCGCTCCTAACGAGTCGGTTACAGTAACTTGGATACGCTGGCCATCTTCAATGTTTTCAATCGTCCCTTCGAGGCGAGTAGTCGCGATTTCGTACTGATTTAAATACTCATCCCCTCCACCATCAAAATTGACGTTCACCGTTGCAAGCGTATCTTTAATGGTCGTATCGACGGCGTTCAGGTTATTGCCATAAATGTCAGAAACCACAGAAGTCACCGTAAGCGGCCCTTCAGCAAGAGAAGACAGATCAACGCCTGATAGGGTATACGCCTCATTCTCTACGGTCGTTGTAACAGTAATGGAATTATTGAGGCTGTCGGTAATGGTGATAGTAACAAGCCACTCATCGCTTATCTTGAGTGCGTCACCTTGAATCGTGACACTAGGAACTTCAAACTGGTTTTCGTATCCATCGCCGCCATCAAGAATATCCACCGTTAAAGAGGCATCATCGTTCAAACCTTCAATTGCCTCTAAGGTAATATCCAATGTTACGGAGGTGGTGTCACCGTCTGAATCTGTTGCATTAACTAACAATGGTATATCCAGGATTTGATCTTTTGACAGATCGAAAGAGCGATATAATTCAAAGGAATACTCTATTTCACTACTCGACTCTAAAGGTAATGTGGATAATAGTTTCGATTGAAAAATATTTACTTCCACCCCACCTTCTAAGATATAGCCAGTAATTGTCGTACCGTCATCAGACAGACGGTAAAGCAACTCACTTTCACTACTCACTAATGTGGGCTGGTTTAATTCGCTAAATCGAAGAGAGTCAACATAATCACTCCCGATATCGAGTTGAAGGCTCCCAGTCTTAAAGATTGCCCCACTTTCTAGATTAATCTCCTCGATTGCAACAACAGTCAAGTTGCTCAACGTAGGATCAACACCATCTTTCAACACGAAATCAATTTCATTCTCTACAAGCGGTGTGGAGTCTAGATCTGTCCCTCCAATGGTCAGCGGGAAAGTGACCGTATCACTACTATTGAATTGGTCGATAGGATGATCAAGAGTAAGCGAGATTGAAGCTAGTACATCGTTACCCGACTCAATGCCACTCAATGTTAACGTAAATACAGTCACACCATTGGCAAATGCTGTGATTTGCTTTCCACTGGAACTTAACGTGTAGCTAAGCTCATTATCAGAGACTGAGCTTGTAAGCCCTAATGCCTCTAACTTAGTAATGGATGCCCCACCAAAATACAAACTAGTCGGATCAGGGTTATCAGAGCCAGCAATCACATTAACACTGCCTTCGGTGGTTAATAATGCCTCTCCCAGAGGTACTTCTGCTGTGTTTATAGTAGCGCTGCCTACATAACCCGCTTGGCCATCTATAATGTCGATAGTTGCGGTTGCTACACCGTAATCTTTTGAATCATCGGCTGCGAGATAATCAAAAACGAGACTTTGCTCAACCGTGTGATCTAAGTTGCGACTGGCATTCAACTGCCAAGAGCCATCTGAAAATACGGTTAATTCACCCTTCTCTAGACTAAAACTTACTGAGCCACCATCAGGGACAGACTGGATCTCTCCTCCGGCTCTGACATATCGAATGTACAAGTCACCATCAATATCAATGTCATTCTCCAGTACATTGCCAGAAATGACTTGGCCTTCGGTTACACTATATGACTCATTTGCGATCACTGGATCGGCATCAAGGATGGCGATTTCTAGGGGGGCCACAACCGTTTCTTGTGTACCATCAGCATCACTTTGAGTGCTTTCAACCAATACGTTAGTCACCAGCTCATCTTGACCTACACCATGATCAATCGCTTCATAAAAAGTAATTTGAACCGTACCATCATCATTGACTTCTGCTGAGAAAACTAATCGGTCGTCAGTCGATGTTCCTTGTAAGCTCAACCCATCTTCTGCAACAACAACGTTAATAGATTGACCGACCGATGTAAGCGCGCTCAAACTTGGCTGCTCTGCATGCAGTGCTGGCACACCATTTTCTATGTTGATGGCTGCCGAGCTGCTTTGCTCACCAAAAAATCCAACGATGTTTTCAGAAAATACCGTTGAACCGGGTAGCACTATTGTCGGCATGGTATCGACCGCATGGTTGCCGGCGGCATCCAACACTTCAGCTTCAATGGTCCACGTGCTGTTTAGATTGAGAGTGTTTACGTCAATTCCGGTTACTGTCCACGAACCTGATGCATCAACAAGGCCAGTAAAATTCAGCGTGCTGTCTCCGTCACTTACCCGAATCGTCACTGCCAGACCTTGCTCTACACCACTGGTTGTCCCTCTCATTTCCGTGACTATACCCTCACGGAAATCATCAATGGCAAGGCCACCGCTAATATAAAAATCCGTATCGATATCAATGGTGGGAGCAGTGGCATCTATGGTCGTAGCCTCATCCATTGCTTTCGCTTGGTTGCCCGCTACATCATTCACGGAGGCAGATACGGTTAACGCCCCATCGGCTAACGTGGATAAGTTCGCCCCTTCGACTTGCCACATACCATCAACGACAACGGCATTGAACGAGAGCATCACCCCCAAGCTGTCTTGAACCGTGACAGAAACCGTCTGACCATTTTCAACATCACTGACTTGCCCTGACAAAGTGACAGATTGGCGCTCTTCAATGTTTAAATAGCCGTCTCCGCCATCGTCAACGTCCACCGTCACACTTGCAAGCGTATCTTTGATGATGGTGTTTTCACTGGTTGCAGGGTTGCCCGCTATATCTATACTCTCAGCAACAACTGTCAGCGTACCTTCAGACAACCCAGAAAGGTCAACGTCGTCCAGAGACCAACTTCCACCAGTCACCACCGTTTCTAAGTTTATGACCGCTCCTAACGAGTCGGTTACAGTAACTTGGATACGCTGGCCATCTTCAATGTTTTCAATCGTCCCTTCGAGGCGAGTAGTCGCGATTTCGTACTGATTTAAATACTCATCCCCTCCACCATCAAAATTGACGTTCACCGTTGCAAGCGTATCTTTAATGGTCGTATCGACGGCGTTCAGGTTATTGCCATAAATGTCAGAAACCACAGAAGTCACCGTAAGCGGCCCTTCAGCAAGAGAAGACAGATCAACGCCTGATAGGGTATACGCCTCATTCTCTACGGTCGTTGTAACAGTAATGGAATTATTGAGGCTGTCGGTAATGGTGATAGTAACAAGCCACTCATCGCTTATCTTGAGTGCGTCACCTTGAATCGTGACACTAGGAACTTCAAACTGGTTTTCGTATCCATCGCCGCCATCAAGAATATCCACCGTTAATATAGCATCGGGATTCAACCGCTCAGGAGCCTGAGTCTCAGAAGTTGGGTTCTCTCTTTCTTGCACTGCTGGCCTAGTAACATAGCCATTAGAAACGAGTTGCTCAGGTAAAACAGCGCGAATATAGGCAACAAAACTTAACCCACCAGAAGACTCACTAAAATCTCGAACGCTCTGATTAAAAGTGGATTCAATACCGTTTTGAGATGCAATTAAAAGATCATTCGAACTCGATTCATCCTCACTTGTTGTATCTTCATTAAATGCAATATCGAGAATGTCAGTATTAAGAACAACCACCTCTACTTCTGGAACTAATTGTTCGTTGGGCAACATTTGGATCCAAGAACCGTCACTTAAAACCGCCCAAAGAACATTACCGATTTGAATGTAGAGTATTGGCTGCATAATTCGCCCCATATGAAACAACGAACTTTAAGTATGGTCGACGAATATGACTGTTCAAATGAAACTAGAAAAAACATGGCCCTAAATGGCTCTAATGAGATATTGAACCAAAAACATACCTCATGTATGCGAGAAAGAGCCATTGGGGTAAACTACTTCTGGCGTAATCCATCCACTGGAAATTGATTGAAATTCCCCTTGCTACAATCGGGCTCATATCCAAATGGAGCAGGGAAAGGAATCGTATCGCAGCTTGTTGAAACGGAAGATTCAAACTTTACTCTCTTTCCTATCATGATAGGAAATAACCATGTGGCATTATTTCTTAAATCAAACTCCTCTTTAGGGTCATCAATCAAATTGTATATTTCAGGGATCTGTAATGGGCGCCCTTTCTCCGGCATGATATCTTGATCAATAAAGTGCATCTTGTAATTTTCCCACTTATAAGCGTAGGTTTCAGATCCATTGTTAACGATGAAACCATCTCGATTAGACTTTTCACTATCTCCCTTTAAAAAGGCCCACTGATCAATACTATCTATTGTTCTATCGCTTGGTAATTTGTATCCACCGACATGAGAAAGTGAGGCAAATAGATCCACAACATGGATAATTTCATCACTCACTCTGCCCGGTTTGATGTGGTTAGGCCAAGAGGCAATAAATGGTGTTCGGAGAGAGCCTTCAAGAGCCGTAAAGTACGCACCACGCCATGGTCCGCTAGAGCCTTGGTATGGCATATGCCACTCTGGACCGTTGTCAGAAAACCAAATCACTAGTGTATTGTCTTTAATTCCTGCTTTTTCTATTGCACCAATAACTTGCCCAGCTCGAAAATCTATCTCAGCTAACACATCTGAGTAATTTCCTTTGCCTGTTTTACCAATAAAATCAGGATGAGGTAGCGTCGGTAAATGTGGTTGAGTAAAAGTAATTACAGAGAAAAATGGCTTATTCTCTTTCACATTTCGATTTATAAAATCTGTGGCATGTTCAACTAGCTCACTGTCAATCGTTCTACGTGAGTCCAAATTATATTCTTTGACCCCTTTAGGATCCTGCCCTGCTCTAGCTGAAAGGATTTGAGGTTTAGGTAATATAGCTTTATAACCGGGTTGAGAGCTATATTCTGACTCATCCGTCGTATTTGCAATGCCATACCATTCATCAAAGCCTTGATCCGTTGGAAAGCGCCCTTTTTGGTCTCCCAAATGCCATTTCCCGTAAAGGCTCGTGTTATATCCTTGTTCCTTAAACTTCTCTGCAATGGTTATCTCCCAGTTCACCATACCGTAAGGCACTCCCCAAACAACCTTATCTGTCCCAGATCTAAGCGCTCGCCTCCCCGTCATGAATGAGGAGCGAGTTGGCGTGCATTGCGGTTCCACATTAAAATTAGTAAGGCGTACACCTTCTCTAGCAAGTTGATCTAAGTTTTTAGTTTCAACACCTCTGGTACTCCCATAGGAACTTAGTTCCCCCCACCCAAGGTTATCAACCAACATTACCACGACATTTGGTGTCTCTTCCGCAACCACTTCTAACGGGATACATAGAAACAGGATAGTTGCTAGTTTATTTTTCATAGTGTCGCCTTTCATTGAAATTCAATCCTGTAAGTGCTTCTTATCACACTTAAAACACACTAAAGTCTAGTCCATGTTAGTTAACATTTTTGAAAAACAGGGATTACTTGGAAGCAACAAAAAACCTCTACTATATTCAACTGACTACATTGTCTCATTTGGTGTCATCTCACTCGACTTCGCCATGATGAACACAATTAGTAACGTTATATAACGATAATGGATTCATTTATCGCGGAGGATTTTCATGCGAAACTCGATTAAAAAGGTAATGGCATTGGTCGGTACATTAGCTGCGTCCACAGCCTTTGCTGCCGATAAGCCCAACATCCTTGTGTTCTGGGGTGACGATGTAGGTGTATACAACATTAGTGCATATCACAATGGTATGATGGGAGGGAAGACTCCTAACATTGATAAAATCGCCAATGAAGGTGCCATTTTCACAGACGCTTACGCACAACAGAGTTGTACTGCCGGACGAGCCTCATTTATTCTGGGTCAACATCCGTTTCGTACCGGTCTATTGACTATTGGTATGCCCGGCGCAAAAGAGGGTATTCAATCGAAAGATCCTACTATCGCAGAGTTACTTAAAAATCACGGCTATGTGTCTGGTCAGTTTGGTAAAAACCACCTTGGTGATCAAGATGAGCACCTACCAACTAACCATGGGTTTGATGAGTTCTTTGGTAACCTATACCATTTAAACGCGGAAGAAGAGCCTGAGTCTGAGTTTTATCCAAAAGATCCAGAGTTTCGTAAAAAATTCGGACCTCGAGGCGTGTTGAAGGCGACTGCGGATGGCAAAATCGAGGACACAGGTCCCCTTACTCGTAAGCGTATGGAAAACGTAGACCGAGAGTTCATGGATGCTAGCTTGGCCTTTATGGAAAAAGCAGTAAAAGAAGACAAACCATTCTTTATTTGGCATAACTCAACCCGTATGCACGTCTGGACACATTTGAGTGAAGAATATCAAGGGAAGTCAGGTTACGGCTTATACGCCGATGGCATGATGGACCTAGATGATCAAGTAGGTGTCATGCTTGATAAACTTGAAGAGCTAGGCGTAGCAGATAACACCATTGTTGTTTTTAGTACTGATAATGGCGCTGAGAAATTTACCTGGCCAGATGGTGGTACTACACCGTTCAAGGGCGAAAAAGGTACGACTTGGGAAGGCGGATTCCGCGTTCCGATGATGGTACGCTGGCCTGGAAACATTAAACCAGGAACGGTTATCAACGATATCTTTTCACAAGAAGACTGGATGCCAACTCTACTCGCAGCTGTGGGCGAACCTGATGTGAAAGAAAAACTATTGAAGGGTCATAAAGCAGCGGGCAAAACCTTTAAAGCACATTTAGATGGCTACAACCAACTTGATCTGCTGACTGGTAAAGCTGATGAAGGCGCACGCAAAGAAATCTTTTACTTCGATGCTGGTGGTAATTTAAACGCCGTTCGTTATAAAGACTGGAAGATCCACTTCAGTATTATGGAGGGTGCCATTAATGAGGCATACCGCAAAACACCTAGTTGGCCTTTGATTGTAAACCTTCGTATGGATCCATTTGAGGTCGGTCCAGATGCAGCACTTTACGTCAGACATTTTTACGCTGATCAAATGTGGATGTTCGTTCCTGCTCAAGCTATCGTGCGTAAGTTCCTAGAGACATTTAAGGAGTTCCCTGCAACGAAAGGTAGCTCGTTAAGTATTGAAAAAGTGGTAGAAACAATGACACAGCAACCTAGAAACTAGACCCTAGGTATCGAAGCTATTGTGGAATTAACTAAGGCCTCAATTGTGAGGCCTTTTATTTCGTTGCAATTGTTTGGTTGCAGCAAGTTATGGTCAAACAAAGATTATCATTTAGTGCTCTCTTTAAACACTTGATTCCAATCTTGTTTCATATCGACAAATAGCCAACCTTGCTCTTCACCTACTTTAAACGATTTATCTAACTTACCAACATGCGAATCTTTATCATACGCCCATTCACGCTTGTCATCCGTGTGATGGATAATCGCAGAAAATCTTGGACCTGAACCTGCTTTCGTCCACTCTAACATCTGTAAATCACCATCAGAATTACCAAACGCCATTACCGGACGTTTGCCAATGAAGTTTTGAATCGTCACAGGCTTTACTGCTTTGTCATTGACAAAGTCTATTTCCGGCATGCGTTGGATGGTAGGTTTTCCATCAACACTTTGATATTCCGCCTTTAACGTCGTTCCCACGATGTTTTGCGTTGGAATGCCGTATACTTCCGGCGCCCAAACGCGCATAAATTCAATTCCGCCTCCAGAAACGATGTAGGTCTGATAGTCGTTCGCTCTTAAATAGTCGAGCAGTTCGAGCATAGGTTGATAGACCATTTCAGTGTATGGTCTACCCGTTGTTGGATGGACAGCCGTTTTCAACCATTCCTTAACTTCTTGATGAAACTGTTCAGTAGACATTCCAGAATGGGTTGCCATAACAAGCTTCATTACACCTTCGAGTCCTTGTTTACCAATCCCCTCCATGTCACCTTTTAATGCGGAAGCAAAGGGTTCGGTTGTCTTCCAATCAGGATGCTCAGAGGCCATTTCTTTTACTCTATCGATCGCAAAAAACAACTGTAGATAAACAGGCTTTTCTGCCCAAAGTGTTCCATCATTATCAAACGTCGCGATTCGTTGGCTTTCAGGAACATAGGAATCCGAACCTTGGGTCGTTGTTTTCGTAACAAACGCCACAATAGCTTGCTTAGCGTCAGTGTTGTTCCATGACGGAAGTGGATCTTGCATATCAGCAGCAACAGCGTAACTAGACAGAGCAAAACCTGTTGCTAAGACAATCGCCTTTAACTTTATAGCCATCTTAATTCCTTATATTGAGGTGCTAGGTGCGAATCCAATCAAAAGTATAGTTCAATTGAAACAGGCGCATATTGAACTGAAATATGCAACGGCTACCAAAAAGTGACAATGTCACCAATCTAGTCCACTATTTTATTAAAATAGAAACATGGAATTTAACGATTAGAGTTTAAATTCATTGGCTTCAACTGATGTAGGGGCACTTTTACGTCCCTTTTTCTGATTGAGCTCTTCAATAACATAGTCGGGAGCGACCTTCGTTAGCTCTGTTAAACAGTCATCCGTTTTAGGGTTGCCGTATCTAACATAGATGTCACACACGGCATACAATTGTTCTGGAGCACCGGATATCAAATACGCTTGCTCAAAAGCGTTGACAGACTTCTTCAAGTCTAACTCTTCTTGCAGAACACCATTTAAGTACCAAAAGTAACTGTTCGTCTTTGCCATCGTCGCAGCTTTGTCTATTTCAAACGCCGCTTCTTTCTTTTTGTCTAATCTAACCAAAGCGAGAGATTTAGAATAATGCAGCGAGGCATCTTCTGAATTTAGCTTGATACCCTCGTCAAGCACGTTGATAGCTTTTTGGTCTAGCTGTTGCGCTCGGAAGTTGTCTGCGTAGCTTAACCAAACTTGAGGGTTGTTTGGCTCAAGCTTAGTTAACTCTGGGTATATCAGCGCCGCTTTATCCCAATCACGATGCCAACGGTAAACGTCTGCAAGTAATAACTTGGAAACATTATCGTTCTTACTGGACAAGTGTGCTGTCAGCTCTGAAACAGGCCCTTCAAGTGACTGCTGTTGCTCTGAACTCAAATTGGCGTAATCTCGAACGAGGTTAATCGCTGCTGTAATTCGCACCATGGCGGCGTCATCACTCAATAATGGTGAAATCAAACGCCAACGGTGCTCAATCATATATGGCTGTGCTCCCACAATCGCAGCTTCGCGAATACCTGCATCTTCATCCTGCAACCCACGCGCAACTGCAACCAATGCATTTTGGCTTGGATAGTTGGCTAACTCACGTAAAGCATCAATACGTTTTTCTGAAGACAACTTTTTATTTTGCGAATCATAAGACAGCTTTTCGACTCGTTGCGCCGGTGTCATTTTCGCTTCTTGTGGAGTGACAACCGTTGTCGGCGATACTTGATCTGGGTCTAGCAATGTTGTTTCTTGTGCCACTGCTGCTTGACTCGCAGCAATGCCGATCGAGATCACGAGTAATGATTTAGAGAGCAGCTTAATTTTTTGCATTCAATAACCTATATTCTTTCATTTCCGGGCCTGTAGCAGGCGTAGTGACTATCTTAAAACTTCGTTTCAAACACAGTCTGTGTTTGAGTAGCTTGCTGGCGTAGAATCTGTTCACTGTATTTACCGTGAACAACTGGGTTACCTGTCGCTCGTAAGATGTACGCCATCGACTGATCAACATGGGTAAAAAACTTCTTCCAACCCGCGCAGAGATAATTAAGACCAGGCTCACCTTGCCTAGTACGGATAAAACGGTTTTTGGGACATTCTCCAAAACATGCAAATTGATAATCACATTGAAGGCACTGTTGGGGCAGCGTACGACTTTTAGCAAACCCAAATTTCTGCTGCTCAGAGCTATAAGCGAGCGTATCGAGCTTTTCGTGATGAATGTTTCCAACCTTATATTCTGGGTACACGTAATGATCACACGCAAACACATCACCATTAGGCTCCATTGCTAAGCCCTTCCCGCAGATTTCACCTAACGTACACAGTGGGTTTTTTCTGCCCATCCAGGTTTCGATACTGGCTTCAAAGTACTGCACAAACACGTTGCCGATATCGTGTAAAACCCATTCATTGAAAATCGCGATCAGAAAATTTCCCCATGCTTCATCCGCAACGCAAAAAGGCTCAACAACGGCATCTTTATGACCTGGGATCAACCGTTTATCTCCTTGCTTTAGTTGCTCGTTTGGCTCCCAAGTTTGAGGGGCGGTTGTTCTGAATGTTTTCTGCTCAACTATTGGAATAAACTGCATTTGAGGGGAGCGTACTTCATCTCGCAAGAATCGGTACACTTCAAGTGGGTTACGGCTGGTCAAGTTGTTAACACAAGTGAGCGTAGCAAACTTTACTTCGTGCTTATGTAATAGTTCAACCGCATTCATGACTTGCCGGAATGTGCCTCTACCAGCTCGGTTTGTTCGATAAGCGTTATGCATCATTTCTGGACCATCAATGCTTAAACCGACGAGAAAGTTTTTCGCCTTTAAAAACTCACACCATTCATCGTTAAGCAGTGTGCCATTAGTCTGGAGATCATTGGAGATCGTAATGCCATCGGGACGGTATTTATTCTGTAGCTCAACAATTGTCTTGAAATAATCCAAACCTAGCATTGTCGGCTCACCACCCTGCCAAGAGAAAATAATTTCAGGTGTATTTTGTCCCGCTATATATTGACGGATATAGGTCTCTAGCGTTTCCTCATCCATGACTGGTGAGCAGCCTGGCTTGTACTCAAGTAAATCTTGTTTGCTTAGGTAATAACAATAGGTGCAATCGATATTGCACACTGCACCGATAGGTTTCGCCATGACATGTAATCGCTTGGATGCTTTTCCATTGAACTGCGGACCTTGAGTTATGTGCATTCATCACCTTCTTAGTTGCTAGCCTGTGCCCAACGGCGTTAAGACTAATCATTAAGTTAATCGCCTAGTGTGATGATAATGTTCAATTATTCGTGGCGCTTGTTATAGTGTGTATAACTGTTTTTCATAGACTTGCCTGATAAAATTCTTTGATCATAAATGTTGATGGAGCTCCCCTATGAAGCATTCCAAAAGTAATACTCTTTACCTTGGTGCCGCTATTTCGATTTCGCTAATTATGACTGGATGTGCAACAACACAACCTAGCCCTCTTGCTCAAAAAATCGATCAAGATATGGTTCTTATTGAAGGTGGACAATTTATGATGGGCTCGGATAATCCATCAGCAAATAAATCCGAGCACCCGGCTCGCACCGTTCGCGTGGATGATTTCTATTTGGCAAAATTTGAGGTAACCCAAGAGTTATTCGAATCGGTTACAGGCTCTTCTCTGAGTTATTTTAGAAACCCAAATACGCCCGTGAATAACATTAGCTGGCAACAAGCCAATTATTTTATAAAGAAATTGAATGAAAAAACGGGAGAGCACTATCGTTTACCCACCGAAGCAGAATGGGAGTTTGCAGCGAAAGGGGGGAATCTAAGTCAAGGATTCACTTACGCGGGGTCTGATGATATTAACGACGTTGCCTGGTATGCCAGTAACTCAAACAATAAGGCACACAAGGTAGGTCAGAAAAAACCGAATGAGCTTGGCTTATACGATATGACGGGTAATGTTGGTGAGTTTGTTATTGATGCGTTTGATGAAGGCTATTACAAATCAGCACCAAGTGATAATCCGGTAAACGCAAAAGATGAAAAAGAAAGCCTTGCACACAAGTCTGTACGAGGTGGTAGCTTTGCCTATAATGCTGACGAATCCGAAAACTATCGTCGCGATTTTGCTAGCCAGTCAGTCATCATGTCCGACATGGGGCTGAGATTAGCGAAAGACGCTGATTAAACTAAGCAAGAAAAAAGTGGAGCGATAAAAGCTCCACTTTTGGTAATTAGCTCCTATTGACCCCGACAATAGAGGCTTTAAGCTGATCAATAGCTTGTTTAGGTGCATATTGACTAAGCTCTTGTATGCACCTATCGAAAGCAAAAGCGACAGCACCTTTTTTATGATTTCTCGCTAGAACCTCGCATTGAGCATACAAGTGCTGTGGATTGCCACCGACTTCAAATGCTGTTTGCAACGCTTTACTGGCTTCTAGAACATCGCTTTTTTCTAGAGCTAGACCGTACACGTACCAATAATGAGCATTAGTTTCACCAATTTCTGCGGCGCGTCTAAGTAGCTTTTTCGCATCATCAGCTTTGCCTTGACGCAACAAAGAAAGACCTGCGCTGTATGGTAACGTGCTGGATTTAGGTTGAGCTTTCATCCCTTGTTGTAGCACCGTGAGCGCAGCTTCTTCTTTACCTAGGTGACGATACAAATCTGCTAGGTTAACGTAGCTATTTTCGAAATAGGGTTCGATGCTGATCGCTTGTTTATACAGCTCGGCCGCTTTGTCGATTTCACCTAAGCTGCGGTACACATTCGCCAAATTGGTTCTTCCGAAACCACGATCGGCATTAAACTCTTGAATTTCCATGTACTCTTCTAAGGGCAATTTAATGATATCTTTTTGTAAAGGGGTCATTTGTTCGTAGTTCGCTACCAGCACCGAGGCAGCTTCCGCTCTCACTGAAAGCACCGGGTCACCAAGCAATGGCTCTAGAATCCGCCACCGATCATGAAATTCATAACCAGACGAGCCTGAAATTGCCCCTAATCGAACCATTTCATTCTCATTCTTAACGGCCCTAGCCAAAGATACTGTTGTATTTTGGTCAGTGTTGCCCCCCATTCTCTCCAGGGCTGAGGCGCGAATAATGTCTTTTAAAGACGAATCCTGAGCAGAGTATGCCAACGCATTTGCTGCTTCTTGATGACCAATTGAATCCGCATAAAATGCGACAGCAAAATGTTGTTGATTACGATACTTCGAATTCGGGTACCATTCTGCTATCTGTTCATCGGCCCATTGATTGCTTTTATCTTCATGGCATGACATGCAAACATTGGGCGTTCCAATGTGTTTGCTCAAATCCGGTCGTGGAATATGCCAACTGTGGTCTCTACGAGGATCGACTTGCATGTAAGTCGTTTCTGGCATGTGACAAGCCGTACATTGCGATGCTTCAGATCCAGCCTTATGAAAGGTATGCTTTTCAGGTGTATATTCCGATGCAATATGGCATTGCGAACATACTGCCTCTTCTGGGATCGTTAACTCTGCCGTGTGTGGATCATGGCAATTAGTGCACGTGACCCCCTTCTCCGCCATTTCAGATTGAAGAAACGAACCATAAACATAATCTTCGTCGTAAATCTGTCCATCATGATAGTAGAGTTCAGGTGTTATAAGACTTAAGCGATATTTATCAAAAAAAGAACCTTTAACATGATCACCTGTTTCATTTAACTGGGTTCGGCGACTATGGCATTGAGCGCATGTTTGCACTTGATTGGTTGCTTCAATTGATTTCGGCTGTAACGTACTATGGCCTTCCTCAAACACCCAATCCGACACTGCTTTAGACAAATTTCGATCAAAGCCATAATGGCTGTCATGCTCAAAAGAAGTGCCAGCATTTTTGTATTTCTTGGCCAGTTCTATGTGCTGACTAGCGGGACCATGGCATGCTTCGCATCCCACATTAATCTCTGACCATGAGCTGTTGTAAGTGTTTTTGTCAGCGTCGTAATTCTTCTTTAGGTTCGTTGAATGGCAATCAGCACACATGAAGTTCCAATTTTGCCCGGTATTGGTCCAATAGAATTCATCCGTTGTTGTCGTTTCTGGATAAAGATGAAACCAACGCTGTCCCCCTTCAACTTTAGCTCTTGTGTCCCAAGCAAAAGGAATAAGCTGCACGCGGCCATCTTCAAACTCGACCATGTACTGCTGTAGTGGCTCCCAGCCAAATGTATAGCTGATCTTATAGTCATGCCATTGCCCGTCAGAGCCTTGAATGTTGACCCAATATTCGCCGCCTTTTTTAAAAAACCGATTAGGCATTCCTTTGTGCGTTACAACATGGTTATCAAAATCACCACGTACAGAGGTTGTACTTGCATGCTTCATGGCCATATCGTGATGTGACCCCTTCCAAGCCTCCACCTCGTTTTGGTGGCACTCTGCACAAGCTTGTGTGCCAGCATATTCTGGATTTAAGCCTGAAGGAATATTTGGTTTCTCTGTGAATAACTCTTGAGAAAAAGCCATAAAACTGACAACAACGTTGACCAGCAATAAAATGCGAAACCGGCCTGCCCACTGACTCATAGATATCCTTATATTTATAATGTACAACCTAAATCAATATAGACACTAAATCACTGGTTATACAAATAATTACAAGCAATACATAACGACTTTAGTATTGCTTTAGGACCGTAAAACAAGCGAGCATCCTATTGTTTTTCATTTCCATCCCCTCTTCTACTACGCAATAAAAATAAGGCTCTTCAGTGATCTAAATCTACTTTACGAATCTCTACAAACTAACAGGACAATCCTATTTCTTCTTAATTAACAAATAGTTACCACCCAACAATAACTTATGGTTATATCGAGTATAAGAGGATTTTTCTATATACATCATTAACTTATGCAGCAACTAAGCATAAGGCTCACTTGTGCTTATCTTTACTCTCAACAATCTGGAGTTTTTATGGCAAATCAATTGAGCAAAATCGCTGTAGGCGCAGGACTGTTAGCGGCGTCCAGTGCTGCTATGGCAGCCGACAAACCGAATATTCTGGCAATTTTTGGTGACGATATCGGCTACTGGAATATCAGCGCATACAACCAAGGTATGATGAGTTACAAAACGCCAAACATCGACCGTATCGCGAATGAAGGTGCGTTGTTCACAGATCACTACGGACAACAGTCTTGTACTGCTGGTCGCGCGGCCTTTATTACGGGTGAAGAGCCATTTCGTACGGGTTTGTTAACAATTGGTATGCCAGGCTCTGACCACGGCATACCTGATTGGGCGCCAACCATTGCAGATCTGTTAAAAGAACAAGGTTACATGACGGGTCAATTTGGTAAAAACCACTTAGGTGACCAAGATAAGCACTTACCGACAAAACACGGCTTTGACGAATTCTTCGGTAACTTATATCACCTAAACGCAGAAGAAGAGCCTGAAACTTATTACTACCCTAAAGACCCAGAGTTTCGTAAAAACTATGGCCCTCGTGGTGTCATTAAGTCTTATGCCGACGGTAAGATTGAAGACACTGGCCCGATGACACGAAAACGTATGGAGCACGCAGATGAAGAGTTCCTAGAGAGCTCTTTGGCATTTATGGAAAAAGCAGTTAAGGCGGATAAACCCTTCTTTATTTGGCATAACGCCACTCGTATGCACGTTTGCACTCGCTTGCAGGAAAAATACCAAGGTAAATCAGGTGTAAGCATTTATGCCGATGGTATGCTGGAACACGATGATCATGTAGGTGTTTTACTCGACAAGCTGGATGAGCTAGGTGTTGCAGACAACACTATCGTTATCTACTCAACGGACAACGGCGCAGAAACCATGACTTGGCCAGATGGTGGCGCAACACCATTCCATGGTGAAAAAGGTACAACTTGGGAAGGCGGTATGCGTGTTCCTCAACTGGTTCGTTGGCCAGGCGTCATTAAGCCAGGAACCAAGATCAATGAAATGATGGCACACCAAGACTGGTTGCCTACATTATTGGCAGCTGCTGGCGTACCTGATGTAAAAGAAAAACTGGCAGAAGGCTACAAAGCAAATGGCAAAGAATGGCGTGTGCATTTAGATGGTTACAACTTCATGCCATACTTTGAAGGTAAGGAAGAAAAAGGCCCTCGTGAGTCGCTGCTTTACTTTACGTCTAATGGTGAATTAAACGCTGTCCGCTGGAATGACTGGAAACTTCACTTTGCAACGCTTGAAGGGAACCTAAGTAACGCAGTTCGTTTTGCTCCGAACTGGCCTAAAATCATCCACCTACGCGCTGACCCATTCGAAAAAGGCCCAAGCGAATCACAAATGTACTTGCGTTGGATGGCTGACAACATGTGGCTATTTGTACCTGTACAAGACGTTGTGGGAGAGTTCTTTAAAACACTTCCAGAATACCCAATGCAACGTGGCACAGCGATGAACCCTGCTTCACTAAACTACGACTCTCTAAAAATGCAAGAGAAGCTGCAACAACTAGACAAAGTTGAACAAGAAATCAGCAAGTTTAAGTAAACTAAGTTAACGTTAGTTAATCAGTAACATAAGCCAGCAGACCATTCTGCTGGCTTATGTGTATCGCCACATAGGAACTTACTTAAATCGCCTGTTTAGCCTATACAAAGTGGGCATTGTGAGTACAAACTGAAAAACAAAAAAAGGAGAGCTAACCTGCTCTCCTTTGTATTTTAACCGTGGATAAACTAAGCCACATTAACCGATTTAGCTACACTGCTACTTTGGAAAAACTCATCATGCAATGCGCAAATCGCGTGCTGGTATTCCTTATCACCGACAACAAATTGAACATTTACATTTCTCAATGATGAGTGCAGTGCAACTGGCGTAACGCCATTATTCATCAATGCAAGCACACCTTTCGCCAACGTCTTGTTGGTATCAATTTGAGAACCGATGGCTGAGATAAGCGCGACCATACGACCTTTAATCGAGGCATTCGGATAACGTTTCTCGGCTTTATACAATACTTTGTTTAAGCTATCAGTACTGCCACCTAGATAGTAAGTAATAGAGTTAGCGTTCATCTCTTTACCAACCAAACTTACACGAGCATCGGAGATGATTTCCATCAATTCGTAACTAACGTTATCGGCTTTTCCTACCATTGCTTGGTCAAACAAATGCAGTGCAAATACTTTTTCTTTACCTGCGATGATCTCGACTTTGTCTTCTTCTGGGCGGTAGCTTGAAGAGATCAAAGTACCTTCGTGTTCAGGTTCGAATGTATTTTTAATCTGTAGCTCAATACCACTTTCACGTAAACCCGCAGCGGCATTTGGGTGAATCGCTTCCATGCCAAGGTTAGCAAGTTGGTCTGCTACGTCATAGTTTGTACTACCAATTGGTAATACTTTTTCAGGGCCAACAACGCGTGGGTCTGCTGAGCTCAAGTGGTACTCTTTGTGAATTACTGCTAAATCCGCTTTTGTTATTGCTGCAATTCGGCTAAATGTCATCTCACTATAACCTCGGTCATAAGTGTGCATTAGGCCCTCTTTACAGTAAGCATAACCTGTCACGATTGGCAGTTCTTTTGATACATCGATATCAGCAAACGCGTCACTGATCGACTCATCAAGGCTTCTTGGCGCTTGATTATCCCAACCAGACAGGTCAACGAACTTAGCGTTAATACCCATATTTTTTAGTTTTAGTGCTGTGTTGTAAGCACTATGTGCCTCACCGATAGACGAGAGAAACTCTCGAATTTGAGGCAAGTACTGGCGCAACGAAAATTGACCGTACTGACAGGTTTCTAAAATATTCGCGATACAGTTTTTCGCTTCAGCAATGCGGGAGCGAATGAATTTATCCGCACGGATACGATTCATTGGGTCCGCAAAAATATTTTCATTGGTCAGCAACATACGGCTTTCAACGTACGCTAACGCTTCTTCCCATTTGTCGTCGCGTTTCGCGATAAGCTGATAAACGCCTGGTTTACTGGTTTTTTTACACTCGAGCAGCGCATCGGTCATACCACCGTATGCAGATACGACAAAAATACGATTGTATGGTGTTTTGGGACGAAGAATAATATTGTCGAGAACAGCATCAAATGCTGTCATTGATGTACCGCCGATTTTTTCTACGGTAAATGTCATGATAAGCCTTTTTTGATTGGTAACTTTAAAAAGAAAAAAGAAGAGATAGTAAAGTGTGGGGTGGCAAAGCACCCCACCATCATCTTTTAGTCAACGAGAGGATAAACACCGTTTTCATCGTGCACTTCAGCGCCAGTAATCGGTGGGTTAAACACACACGCCATTACCATTTCTTTATTCTTATAAGCTCTCAAGTAGTGCTCATCGTGTTTATCAAGGATATATAATGTACCTGGTTTGATTGGGTACGTTTCTCCACCTACAACTTCAATCTCACCTTCACCACTCATACAAAACACCGATTCAAGGTGGTTTTGATAGTGAATATGAGTTTCTGTATCTTCATAAATCGTTGTGATGTGGAAAGAGAAACCCATGTTGTCGTCTTTCAACAACATGCGGACACTTTCCCAGTTATCTGAAACAACACGTCGTTCGCTGTTGCGGCATTCATCTAGAGTTCTGACGATCATAATTAAAATCCTTATTAAGATGCTTGTTTGAAATGTTTCGCAGCGATAGTCTCTACTGCATTTTCAAAGATGCTTAGTCCTTGATCTAGCTCTGATTCGCTGATGGTTAGTGGACAGAAGAACTTCACAACTTCATCGTCTGGACCCGCTGTCTCTATCACCATTCCATTCTCGAAACAGTTTTTCGCGATTTCAGATGCCATGTCACCATTGATACATTCAATACCAACCATCATGCCGCGGCCTTTTTTCTGCACAAACATTTGTGGAAAGCGACGAACACAACGGTCAATCACTGCACTCACCTTGTCTGAACACTGCTTGATGTGTGTTTCAAAATCATCGTTTGCCCAGTAAATTTCTAGTGCTTTTGCAGCAGTAATAAAGGCGTGATTATTGCCACGGAACGTACCGTTATGCTCGCCTGGCTTCCACTGGTCAAGCTCAGGCTTAAGTAATACGACAGCCATCGGCAAACCGTAACCACCGATCGACTTCGATAGCGTCACGATATCCGGTTGGATACCAGACGGCTCGAAACTAAAGAAAGTACCGGTACGTCCACAACCTGCTTGAATGTCATCGACAATCACAAGAATGTCATTGGCTTTACAGATTTTGCTCAAACGTTGTAACCACTCGTTTGAAGCAGCATTTAAACCACCTTCACCCTGCACAGTTTCAAGAAGTACAGCGGCTGGTTTATCCATACCTGCAGAGTTATCATTTAGCATGGTTTCGAACAGCGCAAGACCATCTACGCCAGCGTAACCTTCAAATGGAATACGAGTGACGTTACTTAGACTAGAACCGTTACCTTGTCTGTGATGCTGGTTACCCGTTGCAGCCAGTGCGCCAGCAGTACAACCATGGAAACCGTTAGTAAACGCAACGACGCTGTCGCGGCCTTTTACTTTTTTAGCCAGCTTCAATGCCGCCTCAACAGCGTTAGTACCTGTTGGGCCCGTAAACTGAACCTTGTAATCCAAGTTTCTTGGTTTAAGGATGTAAGTATCCAACGCTTCCAGAAACGATGCTTTCGCTTCTGAGTGCATATCCAAACCGTGAGTAATACCGTCCATTTCAATGTACTCAAGCAACGCTTGTTTTAGTACTGGATTGTTATGGCCGTAATTTAGAGATCCCGCTCCAGCAAGGAAGTCTAAGTATCGTTCACCTTGTTCTGTTTCTAGCCAGCAGCCTTTCGCTTTACGAAAAACGACCGGGAAATTGTTTGAATATGAGCGTACGTTGGATTCCTGCTTTTTGAAAATATCCATGATGAGACCGTTTTTAATTCCTATTGTTTGAGGATTATTTGAGAGGAATGCGATACAAATATTCTGTATCGTGTTTGCCTTTAAAGTGGGCTTCTTCATCCAAAAATGTGCTTACTTGGCCAGAATTGCCGTTCATCGCATCTAACTTTTTGAACAGTGCCCAAGAGGCTTTATTATCTTCCGTGATGGTAGTTTCTACCGATTTAACACCGCCTAATTCCTCTCGGGTGAGAAGTTCTTTCAACATGCGGAATGCTAAACCATGACCTCTAAAGCGAGGTGAGACTGCAACTTGCCAGACAAATAAAACGTCTTGCTCGTCTGGTTTCTGATAACCGGAAATGAAACCTGCGATTTCGCCTTTTTGCTCAACCAAAATACTGGTTTTGCTGAAATGCGTAGACTGTAGGAAATTGCAATAAGATGAGTTCATGTCCAATGGAGGACAGTCTGCAATCAAGCTGTAAATGTCGTCACCATCAGAGATTTTAGGCTCACGAAAAATCCATTTTTTACTTGAGTCTTCTCCAATCTCTGGATAAAGGACCCAAGGTGCTGATGTGATCATGTGAAAATACATATCCTTTGAGGTCTAATTAAATTTCCTTTTTATTATGGGCATCCCTCGCGACTAAAAATCAAATAATCCGCCTTTTTATCGGTATTTTTGTGATTCAAATCACAAAAATAAACCTATTAACCAAAAGTTAAAATAGTTCGAGGTCTAATTTATTAAATAGTCACCTAAATGCACAGTACAAAAAACAACCAGAATAAGACCGTTTTCCATGCTGTTCATTTCTCAGAGAAAAATAGAAATCCAAAAAAAAGCGGCATGCTTTCGCATACCGCTTTTATCAATAATTTAACTGCTGATACTAGTTATTTTGATTTCTTAGAAACCGCCTTTGGACGAGGTTCATCCATCAAACCTTTTATCAAAGATACCGTTGCAACAAGTAAAACAATAGTAAACGGTAAACCAGTCGTCACCGCCATTGCTTGAGCAGCAGCTAGACCACCACCCAACATCAATGCAATCGCAACCAAACCTTCAAACGTACACCAGAACACGCGTTGTGGCGTTGGTGCATCGACCTTACCGCCCGCAGCAATAGTATCAATAACCAGTGATCCTGAGTCAGAAGAGGTAATGAAGAACACCACGACTAAGATAATGCCGACAAAAGATGTTATCTCAGCCAATGGCATAACATCTAACATGGCAAAAAGTTTTAAAGGTAGTTCTGCGTTAAACACCGCCTCGTAGCCATCATTAACGTATTGGCTAATTGCGTTACCGCCAAAAGCCGTCATCCATAACACACAAACTGAAGATGGGATAAGAATAACGCAAATAATAAACTCACGAACTGAACGACCGCGAGACACACGTGCGATGAACATACCCACAAATGGTGACCAAGAAATCCACCACGCCCAGTAAAACGCCGTCCAGCCTTGAGAGTAATTCACATCCTCTCGTCCAAATGGCATAGATAAGGCAGGGATATTAGCCACATAGGAAACGATGTTCTCGAAGAAACCAGTTAAAATCGCAATCGTCGGGCCAACAACAATAACAAATAGCAATAGCAGCGCTGCAAGACCCATGTTGATTTCAGATAAGATTTTCACGCCCTTATCGAGTCCAGCCACAACAGAGATTAAAGCGAGCGCAGTAATACCAATAATCAATATAACCTGCGTGGTATTGGTCATTGGGACATCAAACAGGAAGTTCAAACCCGTTGCGGCTTGAGACGCACCGTAGCCTAGCGATGTTGCTAAACCAAAAACCGTCGCTACCACTGCAAGAATATCGATAATATGACCAGTCCAACCCCATACACGCTCACCAAACAAAGGGTAAAAAATTGAGCGCATGGTGAGTGGCAAACCTTTGTTAAATGAAAAGATAGCCAGCCCAAGAGCCAAGAGCGCGTATATTGACCACGGATGAAGTGCCCAGTGGTAAATCGTCGCAGCCATCCCTAATGCCGAAGCTGCAGTTGCATCGCCCTCTGCACCACCTAGCGGTGCCCAGTCAGTACGTACACCATTCTCAACGTTCACGCCACCAATCGCAGAACTAAAATGGGACATCGGTTCTGATACACCGAAGAATACGAGACCAATGCCCATACCCGCAGCAAATAGCATTGCCAACCATCCAGCATAGGAGTAATCCGGTGTTGCTTCAGTACCACCGATTCGTACACGGCCTAATGGTGTGAAGATCAATCCGACACAGACAATGACAAAAATATTACCTGAAGCGAGAAAAAACCAGTCTAAATTGTGTAACAAACCCGCTCGTAGGTCTGAAAAAAACGGCTCTACCTGTTCTCGGAATAATAGTGTTATCACAACAAACATGACGATTGCTAAGCCAGAAATTGCAAAAACACGGTTGTGAATATCAAGGCCAAATGGGCCTACCTTTAGCGCAACGTTATCCTGACCAATTTGATAGTCAGTATCTATTGCGTTTACTTTTCCATCGGGGCGTTGAATGCCACCGTTATTATCGGTGCTCACGGATAATCTCCTTAAAAATACGTGACCAAGTTTAAATTACTTTCGTCGGAGTTCGAGTAATGAAACGTCTTCATCACTACCAAGCACATGTTCATAAAACATTGTTCTTATAAGCGGTTACTCAATCCGCCATCATAATCTTAAAGCCCCCTATCTCTCATTGCATTTTATTGTTTTCACCATAAATAACGCCTATTGCCAAACCGAAGATATTGGCATGTTTCGATTAAAGTGATACTGCAGTTGTGCTTGAAACAGCTCCGCAGTTGCTAACGCATCCGTCAGGGCATGGTGAGGTTGATAAGCAGGGAGGCCATATCTTTCACGAGCGTGCCCTAATCGTACAGAACCGGGTTTCTTGCCTTTCAACTTATTGATAAAACCTCTGCATTCACGGCGTTGTATCGCATACTCAATATCTAACGTATCAACAACAGGAAACTGTATCCCCTCTCCGATGCTATTTAGCAAGGCGTTATTAAAGAACTGCCTTTCAATGTTCTTGTAGTGAACAAGTACCACTTTGCCTGACAACGCATCCAATATTTCACCCAAGATCTGAGACAGCTGCGGCGCGTTTTTAACCTCAGAGTCAGTGATACCGTGAATAATGACAGACTCGTGGTTTAACTCTCTGTTTGGGTTAACGACCCAATGGGCAGAACCATTACATTGAACACGATCAATAGTGAACGGCACAAGTCCGATCGTGAGAATGACATCCTCTTCCGAGTTCAATCCTGTTGTCTCAAAGTCTACCGAGACAAATGGCACTTGTTCAATTGGTGTTTCCCCATTAACCATCGGTGTCGAATAGTAGCGTTTGAGCCTCTCGTCTTTCGCTTCTTTAGCTAGTTGTTTGAACAACATTGACCACTCTGGCGTCTGGGATGTATCCAACAACGGCTGTTCTTTTTCTACTTTTTTTGAGAACCACATTATTTGCTACTTCTCTGGTATCGAAACTTAATGAAGTTCTGAGCGTTACTTAGAATTTGAAATGCTGCTTTTAAGTTTCGACGTTCAAATTCAGACATGTTCTCCGGCTCAATATTGTTGTCTGGCTCTTCTCCATTTTCTATATCAAGGGCTTGGTGACGAATTCGAACCATGTAGATTAGCTCCATCGCATCCCTTAAATCCAAACCTCGACCTTTCGGTAAAATGCCAGCATCATTAATGTCATCTAAACGGTCGAAAGAGTTTTGCGATCGCGAACCGATTGCCAGAGAATGCACCCGTATTAAATCGGCCAACGGAGCCGTCCCCCTTCGCTTCAAGTTAATCGAGTTGCGATGACGACCATCTTTCTCCATCACAAAGTCTTTGAAAAAGCCCAGTGGAGGCGTCCTACGTATTGCGTTATACGCCATACAAGCAAGAAAGCGGTTATTTCTTTTCGCTCGTCTCACAATAAAGCTGCTTAATTGCTCCGCCCATTTCACTCGCCCATGCACACCGAGGAGATCAAAAAAGATATTACTATTTAACAATCTCTCAGGGGTTGGATTGTCTATCCAGTTTCCAAAGCATTCTTCCCATTCTGCACGAGTTTTTCGCCATTCTGGGTTGGTAGCCATAATGTCTCCAGTACAATAAGCATAGCCGCATGCCGCTAAACCATCACAAACAAATTTAGCAAACTTTTCAAAGTACTCTCCGTGAATCTCAACGTCATAACTGTTATCGAGAATAAGGGCGTTATCTTGATCCGTTACAATTAGCTGCTCATCCCTCGCCATTGAACCCATTGCGACTAAACAATAAGGAATGGGCGCTGCGCCGAACTCTTGCTCAGCTAATTCAGCGAGGCGTTGTTTGAAACTACTGCCTATAACCGACATGGCTCGACCAATCATGTGCGCGTTGGCATCTTCATTGACCATTCTTACGAAACAGTCTTTTACTTGTTCAGAAACCTGCTTGAGATCCTCGACACTGGTTTGCTGAAAAATAGAGCTCACTAGCAATAGGCTGTTCTGAGATTCGTAACGAACGATGTCCGTCATGCCAATAATTCCTATCGGCTTTTTATCTTTTAAAATTGGTAAATGATGCACGTTGTAACGCAACATGGTTAACATGGCCTCAAACACATAGGCGTTATAATCCAATGAAACCACGTCATAACTCATGACCTCACTCACTGGAATATTGGTATCAATACCTTGAGCTAGTACGCGAATGCAAAGATCGCGATCAGTCAATATTCCAAGCAGCTGTTCATCATCTTCTTCTGTGAGCTCCTCTGTCGGGCGAATAATGAGCAGAGAGGTGACATTTTCCTCTGCCATTAGTATCGCAGCTTCCTGAATTGAAGCCGTTGCCTCCAGAGTTACTGGATCTCTTGCTAAGATTTTACGTGCCTTAGCGGTGGTAAAGTCATTGCTTTCGGAGCGGCTAGATATTGCGCTTCGCAAACGCGCGCTATCTTCCAGTTCCATGTAGTCCGCAAAGTTTTCAAACTCATCACAAAGTTCATTGAAGATGTTTTCCGGAATACAGTAAACGAGAGTGTCTTCTATCGCTTTGGCTGGCATACGTACGCGGTTGTTCATCAACAACCCCATCTGACCAAACAGTCCACCAGCATCAATCCTGTTGTAAAGTTCACCTTTACGTCGATAAATCTCTACCGCCCCACTTCTCACCATATACAAGTCGCGGATCGTATCTCCGAAGTTAAGGATTTTTGTTCCTTGCCGAAAGTATGCAACCTCGGCATTGAGAGCAATTTTTCTAAGCTGCTCTTCAGGTAGGTCATCAAAAGGTGGGTACTGGCTAATGAAATTGAGCACTTCTAACTGTTCGGCTTCCATTTTTTATTCCATACGTTGCCTAAACTACAGCGATAAATATCACCCTGAGTGAAATCAAGCAATAAATAAATCTAAGGATAACAGTACCTAACCGATTTCACAGGACCAAGCCTTAACCAAAAATTAGAGCTCTAACCTTTTTATATGTAGAGTTCTAAGCTATCACAGCTTATATCTATGCAAGCGAGTTGAGTTGAAATGTACAAAAAAATTCAAAATAAATTCAACCCTACGTCAGGGCAACGTTATGGCGAATAAAAACACATCACAAGCAATTGTTTTAAATATAAAAAAGAAGAATTGAACATACCTTGCTCAACGAATTCTCTATGCACGGCAGAACTAGTTAACCAACCCCCTTTCGTTGAAAGTTGAACTAAAATTAATTAGAGTACAAATCGTTAAACAGTTATAAACACACGAAAAAGGACAGATAACATGGATCCCATACTGGAAGTTAAGGGACTGTATAAAGTGTTTGGAGAAGACCCAGAGAGAGCCTTCTCGCTTATCGACAAAGGCGTCGATAAAGACGGTATTTTTGAACAGACAGGTTTAACAGTCGGCGTAAACGATGTATCTCTCACCATAAATGAAGGGGAAATTTTCGTAATCATGGGCCTTTCTGGCTCCGGGAAATCCACCCTTGTTCGACTTCTTAACCGGCTCATTGAGCCGACTAAAGGTAGTGTTTATCTCAAAGGAAGAGATATCGCCCACATCTCCGAGAATGAACTTCGAGAAGTTCGTCGTAATAATATCTCAATGGTGTTTCAAAGTTTCGCACTCATGCCACACATGACGGTGATTGAAAATGCCGCCTTTGGTTTAGAACTTGCCGGCATCGATGTTAATGAGCGTCAGAAAAGTGCCCTTTCCGCCTTAGAAAGAGTGGGTTTAGACCCTTATGCAGAATCTTTCCCTGACGAATTATCCGGTGGTATGAAACAGCGCGTTGGTTTAGCGAGAGCGTTAGCCTGTGATCCTGACATCCTATTAATGGACGAGGCGTTTTCCGCTTTAGACCCATTGATCCGTTCTGAGATGCAAGATGAGCTTATTCGTCTACAGAACGATGACAAACGCACAATTGTCTTCATTTCTCATGATTTGGATGAAGCAATGCGCATTGGCGACCGTATCGCCATCATGCAAAACGGTGAGGTTGTTCAGGTTGGTACACCTGATGAAATATTACACAGTCCAGCAAATGATTATGTCGAAGCCTTTTTCCGCGGCGTAAACATCGCAAGTGTCTTGACAGCAAAAGATATCGCGCGCAAGAAGCCAGCGGCTGTTTTTAAGAAATCGGAAAATGACGGTCCAGGCTCTGCGATGCAGATTCTGATGGATCACGACCGTGATTACGGTATTGTCGTCGATAAATCTAGCCGATATTCCGGCATCGTATCTCTTGATTCACTACGTTTGGCTCATAAAGAAAACCGTTCGTTAGCCAGTGCTCAATTACCGGATGAAGTTACTCTTCAGCCTGATCAGTCAATTAATGACATTTTGGGTCTGGTTGCTGGTGTTCCTTATGCCGTGCCTGTCGTAGATGAGCAAGGAACTTACTTTGGTGTCGTGACTAAATCACGTCTTCTACAAACACTAGATAAGGATTAACACGATGTCTTCAGAGCAAACTAACAATGATCCCTGGTCAAATACTGCTCCTGCGCAAGATGATCCTTGGTCGCAAGGTACAGAGGCCGCGCCAAGTAATGATTGGCTCAACTCAGAAACTGTAGAGCAAGCGCCATTCGATATTATGAACCCATTCCAAGATGCGGTTTTACCCCTCGATAGCTGGGTAGAATCCGGTTTGAACTGGCTGGTGGAACATGGTCGACCTGTTTTCCAAGCAATACGAGTTCCAATCGACTTTATTCTAACGTCGTTTGAAACTGCTTTGGTGTCTACACCTGCGCCTATAATGGTACTCATTTTATTTTTGCTAGCGTGGCAGTTTTCCAATGTAAAACTTGGTTTTTCTACTCTTGTATCCCTTGTTTTCATCGGCCTAATTGGTGCGTGGTCACAAGCGATGACAACGCTAGCACTGGTGTTAACCGCCGTTTTCTTCTGTTTGCTTATAGGGCTACCAATGGGGATATGGTTGGCAAGGAGCCAAACCGCTGCCAAATTTGTTAGGCCAATATTAGATGCAATGCAAACGACTCCCGCGTTCGTTTACCTTGTGCCAATTGTTATGTTGTTTGGTATTGGTAACGTTCCTGGCGTAGTAGTAACGATCATTTTCGCCCTGCCTCCCGTTGTGCGCCTGACTATTTTAGGTATTCAGCAAGTACCTGAAGAGCTTATCGAAGCTGGCCACTCTTTCGGGGCAAACAAAAAACAGATGCTTTATCGCATCCAGTTACCGTTGGCGTTACCAACCATCATGGCAGGTGTAAACCAAACCTTAATGCTGTCACTTTCTATGGTAGTGATTGCTTCAATGATTGCTGTTGGCGGCTTAGGCCAAATGGTACTTCGTGGTATTGGCCGACTTGATATGGGTCTTGCTGCCGTTGGTGGCTTAGGCATCGTTATTCTTGCGATTTTGTTAGACCGTATCACCCAGGTGTTAGGGGTTAATGCGGGCAACACTAAACTTCGCTGGTATCACACAGGTCCTGTTTCATACCTATTAAAACTGAAAACAAAGACGAACCAAGACGATCTAAAACTTAGGAGAAACATCAATGAATAATTCATGGAAGAAAGCGCTCTCTGTTGGAGCTCTAAGTACTATCGCATTTTCAACTTATGGTGTGGCAAGTGAACTACCGGGTGAAGGTGTCACTGTTCAGCCTGTTCAATCAACCGTTGCAGAAGAAACATTTCAAACGTTGATCGTAAACCGCGCACTTGAAGAGCTTGGTTACGATGTTAAACCGACCAAAGAAGTGGACTACAACGTAGGCTACACCTCTATTGCTAAAGGTGATGCTACTTTCTTAGCGGTTGGTTGGTTCCCTCTTCACGCCGATAAGTACACGATGTCGGGCGGTGATGATAAGTTCTTCCGTAAAGGCCAATACGTAAGTGGTGCTGCGCAAGGTTATTTGATCGATAAGAAAACAGCGGAAAAATATAACATCACTAACATTGGTCAGTTAAAAGATCCAAAATTGGCGAAGCTATTCGATGCAAACGGCGATGGCAAAGCGGACTTAACTGGTTGTAACCCAGGTTGGGGTTGTGAAATGGTTGTTGAGCATCAGTTGGATGCTTTCAAACTCCGTGACACAGTAACACACAACCAAGGTAACTACGC
The DNA here is from genome assembly GCF_033340155.1 of Vibrio sp. 1562. Lineage (NCBI taxonomy): Bacteria > Pseudomonadati > Pseudomonadota > Gammaproteobacteria > Vibrionales > Vibrionaceae > Vibrio > Vibrio sp. 1562. The sequence goes on from NZ_JAWOVY010000008.1 coordinate 206,160, forward strand.
AGCGATTATCGCTGATACGATCTCACGTTACAAAAAAGGCGATCCGATTCTTTACTACACTTGGACACCGTACTGGGTAAGTGGCGTTTTAGTTCCAGGGAAAGATGTTGTGTGGTTAGAAGTGCCATTCTCTTCACTTCCTGGTGAGCGTAAGGACATTGATACGACACTAGAGAACGGTAAGAACTACGGCTTCGAGATGAACTCTATGCGCATCGTTGCCAATAAAGAGTTTACAGAAAACAACCCTGCTGCTGCAAAGCTGTTTGAAATCATCAAACTAAATATCAATGATGTTAGTGCTCAGAATATGATGATGAGCCAAGGTAAGAACAGCTCAGCGGACATCGAGTCTCATGTAAATGGCTGGATCAAAGCGAACCAGAAAAAGTTCGACGCATGGGTCGAAGAAGCGAAGAAAGCCGCAATGTAATCATGCCTTTATCAATATCTAGAGCCAGTTGGTGTTATCAACTGGCTCTTTTTTTACACAAACGCCCCTCCCCCTTACATAGACATACCAACACTTACACTACTCGACCATAAACCCACATTATAATTCACGTTTATTTCACGCTTGCTTTGCTAAAAACAACACAACATAACAATTAAACTATTCGAATAAATATGAAAAACTTATCAAAGAGCTCTGTGTGGGGGCCTTTGCAGCCAATTGCTGCCTTTTCTTTGTTTTCGCTTCTATTTCTGTCTATCTCAAGAGTTTTGCTAGCTTTTTGGCAGATTGACCGTATTGACTCTCTAAACGACTTAATTTACATCCTAGGTCAAGGTTTGCGCGTAGATATTGCAACGCTTTGCTGGTTATTTATTCTTCCAGCACTGTTTTCAACCTTCATGCCATTAACCGGTAAGATGGGAGAGTGTTGGAAGCGAATATTACGCATATGGATGGTTTTAGGGCTTTGGGTGCTTGTATACATGGAGCTAGCAACAGCGCCATTCATTCAGGAATACGACCTACGTCCAAACCGCCTGTTTGTGGAATACTTAATCTACCCAAAAGAAGTCTTGAGTATGCTCTGGACTGGCTACAAATTAGAACTGTTTATTGGTGCGTTAGGTACAGTTTTAACCATCACTTTAGGTTGGAAGTGGAGTAAGAAACTGACCGATAAGGCGCAGCAGGTCAACTGGAAATGGCGACCACTATTGGCACTTTTCGTTGTTCTTTTTGGGGTTGCAGGTGCTCGCTCATCTTTAGGGCACCGCCCGCTAAATCCTGCTATGGTCGCCTTTTCTAACGATCCACTGCTTAACGACTTAGCACTGAACTCATCTTACTCATTGTTGTTTGCGGTTAATAGCATGAAGCCAGAAAAGAATGCTGAGCAGTTCTACGGAAAAATGGACACTCAAAAGATGTTGGAATTAGTTCGCACTTCATCAACAAAGTCCGACTTCACCCCTTCATTACTCCCAACCATGAACAGTAACCCCGCGACTTACCAGGGTAAACATAAAAACTTAGTGATTTTGCTACAAGAAAGCTTAGGCGCCCAATTTGTCGGTGCTTTGGGTGGTTTGCCTCTAACACCAAACCTTGATGAACTCATGAAGGAAGGTTGGCAGTTCACACAAATGTACGCCACTGGTACTCGTTCTGTTCGTGGAATTGAAGCCGTAACCACGGGCTTTCCTCCATCTCCGTCTCGCGCGGTAGTGAAGCTGAGTAAAAGCCAAACGGGTTTCTTTACCATCGCGGACTTACTGAAAGCTCAAGGCTATCACACGCAATTTATTTACGGCGGTGAAGCCAACTTTGACAACATGAAAACTTTCTTCTTTGGTAACGGTTTTGATCAAATAGTAGAAGAAGACGATTATAACAACCCAAGCTTTGTTGGCTCTTGGGGTGTTAGTGATGAAGATCTATATAACAAAGCAAACGAAGAGTTTGAACGCCTTTCAAAAAGCGACAAACCTTTTTTTAGCTTAGTTTTTACGTCAAGTAATCATAGCCCTTATGAGTATCCAAAAGGCAAAATTGAGCCATACGATTCAGAATATATGACGCGTAACAACGCCGTTAAATATTCCGATTACGCTTTGGGCACTTTCTTTGAAAAGGCGAAAAAGTCATCTTATTGGGATGATACCATTTTCATTGTAATTGCAGATCATGATGCACGTGTTTCTGGCGCTAACCTTGTTCCAGTTAAGCACTTTCACATTCCAGCATTGATCCTTGGTAAAGGCATTCAACCACGTAAAGATGACCGCATAGCAAACAACATAGACATGCCGCCTACACTGTTATCTCTGATTGGGGTAGATGCTAAAACACCGATGATTGGTCGTGATTTAACGAAGCCACTGGCTCGCGAAGATGAACGCGCAATGATGCAATACGACAAAAACTTTGGTTATTTAACGCGCGACAATCTCGTTGTGCTTTCCCCTGGTGAAAAGATATCGACCCTGGCGTACGACTTTAAAGACCAAACCATGAAGCCGCTAGAGGTGGACGAGTCTATTATCGAGCGTGCAAAAGCAAACGCATTATTTGCATCTAAAGCGTATCAAAACAACTGGTATTCTTCCAAACACACTCATTAATACCAATGATTCCGCTGATAAAAAGGAGCTAAACGGCTCCTTTTTCTTATTCTGTCACTTACCTTCGAGAATGTTCTACTGACAACTCCTGTCGTTCCTTTCCGTTAGATTGCCCCTACTATTTCTAATTGATTAAGGAACAAACCATGCTGACTATCAATTCATTCGTTCTCTACGTTGAGGACATCCACATAAGCCAAGTTTTTTATTCGAAACTGTTCGAACGCAAAGTCACGCAGTTGTCTCCAACCTTCGCCGCTATTCCACTGACCGAAGGCTTAACGTTGACACTCAAGCAAAGAGATAATCTTTCACCCTACAGCGGAATTAGAGGTGGTGGCACCGAGTTGTCTTTATCGGTGCCCAATAGTCATATGCTAGAGCGCATTTACAAGCGCTGGAAAGACCTAGGTGTTGAGTTTGTTCAACCACCAGCGACATCAGTGTATGGGTTAAATTTTATGGCTATCGATCCAGATAAGCATCGCATTCGTGTTTTCATAAATGAATAAAAATGCGTTAAAAATGCTTTTTACCCATTCCCAATGTGACTTCAATAAATTAGACTCAAGGAAACATCAAAAGCGGCGTAGTAATAAGAAGGAATGCCCATGAGCGCAAGTATGATCCTTAGCGAATCCCTAATCGAGAGCGGAAGAGATATCCCCCTCAAAGAACTGCTTTATGCAAAGCGCGTGCTGGATAACTACATGGCAGTAGCCAAAGAAAGTAGCCCGCTTGAGCTATTAACTGAGATGAAATCGGCAGCAAAGCAAGTAGAATACTTTACAACGACGAGTAACCCGTGTGAGGCTCGTAATGTCATCAGTCAGATGATTGATAAAATCGACACCGCGGAATCTTTTGCTTCGTTCAAAGCATTAGCAGGTAAGCCATCTCAAGCACTCAATGAACTAATTGAAGATCGAGCTCAGCTGATTAAACACGAACGAGAGCTCCTGCTCGCCTCAGGCTATGACGCCTCACGAATCTAATATACGCGACAGGCTAAAAGTCATAGCTAACAACGAAAAAGGAGCTCTTAAAGAGCTCCTTTTGCTTTTCAAAACCGGATACAAAAGACTTAAAGGCCGATATCTTCCGTTATTGCTTTGATTTGTTTGAGGTCCATTTTATAGACTTCAATCATTTGATCGACCTGACTTAGTCGTGAATTAGCTTCATCATGTTTATCACACGCGTCCGACTTCACGTCCCAAGATTTGCCTTCTAAAAATACGTCACACTCTTTCTTGAGTTTCTCAATCTTAGGTAATAATTTCGACCGTTCTTTCTCGAGAGACTCTAATTCTTGCGAAATTTTTAGCTCTTTCTGGAATACTTCGCGGGACCGCTCAAACATAGTCGCTTGCATATCCGCTTGACGACTCAACTTCTCATTTTCTGACTTCGTCGTGTTGATCTTATCTGCCTGCTGCTTCAATTGAGACTCTAGTGACAAGTTGACCTTCTCGACCTCAGTCAACTGCTTTTGCAACTTCTTAAGTGCTTTCTGATGAGCTTCATCTTTCGCGGCGAGTAACTCACTAACTTGGTTTTGTATTTCTTGGTCGATCGCCTCTTCACGCACTTTTACTTGAGATGCCAACTGGGTTTTATCTTGCGTTAGTGCTTGATACTTTTCTTCTAATACGTGGTAAGTCGATTCCCACTTGTTCGCAGTGACAACCGATCCAACAAGGCCACCAAATGCCAAGCCTAACACCGCAGCGATTGCGATATAGATATGCGTACGTTTGTCACGCTCTTCAATGACAACTACGTCGTCTTGCTCTTCCATTTTGTTCTGAGAACTCACCGTATACTACTCCAAGGACTCTTTTACTTTGCTAGCGGATCAATTCCGCAAACATAATTGATGCTGTATAAATCAGAAATGCGCCAATTAATGTTATAACGGTCGCTTTTTGGACTTTTTCATTGGTTCGATAACGAAACAACACAAATGCTACTGCAATCAACACCGCAATGGCTAATAACCTGGTCATACCGCCTCCTTGTCCACTCATGAAAAACTGCCTAGGTCCGTAGACTGTTTCACAAAGATTCATTGTAACCCATTTATACGTACCATAAGGTCAACTTAGCGTAGATTTTAAAACAAGTGCTCCGATTTTAATCAATTTTGTGTCCTTAATTGAATAACTTATGTCGTAACGATCGAAACACATTTATCGTTCTGAAGTGTTTTGGGTTCCATTCCCTAACCCAATAAATTTTATTTATGCCGTGACTCGCACAAAAAGATTGGCAAACATACCTTCATGAAAATTGATGAGGTTATTTCATTGAAAATAAATTGACATAGGGTGTTGAAATGGACCAAAAACATGATAGAGTTCACACGTTAATGATGACCAGCATCATTAACTAACCTTTACTCATTTAATTGAGTAATTGTTCCGATGAAGACTGCAGGAGAGTGGTTATTAATCAAATTTTAACATTTGATTAGCATAACTCGCCGAAGAATTAACTATTTCAGGTGCTACCTAGGTAGCGGGGACTGTAGTTGGAGGAACCTCTGGAGATTTAAATTTCTAGAGTTACCTATCTGATATTATTAACTTTCTTAGATGTTACCCACATTTTGGGGTACATTTAAATGAGACATCTCACCAAACGAAACAACACCTTTTACTATCAGAGACGAATCCCCTCCCACCTTCAACATCACTATCAAAATGCTAAAGTTGTACGGTTTTCTCTTCATACAACCAACCCTCGTGAGGCTGTAATACTAGCAACGAAACATACTGCAAATTACGATAGAGAATTCTTTCAACTCCAATACATAACGTTGTCACAGACTCCTGTTGTAACTAATCAATTTATAGCCGAACGACCCCAAGTTAAGCTTCAGCAGCAAGCAAAGAAGAAAGAGCCGAAACTCTCCGAATGCATAGAATTATTTATGACAGCTAAAACAGTAGATAGGGTATCTCCAAAAGCCCTAGCTCGGTATCGGTCTAGACTTGAACTACTACTACGCATTGTTAAAGATAAAGGGATTAACTCATTCACCCGTGATGATGCCTTATCATTTAAACACCAACTTGTGCAGCTACCGCCCAATATCAACAACAACCCACGTTACAAAGGGAAAACGATTAAACAAATTATTGCTTTTGGTGATAAACCTATCGGTATTCATACGATTAACGACACGTTGAAGGTGGTTAGCGGTTTCTTTGACTGGTTGGTTTTGAATGAAAAATCAGATAAAAACCCGTTTACTAAGTTGCAAGTACGTAAAGAAATCAAAGCAAGTGAAGAAAGGAGAGTTTTCACACGTTCAGACATTAAAAAGTTATTCACTATAGAACCATACAAAACGCCCCCCAAAGAAGCTTGGCACTATTGGATACCACTACTAGGTTTGTACACGGGAGCTAGAATTAATGAGTTGTGTCAATTATATACCGACAACATCAAGCAAATAGATGGAGTTTGGTGTATCTCCATCAATGCAGATAGACCGGATCAAAAGCTCAAAACCAAAGCTGCATTTAGGAATATCCCGATACACAGTAAACTAATTAAGTTAGGGTTTATCGACTACGTTAAAAGCTTACCTTTAGGGCTAGTGTTCCCTACTCTCAAATACTTACCAGAAGATGGTTACGGTAAGTACCCTTCTAAGTGGTTCAGTATTCAGCGTGATAAAGTTCTAAACAAGAATGAACGTTACAAAAAGACATTCCACTCTTTCCGACACACTGTAGCCAATGAGTTCAAACAGTTGGGTGTTGAATATAGTCCAGCTTCTTACCTGTTGGGTCATACAGATGAAACAATGACATATGGTCGATATGGTAAGGACTACAAGCCTAGGTTGTTACAGGAAGTAATAGAGAGGTTAGATTTTGATATAGGGAAACCATAACTGAAAGCGTTTAACCTCACGCCCTTATAAACGCTTTAAATGAGTAAGTGACATACCCAACACTTTGTAAAGATGGAATATTTACGTTAGTTCGCATTGATACTAAGGTTAAGTACGAACACTACTAGGTTATCAATAAATGCGTAAATACTATTTAATATCACTTATGGTTGCTTCCGCCAGCTTGGAAGCGGCTAATTCATACTTACCATACGAGTTCAATTCTGGAGGAGAAGTAATTGTTTCGCTCAATGCACAGGGAAGAATGATTAAGTCAAGTGTAGATAACTTCTGTTCGGTGTTTAGCGGAAATGAACCTCATATAATGAAAGAATATCAAGATAGTTTTGGACAAGTTAGATCAGGTAATCTTCAGATTGAGTGTAGAACTGCATTAAAAGATACAATCAATAACTTAAAGTCTATTGGTTCTACTCGTTGCATCGAGAATCCATTCAATAACGATCAAATTGCAGAACTTTGTAAAGAATTTAAAGGGGAAATCAGCAAATACAAACCGCAATTGAACTTTTTTAGTGATGAGTATGCTCGAATAAAACTCGAACAACATCAACAGGAATTGGAGTCAATAGAACAAAGTAACGCTGCTCTATTGGCTTCAATAGAAAAACAACAGAGTGAACGTCTATCTTTCTGTGACCAAAATTACCAAAAAGTTAAAGATAATGATTTGAAGGGCGTGACGCTAACTAAATCACTGTTAGACCTAGATTCTGAACTTGATCAATTAAAAGAAGTTTCAAAATTTAAATATCTATCTCCGAGTATGGACACATTTTGCCTGAAGCAAGATAGGTATAAAAACGTTCTGAGTCAGGTTAATAGCTCTAAAACCCTACTACAAAGTAGAATTAATCAATTCGAGAAAAAGCAAAGAGAAATAGTGATTGTTCAGCAAGCAGAGACCGAGCGCAAACCAGCAAGGACGACATATAATAACTCAATGAACCTGCTTGAATCTGGAGTGAACCTACCAAAAGGAGTTGAAGAGCACCCAGAAGTAATCCCACAAATGGTGCGTATGATTCAACTCACAGGATATAAATGCGACTCAATTTCAGCAATTAGAGAAATGATGGTATCTAGAGGGTTTACGGTGGTGTGTAACAACTTTTACTATGAATATGAAATTGAAGATAAAGGCGGTAACTGGGTGGTGACACTTCAGTAGTAAGAGCAAGGATATTACACTGCACCAAACGTAATAACACATTTCTCATCACCCAAAGAGGGGATCACATGCTGTTCCACATGTTCCCAAGCGGCTTGTAACGTCCCTTCTTCTACATCATCATATAAACACCCTACTTTATCGCTACAAGCTGTACAGAACTCTTGAAGGACGTATAAAAGGTATTTAACACCGTAATCTTCATTGTTGATTAGAACGACTTGTAATACCTCTTGATGCTGCAGAATCGACCGCCATAGCGTAGCTTTCGTTTCTGGTGAGGATAACGTAATCAGTGGTTGATAGATGTGATGTTGATTAAGGGTTTCTTCATCATATCCCCATACAGATAGTAAGCTGTGACAAAGTTCTGCATGAACACCGAAGTAATTAACGTGCATTATTTCATGCCTCCATACATTGGGGTATCTAATGGGATCCTAGGTAGTGAAATTTTTTGTTTTGAAGAAGATTTACTTGGAGTGTGTTTAGCCTCTTCTTCATCTTGGTAGATACGAACCTTTTTAATCAACTCCTCAATATCCGCTACCACTTTGTTAAGGTGCTTATGTTCTGCTAGTAAGATCTTGATGCAATCTAACTGTGATTTATTGATTTCTTCTTTTCCTTGGGCGGCGGAAATAAGAGATTTGATTAATCCGCTATAAGCTTTATTAATGGCTTGCAGGTTCTTATCCTGTGCCGATGCTACATCAAGAAGCGTATCGAGGTGGTTTTGTAAAGAGTGACGGTTTCCGATGTTTGTTACAACGGGTAAAGGCTTACTATTCATTATTATTATCCTTATTAGTTAATACCGTTAATACTGTAAAGATTGGCTGTTTCTTCTTGTAGGCAATCTACAACCTGTTTGTGTACAGATTTGATTTTTCTTAGGTAGGATTGTTTAAATCCAGTTGTTTCTTCAATGTATGAATAAGGTAGATTTAAACCTAATAGGTATATTACATGCTTAATTTCTGGTGAAATTTTAGTACTGCTTAATAAACTGGAATTTAGGCTTAAGATCTCCCCTTGAACATACAAAATCTTTTGATTTCGGTTCATTGTCGGAAGTCCTGATTGTTGTCAAAAAGGTGTGCTGCTTATTTATAAATCAATAACTTACATAACTTTCAGTAATTATATTTTCAATAAAATGTGCGTTAAAATGGTAAAAACTCTCAGCAATCTTATGATGAAAATATCTAGAATTGGGTGTACTGCTTATTTAGAGGTGTTATTAAGAGGATTAATCAAAAATCTTATCTTAATACATGTAACAATTATATCATAAGTAGCAATATTTATATACTTACCTAAAATTTTTGTTACACATAAAATTAAATTTTTCAATGCTTGTTTATTAGTGGCGAAATATCCATTGTTACAGGAAAACATCATAAACAGAGGTTTGGAAATTCAAAATTGAGAGATCGACTCGCTTAGCCCCACACTCACCCCCAGATTTGAAATTCGTAGAAATCGGGAAATATTTATGCACCTCTTCTGCATACAAACAACACTCTATTTATCTCACCAATCACTGCCCTTTTCCGTGGACATTTTAAGAATCATTTAAGTAACAAATGATAGTGGTGATACTAGAGAACCAATCACTATCTTTTAGGTTTGGTCTTGTGACTTACTGATAACAATCTATCATTTAGATCATTGACAACTTATAAGATAGATTTTATCATTTAGAACCCTTATGATAGACAGGAAATAGTAAGATGATTTACGGATACGTTAGAGTTAGTACCAATACCCAGCAATCAGATCCACAGATAACTGAAATTAAGAATAAGTACCCAGACGCTACGATATACAAAGACATAGCTAGTGGTAAGAGTTTAGAGCGTCCAGAGCTAACAACACTGTTAAGTAAGGTTAAGAAAGGAGATAAGATTGTTATTCGTGAATTAAGCCGTCTAGGACGCTCTCAGGGCGAATTAATGACACTTATAGAGGAATATCAACGTAGAGGTGTAGAGTTCGAAATCCTTAATATTGGTGTTGATACATCTAGTGTTAGTGGAAAAATGATATTAGGAATCTTAGCCAGTGTTGCCCAAATGGAACGTGAGTTAATGTTAGAACGTCAAGCTCTAGGTATCGCCAAAGCTAAAGCAGAAGGTAAATATAAAGGCAAACAGCAATCTCAGAAGACGCTAGACAAGTGTAGAGAAGCTCTCAAGTATGTTGATACCGGAATGAGCAAAGAGAAAGCTGCTAAGGCTGCTGGAATCGGAATCGCAACACTTTATCGTTACATCAAAGAGAATAACTAACCGTTCGATCTATCCCCTGTCCTATCATATAGCCGCCTATCATGGGCGGTTTTTTATTGTCTGAAATAACTCCTCAAAGCCTCTCACAACGTTTCAATCAACATTAATACAATCACACCAATTCATCGCTAAAACCTTTCTATGGACTATATACGCTCATTCTTGAGTAGTCCTACCCCCACACTCCCACATCCAGTGCACAAATCGACTTAATATCGGAGTATTTGCATTTATATTGCACAAATGGGTTATATGCATTTATTGAATTATTATTCAGCCTGAATTTATGCAATTTAATGAAAAATCGTTTCATTTATGAAAGTTTGGTCTGAATGATAGAGATCGATAACGCAGTTTGTTTAGCAAGTAATAAGAAACCTATCGTTAATAGGTGTACTACTTAATTTCACTAGTAATGACCTCTTTATCATCCACTATCGACTACTTTACAGAACCAACAACGGGTCAAGAATACGCCTAGTTACTGCACTTACATCGGCACAATCTCGGATAGATTTTACTTTTAAGGCTTCTTGATAATGTGGAAATACATGATCGTAAAAGTCATTCAAAGATGGTGCATTATTCAAATCTGTAATAACCCCATTATAAACTACGGTTTTCATCTGCTTATAAGTTTCATCCCAGTTTTTACTTCTACCACTAGATTGGAATTAGCGATAATACTAAAAGCAGTTTCTGCGTTTTCTAGATAACTTCGATCTTCAATCGGTGAACCGATATCATTTGAATATCTGCTGATAGCAGCACATGTCAGGTTAGACGCTGTTACTCCCAAGAGCACTTGGTTTTGTTCTTCCGATAGCTCTAAGCTCGGTATAGATACCGATTCGTAATCACCACAGCCTGATATTGCTATTACCAACAACGTTGTAACGTATTTTCTTTTCATCATAAGCCTCATCTATTAATCTGTGCATCTTACGGCACCGTGGGGATCTTTCTTACAGATTGATCCGTCCGACCCCCTCAAGTTTCCGTGAGCATCTTCTCGCCACGTATTACCCTTGTTATCTCTAATGATTCCGTTTACATCAGTCTTATATATTGAGCCGTCTGAGCCTCGTATAGCTCCATGAGCGTCAACCTTATACGTTGTTCCGTCCGATGATCTAACAGTGCCTTGAGTGTCCGTCCTGTACCTTGTCTCTACTCCATTGGAGTCCTTACAACGTGTTATTCCTATCGCATCGGTTTTACAGATGGTTTCTGCTTGTCCAGTAGCCGTAAGTAAGCACATAGCAGCCAGCAATAAACGTTTCATGGTGATGTCTCAGCGTTGAACAGAGTTAACGATATTGAGTATAGCAATTAGTAGGTAAAGTAAACGCTTCAAAAAACGTGGGGGCTTATTTCTCAAGAATGTAGATATATCAATAGTTATAGATTAACAGTTAGACTGGCTTTGTTGCGTAATTCGATGGAACTAAATCAGGAAGTTACGATCTGATCGGTTACATCAGTTAATCATCGTAGCC